>JBLNCY010000001.1:0-4795 GCA_050261115.1 Methanocella sp.
AATCGGATAAACAGTTTTTTAAGGGGTACCTAATCTTTGAAACGCAACGAGGCAGTCACGTATCTTAAGGAACTTCTAACCGAATGCAACGATATGGCATTAAACTCCCTATCGTTTGAAGAACAAAAGATAGGCGGCACAATAAACTACAAGCTACACATACGAGGCAGCATCCCAGAAGCAGACAAAGCGGTAGCGCGCGACATAGCAAAAAAATTCAGTTACCAAGTGACTGACAGCCAAGAGGGCGTCACCGTTTTTAACACTACATGAACCGTTTAAACGAGTTACCACAGTAAGGGCACTTGTAGAGTTCAATACAGAAAGCGGAGTTTTCGATTCTACGTTCAGGCGAAGAGAGAGATCGCCCGCAATGTGGACAATTTACCATTTAACCGCACTTTTCAACCAAACGCCACAAACAACAAATAAAAGCATATGTTGTATCAGACAAACAATAACAAAACTACAAACATAGGGGAAATTAGGGGTGAGCGGTCTTTAGCCACTCTAAAAAGGCATCCCTAACCGCAGCTGGGTTCTCAAAAACCCGCACATCTTCGGTAGCCATTAACTTACGCACCTGTTCAGCCTCTTCCTTGCGTACCCGAAGCTTGAGGTCTTTGCCGTTGGGCAGTTTAGTATAGATCACACTCTCTTTGAAGTCAACAGGCATAATCCATACCTGCACAAAAGCCTTCAGAGCCATCAACGCAGCGTTAGTCAGCAGTGTGTCGCTTATGCTGTTGACGATTTTAGCTACCGTGTTGGAAGACGCGGGCATAATTAATAGGAACGCATATTTTTGCCCCTGCACCATACCCGCCAAAAAAGGCGAATTCGAATTCTGCTCAACCCAAACTTTGGGAAAACTGTTCTTTACCTCATCAAACAGCTGGTAAAATTTAAGCATCGTTTCGCCGTTTTTAGATATGTAGACATCAAACTCGACGGTGTCTGCGACTTCTTTTTGCAGCTCCTTCATGGTTTGGATAATTTCAGCGATTTTATCGCCTGCACCAGTTATGCCCCAAGCGATTTTTATTTTTTTAGCTTTAACTTCACTCATACCATTCACCGATTACCGTCACATTTTTTGCAATAGAAATCCATGTACTCTGCAAACCGCTTCACGGTTTTCTTAAGCCCCCGTGCGCCCTCCTCATCTAGCTTGGCGCCCTCAAGTGTGTCTTTGCTCCAGTAGTTTGCACCCAAATTCGCGCCAAAAGGCCCCCCACCCACAGGAATCATGCTGTTAATTAAGTAGAAGGTGTGGATTTGCCATTGTGCCAGTTCTTGGCCGCCGGCTCGGTCTCCGCCCACGGTTATACCCATGCCGATTTTGCCCTTAAAAAAGTTCTTATCTGCCGCAACTAATGCTCGGGTGCGGTCCATGACGGTTTTGGTTTGGGCGCTGACGCCGCCGTTGTATACGGGTGTGGCGAAGATTATGCCTTTTGCTTTAGCGAGGTGTGCGTAGAGTTCTTCCATATCATCCTGGATTTGGCAGTTCTTGTTTGTTAGGCAGAAGTCGCAGTGTGTACAGTATTCTAGCCATTTGCCTCTTACTGTCCAGAGTTGGGTTTGGTAGCCTCTTGCTTTTAGCATTTCTAGGGCTTGCTCAAGAATGTACTCGGTGGCTTGTTTGCGTGGACTTCCAGATATTCCCACAATTAGGCTCATAGGGTAATCAGCTTATTTTAAGCGTGATTTTGGATTAAAGCCTTGCCCCCCTGCTAAATAGAGCTTGGGTTAAAGTTAAATCTACGCCAAGCATATAGTATGTATGGGGTAAAGTGAATGCTTGCAGAATGTAAATACTGCAAAAAGGCAGTTGAACCCAAATTCAAGATGGATGGCGGCATAAACAGCCACGTTTGCCCTGAGTGCGGTCACACCATAGACGCATGCACAGATAACATACAGGTTATATGCAGAGACATGTAGCCACTCAACAGCTTCATCAATACAGAAACATTGAGCCAGATTCGTTTCATCAATCACTAATCTTTTTTCTCTTTTTCTGAATCAAAAATGTGCTTTATTGCTACCGGGATTTAAAAAAGAAACGCAAGAACTAAAATGATAAAAAAAGTTTTTAAAAATAACAAAAAAGGGTTGAGAGGAAGTTTATTCGCTCTCGAAGTATTCTTCTGGTTTTGGCGGTGTTGGCGGTAAGCCTCTGCGTTCGCGGATCTTTTTGATGGTTTCTGCCTGCATACTTTCGGGGACATATGCCCATCTGCTGAATTGGGTTGCCCAGAAAGCTCGGCCTTGTGTGCTGCTTCGGAGTTCGTCTGCGATACCGAAGGATTCGGAGACTGGGAGTTCTGCTTTGACGGTGATCATGTCTTCTTCGGAGGGCATGTCGATGATTTTGCCTCGGCGTTTGTTGAGTAGTGTGATGACGCTGCTGACGAATTCACTTGGGACTTTGCATTCGAAGCTCATGATGGGTTCAAGCAGTTTGGGGTCTGATAGTAGGATGACGCAGTAGATGGGTCGCCAGGTCATTGGGATTGCTTGGGCGGGGCCGCGGTGGACTGGGTCTTCGTGTAGGGTGATATCTTCGAGGTTGATTTTGAGGCCGTAGGCTGGTTCTTTTGCTAGTGGGCTTGTGTGGACTGCTTCACGGAAACCAGTTTTTATGTGGTCGATAATTTCATCGACGTATTGGCGTCCGCGGATTCTATTGCAGAGAATGTTGTTTTCTTCGACTGCGACTGCTCCTTTGGCGTCGTCGGCATCCCATCCGAGGTTGCGTAGGATTTTTGTTCGTTCGTCTTTGCTTTGCATGTCTGTGATTTTTTCTGCTTTGATGGCTTCGATGACTTCATCGGATAGTCGCTCGATTGTGATCCAGAGTTTATTGTGTTTGTTGGGGCTTTTACCCATAACTGCTGGGCCTTTGTAGTCATGGCTGATGGTTTCTCTGTAGATGACGATGGGTTTGGATAGTTTGACTTTGAGGCCTGATTCCTGCATTCGATAGGCGGTGATTTCAAGGTGTAATTCGCCCATACCACTGAGTAGGAATTCGCCTGATTCTTTGTTCATGACGAAGTGCAGGTTAGGGTCTTCGGTGGTGAGTTTGTGCATAACTTTGTCAAAGAGCGGTAGGTCTTTGACGTCTTCGGGTTCTACTGCTACGGTGACGACTGGGTCAGAGACGTATTGGAGACCTTCGAAGCTGTGGACCTCTATGCCGGCTTCACCTACAGTTTCACCAACGTGCAGAGGTAAACCAGAAATTGCGCCGATGTTGCCTGCTGGAACGCGGTCTACGAACACACGGTCGGTTGCCATGGACATGAAGACTTGCTGGATAGTGCCTTTCTGTCTTGCGCTGACTAGCTGAACTTCTTTGCCTTTAGTGATTGCTCCGCTAAAGATTCTGCCGATTGCGACTGTGCCGCTGTGTGGGTCGACCTCAATGGTGGAGATGCACATGAGCAAAGGTGCGTTAGGGTCAACTTTTGCCATGCCGACACCGACGGCTGATTTTGGATCACCTGGCCAAATCTGTGGCTGACGGTATGGTTGTGCCTCGAGTGGGCTGGGTAGGTGCTGGCAGAACATATCAAGGATTGGTTCGGGCAGGGGCGCTTTTTTGCTGAGTTCATCGACTTTTCTGCCTACATCGGATGCTTCGCCGGTGTATGCGTCGATGATGTCTTGGAAAGAGATTTTCTTTGCCTTCATGTGATCGAGGTTTAGGCCCCATTTGTGGAGTGCGCTACCAAAGGCTACGCGGCTGTCTTCGATTTTAACTTGCCAGTCCTGTTTGTGTTCGGGTGGAGCGTATCGCTCGATTAATGAGTTTACTCTTAGGAGAATCTTTGCGAATTTTTTCTGGATTTCTGCGGGTGTTAGTTTGATTTCTTTAATTAAGCGGTCTACTTTGTTGATGAATAAGAGTGGTTTGACACGTTCGCGTAGGGCTTGCATGAGGACAGTTTCGGTTTGGGTCATGGGTCCTTCTACTGCATCCACTACGACAAGGGCTCCGTCGACTGCTCGAAGGCTTCTGGTGACTGCGCCTGAGAAGTCGATGTGGCCGGGTGTGTCGATTAGGTTGATGAGGTAATCTTTGTCTTTGACGTTGTGGACAAGACTGACGTTTGAGGCGAAAACGGTCATTTGGCGTTTCTGCTCAAGATCCCACGAGTCAAGGAATAGTTTTTGTCCTGCAGTTTGTGTGCTGATGATGCCTGCGTGTGCCAAGAGACTGTCGGATAAGGTGGTTTTGCCGTGGTCGACGTGTGCGATGATACTAGTGTTGCGGATCACTGTGGGATCGTTCATCAGTTTGACGATTTCTTCTGTTTGTCTATATCGCGCCATAACTATGCTTTTCTCCAAATGTTTGAAATTTTACCGTTAAATGCTTGTTTTTCTATTATTTGAAGCATTAATTCTTCTCTCTATGAAATTCGGTAAGATAGTAACGGAAATTGAGTTTGTCGCCTATTAACTTTATGGCATCATTTCATTAACAATTAGGTCTAAACCATGCTATAGTATGTTAAAAAACCCCTTGAACACCCGTCTAAGTCTGATTGTTCAATGAACAAAAACTAACCAGAAAAAGATAAAGAAAGAGTATGCTACAAAAAGAATACTTAGTTTTTTGCGGTTAAGGGAGACCTATCCCCGATTACCTTAAATTTTACAATGCCGCAACAGAGGGAATCAGTTTCAAAAAAATTAGCGCTCAAAGCCGTTGAGGATAAATGTTCCCCCTTACTATATCAATACAAGAAAAAAACATTATTAACTTTCAAGTAGCTCAAAC
>JBLNCY010000002.1:0-11944 GCA_050261115.1 Methanocella sp.
AGGCACCCCTTATACCAAAGGTACGGGGCTAATTTGCCGAGTTCCCTCGCATTAGTGTATACCCGACACGCCTTAGGTTTCTCGCCTAGGGACACCTGTGTCGGTTCTAGGTACGATCATACAGGATCCTTCTCAGTGTGTTTTTCAGTGGCTCCAGAGATCAGCTAAACCTTCCTAAAACGGATGGCTATTCCCGAGTTCGCCTAGTTCTCGTCATTACGGCACTCCCTAGGTTTATACGGTTAAACAAGGCGAAAACCTTGCTTAGCTTACCCCGAAACGTCAACACTGAGCTTGCGTCGCCGCATGTATCTGTATGGTTCCGGAATTTTAGCCGGATTCCCTTTTTCGGCATAATCGGTTAAGTTATGCCTTAGGATCGACTTACCCCCGGCTGACGATCGTTGCCGGGGAACCCTGGCCCCTTCGGCGGAGAAGATTCTCACTTCTCTTTGCTGTTACTACCACCGGGATTCGCAATCCTGATCGGTCCACTGGACCTTACAGCCCAGCTTCTGTCCAATCAGGACGCCTTCCTACCAGCGCAGCTTAAGCTGCGTTCTGAGGTATCAGTAGCTGGCTTAGCCCCGTCAATTTTCGGGGCCGTCAGCCTCGGCGGGTGAGCTGTTACGCTATCTTTGAAGAATGGCTGCTTCTAAGCCTATCTCCCCGCTGTCTGAGGCTGACGACGCCCTTTGGTTTGACATTTAGCCAGCATTTGGGGACTTTAACCTCAGTCTGGGTTGTCCCCCTCTCGGTCGTGGAGCTTACCCCCACTAACCCGCTTCCCAAGGTCTACGGTGCGAGTGGATTCGTAGTTTGAAAGGAAAGTGGACTCTTTCGAATCCTTGTTTTCCAATCAGTGCTCTACCCCACTAGCCGCCTCGCTCGGGACTGGGCTCAGGCCCACTTCGGAAGGAACTAGCTATCACCAGACTAGATTGGTCTTTAGCCCCTAGCCCCAGGTCTGGGGAACAAATTGCACGTTAGAACCCTTTCGAACCTCCACTAGGCTTTCGCCTAGCTTCGTCCTGCCCAGGGCTAGATCGTCTGGTTTCTAGTATGTATAGTTATGACTTCGGGCCCTTTCAGACCCTGCACCTGGCTCCTTGCGGAGTTGCGTGCGTATTGGTTTCCCTTTGCTTACAAGTTTGTAACTTTTAGGCTTGCCATAACTATAAACTCCCCGGCCCGTGTTTCTAGACGGAGCGCATAACCCTGATCCATCCTCCTCGTACGACTGCATCTCTACAGTTTCCTTCGGAGGACTTCGCTTCTTTGGGGCCATGCACGTCTGTAACTGTTTGATTTCAGGCACTTTTCACCCCCATTTCGGGGTACTTTTCAGTTTTCCGTCACCGTACTAGTGCGCTATCGGTCTTAAGATATATTTAGTCTTGGAAGTTGGTGACTTCCAGCTTTCCATACCGAAGCCACGGTATGGTAGTCTGGGACTCTCGCAATTCTTTCCAGCTTACGTTTACGGGGCTATCACCCTCTTTGGCAGGTCTTTTCAGGCCATTTCAACTTCACCAGAGAAGAGGTACGCGAGGCCCTTAACCCTACATCTCCGAAGCATTTCTGCTTAGGATTCGGTTTGGACTGTTCCCATTTCGCTCGCTGCTACTAAGGGAATCCCGTGTTGGTTTCTTTTCCTCCCCCTACTAAGATGCTTCCGTTCGGGGGGTTCCCGCTCCGTTAAGGAGCAAACATCCTTGCGGATGATGAGAAGTCTCATTTGGGTATCCTCGGATCTAAGGCTGCATGCGCTTACCCGAGGCTGTATCGCGGCTTGCCGCGCCCTTCATCGGTTCTTAAGCCGAGCCATCCTTCAAACAGCGTGGCATGTTACGGGCCAATGGTAGTGTCTGTTTGGCGTTTGGTGAAACACATATTGTATTTCAAATTAAGTGTTTGGCGTCGTTGTATATGTTTGACCTGTGCATGGTGTCATTTTGAGCGTCCAGTAGAGGATCCGCCCATTCACCGCTTCACCCCTCATCGTGTTCTGGTGAGGGGCTGCATCGTTATTTTGCGTGTAACCCATGTTACTGGGATTGCATATGAAGCATCCACCACGAATATAAGGGTTTTGTTTCACTTATTTCGTGATTACCGTTGACGCTTTAGGCGTCAAGGCGCTTCACTAACGCGTTGCACCCCACTTTTTGTTGGGATACAACCCCGTTTTTCAGGGAATACATCAAGTCTACAAACCACCATATATACATGTCGCACCATATAGCACAAGTCTGTGCTTTTTTGTTCCAGTTACAACCAACACGAATTGTTATTTAAGTCCATTTTCGTATTTTTTATTATAATTTCAATCCACCCCCAAAACAGCACCAAAACACCAAACCTAACACTATTTGACCATGAAATTACCATGCATAACATACTCAAACGGGGGACAAACCGCAAGTTATGAGACCGTTTGCGGGGGGCAGCACCCAAGTCTTGAGCATCTATTGCGGCGGGCGGAGAACTATCCACAGCACCTCCGTTCTTTGCCTAACTGACATCTTGCTCTCTGCACCTACCCCCCTATATAGAGTCAATCAAGGGTTGAACCTAAGCTTGAACAAACCACAGATGTCCACCCACCAAAAAGACAGTGCCACACTAAGCATATACAAATAACCACAAAAAAGCCTGTAGCCCAGACAACAGCTATCTAGACTACCTTGCCCGTCTTCCATGGAAAGACACCAAGTCAGTTAACAAACAGCCACAACACTTAGCACAGCCACCGCAGCCTTTTACCAACTCAATGGCGCGCCTAAGTAGCCTTATCAACAAACCTAACCGAGCTTCGTTTACGCAAATAAAACACCATAAAGCCTTACAAAACCACGATAGCGCCCAACAGTATAAGAAGGCTTATCCCCAGCAAATCCAAGCCAAACAGGGCAGACTCACCAGAAGGCGGGCTGCTGGTTGTTGGGTTTTGTGACGAATTAGTAGGTGCAGCCGTGGAGGTTTCATCGGTTGCGGCGTCCCAGCTTAGGGTTATGGTTTGTGTGCTGCTCCAACCGCTTGTTTCACCGTCAAAACCCACGTAAACATTTCCAACGGGTTAGTCGTGCTACTGTTGGATTCTCTATGAACGTAACCTGCAAGCGCTTCCACTTGTAAGTCGATTTCGGCATTCAAAGGAAGCCCGCTGAGTGGGCCGACAGACAAATGAGAGTCTGAAACTGAGTATGGGAAAGATATTACGGTATTCTCTGAGTCCAGTTGGGCGTAGTAGGGGGTAACGGTGGGGTTGTAGAGGGTTAGCCAGTCTTCACCATAATGCCCCTTCATCCGGACATTGTAGAAGAGCGAAATGTTCCAGCCTTCAATGTTGGTGGAGACAAAGGTTGATTCTTTATCACCAACTCAACAGACATGTTTGTGACGCGGTGACTGGGATGCGTTATGGTTTCGCCTGTGTAGGGGTCTGTTGAGTAAGTCGTTGGAACATCATACGAATTATCCACTAATCTTATCGTAAATTCTGGAACAGAAGGCTTGGTTACTTCTGAATGTACAGGCTCGATAAATAGTAGGCTTGAAGCAACCAATAAAGTGGTAAGCATTAAGGCAATAGTTTTGCGCATATTTTACGTTTGGAAGGGGAGTGAAATATAATTTACTCAAAACGCTGGTTATGGCAGGGTTGAGTTCCAGTAATACACGGCGCTATAAATCTCGGGGAGCGTATAGTCGGGGTCATCGTAGGCGATGTCTAGCTTGTGCCCATACGTTTCTAGTAGCTGCATCGCTTTATCCCAGATGACTGCCGAGTTTTCATCAGGCTCCCAGAAACCCCAAATCGTATCATCCGCCGATCGCAACCCAAACCCATAGTTTTGGGGTAGAATCAGGACGGCTTCGGGTTTTGTCTTCTGCGTTATTTTGCCCTCTGCGATGTCAGCCCATATCTGCTCTAGCGCCTCGAAGTGCTCATCCTCCATAATGCCATATCCGCCGCTTTCTTCGTAGGGGTAGTTGAATATGGTGAGGTATTTTGCGCCTGCCTCATAGCAAGCCCGCATCTGCTCATAGATTTTTGGGCCGCTCTCAAGATAAGGCGGCTGCGTGTTGGTCCAAGTGACAATTATACCCCAGTCTTTCTGCTGAAAATTCGCTGCCCCCCGCACCAACGCAATCTCCTTCTCTATCCGGGTGTTGTTCCAGCCGACTTCAGCAAAGACCACGTCGTAGCCGAAGTGGTAGTCAAACCAGTAGAGAGCGTAGTCTGAGCAGTACATGGGGATGCTTGCGTTTTTTAGGAAAACTATGCCCTGTTCCCTCTGGAAGCTGCGCTTAAATCGTTCTGCGACAGAGTCGTAGGTTTCGTTGTCAAATAGTCCCCAGCCTACGGCGGTTTTGTTTGTGTCAAGAAATATGCCGCCTGGTTCATCATAGTAGTAGATGCCTAAGAGTTGCTCACCATATGCTCCTTTGGCGTTGATTACCCAAGTGTTACGCCATGCCAATCCCTGGGGAGCAAGCAGTCTAGGCGACAAATCCCCAAAGTAAACGATTAGGTTTAGGCCAGATTGGTAGGCGTAGTCGCAGATTTCGGTGAGAGCGGTCTCGTTGATGCTTACGGGCCCCGACTGGACGATGAAGAGGTTGGTGTAGTTTTTTGTGCGGTCAATGATGGCTTTGGCTTGCTCAACGGTGTTTCCGCCGAATGCCACCCCAATGTAGGGAGGATTAACCTCAAAGGGAGTAACAGGTGTCTGTTGAAAAAGCAAAACCGCTAAAAGAGCAACTAAGAGCAACGTTGAAGCGGCTGCGATTAGGCGTTTCATATACTCCATGCAGTTATAGGCAGAGGAGTTTTTAAACCCAACAGTGACGGCCCCAAAAAGAGTTAATTAAAAAAGCGGCGGAGTTACTGGTCCTTCTGTTTTGCGGTGGACTGTGTACAGTAACTTTTATTTAAGTAAAGTTTTATGTGTTGTGTGTTCTGGGCAAAGTTTGGGTGCCTCGATAGCTCAGCCCAGTAGAGCGGCTGCCTTGTAAGCAGCAGGCCGCGGGAGCAAGGCCCGCTCGAGGCTCTCAAAAAAGCTTCTTTTTGGAAATTTTCTTTTTGGCAGTCTATGTGTTGATGTTACTAGCCGCATGACTAACATTGAACGCTTTTTCAGAGAGAGCAACAAAAAGATAGTGGCAGTTTTTAGACAGAGGGTAAAAACAGAGGTAAATGCGGGGGTTAAGCTTCGGGTTCTTCCTCTTTGGCTGCAAGTTTAGCCTTTATTGCTTTGGTGTCAGTAATGAGTAGTCTGTATTTGCGGGCTTGGGTTGAGACGATATCGTTCTCAAAGAGCTTCTTTAGGGACCGGAAGATCTTTTTGGATGACTCGCCGGTTTTGTCAGCTATTTCTTGCAGAGTTAATTCTTTTTCAGCTTGTAAGGTGGCTACTACTTTCTCGTCAGTCTTGTTGAGTTTCACTTTTTTCATACCCCTGACTGTACTGGTGTATGGGTCACTATTGGTAAGAGTTTGCTAATGTAGTTTACGGTGACCTAAAGCGGCTTTTTGCTAGGCGTGATTAAAAGAGGGGTATTATGTGAGTTCATCGGTCCTTGCTGGTTTCTTTTCGGGTGCCACTTTGAGGCCGTGGTACTCATACATGATGCGTAGGGCATCTCGGATGGCTTCGTTGCGGCTATTGTAGACGCCTTTGTCGATGAGTGTGTTTAGGAGATCAAGGTATCGTTTGGTTAATCGTATGGTTATGCGTTCTCTTTTGTTGCCGTCTGATAGGGACATATGCTTCACCGTTGCTTGTAGTTCTGTCGTGGCAGTCAACATATAAGTGCTTGTCAGACAAACAGTTACCACAGAACAGCCATTATAGTGTTGAAGTATACCCAACATTCAGGAACTGAATAAAAATCTATCGGTAACTAAACCCCAAGCTGACCCATAAGCACACGGAACCCACTATCACGAGACAACACCTCAAAGTTACCAAACGCCGCCCTAAACACCTCCGGCAGCGATTTAGCGCCGATCTTGCTTCGGATAACCATCTGAAACCTTCCGCCCGGCTTCATAACTTTGGGGGCGCCCTCTATGATTGATCTAACTATATCCATCCCTGCGCTTACCGGCGGATTGGAAAGCACACAATCAAACTGCAGCTGCTCCACAGGCTCATAGAGATATCCATAGAGCACCTCAGCGTTGCGGATATGGTTGGCTTCTATGTTCTGTCGGGCTAAGCGTACAGCGCGCATGTTCACGTCGGTCATTATAACTTGCAGTTTAGGGTTTAATGCTGCCGCGGTTATTCCGACGGCGCCATAGCCGCAGCCTATGTCTAAAATCTGCCCCGACTCAGGCAGCACCATGGCGTCGATGAGGACATGGGTGCCTAAATCTATCTTTTTCTTGGAAAACACACTGCTTGAGGTAAGGAACTCAAAGTTGAGGCCCCGAAGAGTAGCCTTCACAATGCCGAAGCGGTCATCACAGGAGGGTTCAGAAGAGAAGTAATGGTCTGGGCCTCTATGGGGTTTCTTGCTCATCGTCTTTGCCACTGGATTTCCAGGTTTTGGGATAGGTGTTTCGGGGCATCAGGACGCGGGCAAGGGTTGCGGCGACGCCGCGTTTCATGTCAAGTATCTGCTGGGTGGATGCTTGGGCTCTGCCTAATGCGATGGCTTCGCCTTTAAGGGTGAATATGCTGACTATGTTGCTTTTCTCTATGCCGCTGTCGATTTGGCATATGCCTGGGGCGGTTAGGTTTGCGCCGTGACAAAGCGCATCTACGGCTGAGTCGCGGACGACGATCTTGGGGAGCTGCATCAAGGCGGTTTCCATGGGTTCGATGAATTTACATAGATACGCTACGTCTTTGGTGCGTTCATACTCGCTAAAGTAGTAAGCGACGTCATGAAGAGTGACACATTTGCCGCTATTCTCCGTAAACGGCCCTGCGCGTGTGCGTCGCAGTTCCTGCATGTGACCGCCCACACCTAAAATTTCGCCGACATCAAAGCATAGTTTGCGGATGTATGTCCCGCCCTCGCAGCCCACTTTGAACAGCACCAACCGCCCCTCTTTTTGGATATAGTCTATGTAGTAGATGCGTCTTGTACGCAGCTGCCGCTTAACCGAGCTACGCAGAGGCGGACGCTGATAAATCTCATCTTCAAAAAGGCTAAGAACATGCTTAACCCGCGGCTCATCTACGTCGCCATGGAGTTTTAGCACGCAAACGTATTCTTTGCCGCTGTAGAGTAGCGCCTGAACCATCTTGGTTGCCTCCTCTAATGTGATGGGTAGGATGCCTGTGACTTTAGGGTCAAGGGTGCCGCCGTGGCCGATAGTGTTTATTTTCAAGATTTTTCGAGTCCAAGCGGCAACTTCATGGCTGGTAGGGCCGGCGGGTTTATCGAGATTGATGGTGCCGAATTTGATGAGTTGTTTAGCGCTGCGTTCGCTTGGTTTGCAGCCGTATTTGGGGTCGGTGGAGTCTTCGGCTTTGGTGAGTAATTCACGTTTGATTTCCCATGGAGGTATGGTTCGAGGCATCTGCAGTGGATTCTCCTAGAGTAGGGTAAGAAAAAGAATTCGTGGTATTAAAGGTTAAAAGTTTAGAATAGAAGCGTCATTTCTTCGGTTAAGCCTGCGGCCTCTATCGCCTGAGTAACCTCATCGTCTGAGGCGCCCCGCTTAACGTCGATTTTGTCTTCGAGGGGCATGAGATGGTTTATGTTGGCGCGTCTGCGTTTAACGCCGGTTAACTTTTTGGGTCCGGTGACGAGTACGAAGCTTTTGTCCATGACGTCGATGATGACGCATTTGGTGCAGCATTCGCGGCCGCCTTGTTTGACGCATATTCTGCCGACTTCAATAGCTGGCATCTGTATTTGGTCTCCTTAGGGGGAGATTACTGCAGTCGGGGAATATAAGCATAACAGCAGATTTAGAGCAAAGAGTATCTGAAACTAGATTACGACTGTGTGTTTCATGGGGTTGGCGTCTGTTGGTTTGCCGACCTACACCCTCCCTTATATATAGAGTCAACTTCTGGTTGAACCCAAGCTTGAAGTGCAAACAGACCCAGACACCCCCAACGACGCATTTCCTGCCCTTGTTTAGGGGTAGACAAGGAGTGTTGTAGATAGCCTCGGCAGTAGTATCAAGCTATGATTTTTTAATAATAAAAACTCTAGACGGAGTTATGTTGGTGTTTTGAGTGCCTAAAACTAAAAAAGAGAAGATCGAAGGCCTAAAACAGCACAAACAACTTTTGCGTGAGAAGGAGCAGAAGAAAAAAGAGAAAAAACAGGCGCTACTGACGGTGCAGCGGCCCAAAAGATAGCTACAGAGGAGCTGGTTTTCGGCGCCGCCATCCAGGCTACCTCTATGATACCACACTATAACCGTAAGCTTAGGCTACAGATCCTGGGGGGTATCGAGTGGCTTCTGGGGGAACTCGACTGTGAATCGGGTGCCTTTGCCTGTGTCACTCTCAAACGAGATAGACCCCTTTAGGGCATCTACAAGTCGCTTAACGACCGCTAACCCTAAGCCTTGACCCTTCGATTTCGTTGTTAACAGCGGCGTAAACATTCGGGCTTTCACTTCATCGGGGATGCCTACACCTGTATCCGCGACTGAGACGACAATAGCATCCTTCTTCCTAGACACTGCAATCGTTAGCTTGCCCTGCTCCTGCATCGCCTGCATAGAATTAGTGATTAAATTTTGAAGTATACGTCTCATGTAGGCGCTGTCTGTTCTGATAAGCTTTGCATCTGCCTCTATGGAAGTATCGACTGCAATCCCTTGCGGAATGTTAATCGTAAGCAATGTGCCATCAATTAAGTCCCCCAGGTCAACATTTTGGAAGTGGGGCTTTAGCGGCCGAGTATAATCCTGCAAGTCGCTAACAATTTTGTTGATATACAGTAGGTTACGGTTAACTGACTCTACACTTTCAATAATCGCCTGCTTGCACTCTCCATCTGGCAGCACCTTGACCTCTTCAGCGATCAAGTACATGTCGCTGGTAATTGCCTGCAACGGGTTACGTATATCATGGCCAACCATACCCGCCGTTTGACCAATAGCAGCTAATCTTTCGGCGTTTTGCAGTTGTTGAGCCCGCTGCTCCGCAAGGTCCTCTAGTTTGCTAGCGTACTTTTCAAGCTTAACTGCGTTCTCTTCAAGTTTCACCTGAACCAAAGCACGCGCTTCTTCTATCTTCTTCAATTCGTCGATGTCTGAGCAGTAGATCCTTATCAGTTGCGTGTTAGGCACAAGGTAGAGTTGCTGGCGGTACCAGTGACCGTTGACTTTTATATCTCTGCCAAAGGTGCCCGTGTCCTTGTCGTTAAATTCTCTTTTTACGGATTCCCAATCGCTAAAGAAGGTATGCTGCAACCCTTCGGATTCGATGGTTGGAAAGAGACGTTTTGATGTAGGGTTAAGATACGTGATGTTGCCGTTTTGGTCCACTTCTATGATAGGATTGGGGTTAAGTGTTGGAAAGGAGGCTAAGCGTGCAATTTCCTTTTCTGTCTTTTTGCGTTCTGTTATGTCAACCATGGTTGTGACGATATGGGTTTCGCCCTGAAGGGTAATCTTTTTTGTAGAAAGCAAGGTATCGATTAATTGACCGTTTTTTGCTCTAAAAGTCATCTCTATACCCTTAACGGTGTCAGCCTCGATAAGCTGCAAAAGCTTAACTTGGTCTTCAGGCGTAGGATAAACATTTAATTCACAGGTAGTGCGACCTAAGACCTCTTTCCGAGTATACCCAGAAACGCGTAGGAAGGCCTCGTTAACATCCACATAGTGTCCATCCGACCATCGTAAAATAATGGCGGCTGCAGCATTAGCTTGGAAAGCTGCTGAAAACCGCTCTTCACTCTCTTTGAGGGCGACTTCCGTCTTTTTGCGTTCGGTAATGTCGTGAACCATACCTACAGATCGAGCGATCTTCCCCGAAGCGTCACGGATATGGGTGCATTTCTCATGCACAACCCTAACCTCGCCAGTGTCTCTACGCACTACCCTATGCTCAATCTCATACCCGCTTTGCCCGCCCCTAAGTGACTGGGTATAGGCGTCATCAACCGCTTTGCGATCATCAGGATGAACAGCGGCTAGGAAAGCGTCGTAGGTAGCGTCGAACTCTTGGGGTTTAAGGCCAAAAATTCGGTAAACCTCATTGGACCATATTAGCTTGTTTTTGACTAAATCAAGTTCCCAGCTTCCTAATTGAGCAATCGCTTCTGATCGGTTAAGCCGTTCTTCACTTTGCTTTAGGGCTTCTTCAGCCAGTTTACGTTCAGTGATGTCTTCAAAAATGGAAATAAAAGCCTTTCTCAGGACAATAGGCTGAAACGTGCAGCCATTTCTTCCATGCCTCTGAATAGCGCTCAGTAACCATGGATTGACCAGTTAAGGCAACTTGCCCGTAGAAGTTAAGCCAGTCGGCGGGGTCACGCTTTATCTTGGGGAGAACCTCGGTTGCCTTTTTCCCACAACTTCGGATTTGCTGATTCCGTTGATGTGTTCAAACGCGGTGTTAACGTCAAGGTAGATCCAATCGGTTGGTTTCCCGTTCTTGTTAGTGATTACTTTGCAGTATGCAACGCCTTCTGATAATTTGGAGAACAGAAATTCGACTTGTTTGGGGTTAGGTTTAATGTCTTGCACGGCCAGGTGTGACCTACCCTTGAATAATTAACTTATGTCTAGAGATGGTCTATTGGTTAATTATTAGGTTTTTTCCCATAAAACCGAAACATCAGGCAAACATAGAGCATCAAAGGGTTTAGCTGGACAATTCTTAAATCATTAAACTGTATCACAAACCTGTAAGGTGTAAACTAAATTGGCACAACAACCAACCTTCAAAACAGTTTTCGTTTTCCTAGACACAGACAAATACTGCAGCCCATTTGACCTCCTCGTCGCAATAGACGCATTCCCAGACTCCATGATATTCAAATACGAAAACGTCACTGGCGAAGACGCTCCAAAGATCGTCTATGACCTGCTCTTCCCACGCGGCCCCCTAGGAGCAGCCCACACTAAAGTCTTTATCAACGGCAGCAACTTTGAAGAAGTAGAGAAAGTCGTCGCAGCAACCCAGAAAGCCATGAGCACCGCACCATGGGGAAACAGCATCATCGTTGACCCAAGAGGCGGATACAGCACAGCAGCCGCAGCAGTCGCCAAAACCTTCGGCGCAGCCATGGAAAAAGGCCTCGGTGACTTAGAGGGCAAAAAAGTCACAGTCCTCGCAGGCACAGGCCCAGTCGGCCAAACCGCAGCCCGCATCTACGCCACTGCGAAAGCAGACGTAACAATAAGCAGCCGCAGCCTAGCAAAAGGCCAAGCAGTCGCCGACAAAATCAACGCTGAATGCGGCGCCCAACGCGTCAAAGTCGTCGAGGTCGCAAAGCCAGACCAGACCGTGGCAGCAATCAAAGACGCCGAAATCATCCTAGCAGCAGGCGCAGGCGGAGTACAGTTGCTCACCGCAGCAGACCTCGCAGCGGCACCAAACTGCAAAATCGTCGCAGACATCAACGCCATTAAACCCCTGGGTGTTGAAGGATTAGGCCCAAACGATGATAACAAAGAAATAAAGCCAGGCGTTTGGGGCATCGGTGCATTAGCCATCGGTAAACTAAAAATCAAGACCGAGGTTGAAATGATTAAGCAAGCCACCGCCGCAAAAGATGGACTCTTTGACTACTCCATCGCCTACAACATCGCAAAGGACCAAATCCTAAAGAAACTCGCAAAAGCAGCTGCCAAGTAAGTGCAGCACCCAACCATTTTCTTTTTTACAAAATTTTGTTAATTGAAGTTTACTAGTTTTTGAGCGGTTGCCTTTTGAAACTGCAAAATTTTGAAGGCCAGACGAAGAAGCCAAAACTGCAGAAACCAAGAAAAATTCGGTGGTGGGGC
>JBLNCY010000003.1:0-83672 GCA_050261115.1 Methanocella sp.
TGCGGTGTGGTCGGGTTATTATGTGGTGAATGGGTCGTCTGTTGTTAGTTTGCCTAATCGTTGGTTGCAGTATGAGGCTGTGCTTTCTACTACGAATGCTCAGGTAACACCCATATTAGACAGGGTAATAATAACGTGGTCCACCTAAACCTAAAACTAACATGTACAAGCCCAAACCAGGCCAAAAAGGACTCCAGTAACAAGAAAACAGAAAATCATTTGACAGGATGACAAGCATGCAAAAGTCACTAGAAATGGGACAAATCTCTGCAGCAGGCGGCTTCCACATTTTCTTTGGAAGAATTCTCTCAACGATAATAATGGCAGTTGGAACTATCGTCTTAGGCGGACTCATACTACAAAGCGACTATGGACTATACACTATAGCGTTAATTCCAGCAACCACCCTTATGCTCTTCCAAGATTGGGGCGTTAGTACTGCCCTGACAAGATACTGTGCCAGATGTCGAGAAACCAATAATTTTTCCGATTTACGCAAGATAATAACTCGCACAATCCTTTTCCAGGTAGCAATCGGCGTAATACTCGCAGCACTCTTAATCCTCCTCTCGCCCCTCATCGCACAAGCACTTTTCAACAAACCCGAATCAGCATTTCTCATCGCGCTATCCTCATCTGTAATCCTCTTTTCAGCTGTTTCAGCCAGCCCATCAAGCGTTTTTGTGGGTTTCGAACGAATGAAGCCCAGCATCATTGTGCTATTAGTTGGCGCACTACTCCAAAGTGTAACAGCACCTGTGCTAGTAGCCTTGGGGTATGGTGCCTTGGGTGCCGTTGTAGGCTATGTTGTTGGCATAGTAGCCTCTTCGGCTATATCGATAGGTCTCCTGTATTATTTGGTACTTCGGCGCCTGCCAGCATCAAGCAGTCACGCACCTTTCCTACCTACCCTCAAATCATTCCTTTCCTTCGGCGTCCCATACGCAGCCGCCACCCTTGTAGGCGGACTTGGCGTACAGTTTGTCGGGTTCATGATGGCAACCTACTGCGACACATCAACAATCGGCGTTTACAAAGTGGCCACGAACTTTATGGTTGTCTCAGGGTTTTTTACAATACCCATCACTACCATGCTGTACCCAGCGTTCTCTAAAGTTGACCCAATAAAAGAGCGGTCGCTTCTAAATTCGGTGTTTACTTCATCCACGAAATATGCTTCTCTGCTTTTGGTACCTGCAACGTTAGGTATGATAGCGCTTGCTGACCCATTAATTTCAACTTTGTATGGCGTGAAATGGGCTCAGGCACCTCTGTTTTTGAGTATATTGGTATTATCTGATTTGTTAGTTATTTTCGGAAGTCTAAGCTTGCCGAATCTGCTTCTTGCATTAGGAAAAACCAAGTTCTTGTTCAAAACCAAAATAGTTTATCTGGTGGTTTCGGTAGTTTTGGGTTCGATTCTCATTCCAACGTTTGGGATGGCGGGTGTTCTGTTTGTGTCCTGTATCTCTGGGGCACCCACTGTATTCATTTGCTACTATTATGTTTGTAAAAAGAACAATTTCTCGGCTGGTGTACGAACAACCGTAAAAATACTGGGGGCCTCATTGGTGTCTTTTGCTGGAACCTTGCTGTTTGTGTTTTATTCACCCCTCGCATCCCTTCTGAATTTGTTTGTTGGGTGTTTGCTTTTTGTGGGCATGCTATTGTTTGCGCTTCCCAGCTTTGGAGCAATAAACCAAACCGACATCGAGACCCTGCGCATCATGTTCCGCAGCACAGGATTCATATCAAAATTCATAGATGTCCCGCTGCTCATAATGCAGCGAATAATGCACTATCTCCCCGATTTCCCATTAAAAATCGCCGACCCGAAAAAAGCACAAAAACCTACTAGCTAAAAAACGGCCAACTCGCCAGCTAAGGAACCTCATGAGACCTTCAACTTATATGTGATGCTAGGAGTTGTAATCGTATGCGTGAGTTGTTTTTGACTTTTGACGTTGAGGATTTCATAAGCGAAAACTCAACTCAAGCCCTAAAATTCATGATAGAAAAACTAGACGCATATGGCCTTAGGGGCCTATTTTTCATTACAGGACACATGGCTGAAAAGCTAAGAGCTCACCCCGAGATAGTAAAGCTCTTGGGCAACCACCAAATCGGGTACCACTCCTCCTCTCATTCCGTTATCCCTTCTATTTTCCATTTTACTGACGTCACATCATACCAAGCAGCCATAGAAAACTCTCGCCAACGAGAAATCTCCCATATCGACCCCCTAACAGGCGAAATCAAGGGTCCCGGCGGGATTGAGGCGCTAAGAGAACTCTTTCCAACCAAGACAGTTACTGCCTTTAGAGCGCCTGGGTACTGCTGGCATCCGGCCCATCTAGAGGCCCTAAAAGAGTTGGGTATACGGTACGATTTTTCGGCTGATGTCTCTTCGCGTCCGGTGGTTTTCAAGGGGTTTGTCTTTTATCCTTATCCTGTTTTGCCGTCAAACTGGCTAGGAACAAGATACCATTATCGTTTACTTTTAAGAAAAATGTTAGTTCACAAGACTACTGTATTGACGTTTCATCCAAGCGACTATGTTAACGAGACCTTCTGGGATTCTATCTATCGTGAAGCTAACCCGGATGCGCTTGCTGCGCCAAAACCTCTGGATGCTCAAAGGTCCGCAGCGATGCTAAACGGGTTTGATCTGCTGCTAAAAAGAGTAAAATTGCTCTCAGGTGTTGGTGCTCTAAAGGTAACCCCGCCACTATGCCAAAACCAAAAACAGCTACGCCCGACTAAAGGGGTTGCTGAAAGATGCTACCAAAGAAGCATCGAATGGGCAATTTACAGAAACTATAAGCCACAGCATATGGAGAGTCATTTCTACAGGTTTTTTAGTCTTAATCATGTTAGTTGTCTATCAAATGGTTTGAGTGAATTTTCTTGATTCTTGATACGCTTAGATATCGTGCCCAGCACTTAGATGAGCAGTGGTATTTCGAGAAGTTGTCTTTGTACTTGAAGGATAATTTGCCCCGGGGCATTGAGGGCTTGCCTGTACCCGTCGAGGGTCTGGTTCTTAGGGATGTCTCGAGGATTGGCGGGGGATTGTATAATGACGTTCTTTGTTTAACCCTCTCAGATGACCAAGGTTCCCCCTATCGGTTGATTTTGAAAACCTACCGGCCTTATTTGAATCATCGAATAGTAACCTACGACAAAGAAGAAGAACATTCCAGATACACGAGGGAATTTGAAGCGTTAAGGTGTCTCTATACCAACAACTTTCCCTGCCCAAACGCCTTGCTCTGTGAACCGGATGATCGCTATATTGGTTATCCATTCGTAATAATGACTTACGAAGCTGAAGTGATATCGCGCGCAAAGCTTGGCGTAAAAAAGAATGCTAATCTATTTCTTGATAGCTATGCCGCTCGTTTGGCAGAGCTACACAATCTCCAAATAAGCAAGGTGAACATAAAAGGCCTCTCGGAGCCCAGTGACGAGTTTAGTTTCGCCAGAAGTTGGCCCGTCTCGCTTAGGTATTTCTTAAATCTTGAGCCTAAGCACAAAAGAGACGTTTCTGACCTGTTTGATCGCGCCTTAGACTGGCTTGATAGACATGCTGATTGTAACCCCTGCCATTCGTATAGCATACTTCACGGCGATACGCACCCAAAAAATTCAATGATGACCCAAAACAGGGGATTAATCTTGCATGATTTTGAAGATGTCCTAATAGGGGACCCTGCATACGACATAGCCAAAACCTACCACTTCATTAAATTTTTTAACTCCCCCAACAACCCTGACAATGCTGAGCGGGTTGCACAGCATTTCCTAAGAAAATACTCTGAAAACGCTCACTCTGACTTCAAATCTAGGCTCAAATTCTACGAGGTGGTTGCTATGTTAGAGATAGTAATCCCATTTAGTTCAAGCATTACAAATCCAGCGCGAGCGTATCATTATCATAAACGAAAAGTTGCTCCCTCCGTTCCGCCACTTCGTGCCCCGATTATTCTATTGACTTTTCCATTTCTCCACTGGTCGTTTGTCGCTCAACAGGTGTCTGCAGATGGCGCATTAAGTTGGTTGCGGTATTTCTCTAATTGGATGAAAAATAAAATACTCTAACTTTGGCTTTTTTGCGTTATAATCTCATAATCGAAACCGTTGTGCATTACACTACTGCCTATTAGCGAAACTAGCGCTCTCTTTTTGCTTAGTGCCGAATCTATCGCAGTAGTAATGTTTGCGGCAACCTGCGCCTATCGCCATCGCCTTATACCCAATCAAAAATTAAGTCCTTATTTAACGCAGTTGTTTCAGCGTACTGACTCCGGGTCGGCTAACAACTGCCTAGTTGTAACTCTATATAATTCTACTTTGCCCACCCATAATGAGAATTTAGCGGGTATCCTCTTCACATTTGGTTTTGTGTTTAGATTGTTGTGTTAGTAGGTTTTGTTGTTTGGCGTACTCCATGGCGGCGATTGCTTGCTGGGTTTGGGTTTCTTGACGCTGCCGGTCGTGAGGCTTCGATTGTTTGGATTGGTCGGATGATCTGTTGAGGAGTTTGTTGGCTCATTAGGAGGCGAGGAATGCTGAGTGTCCGCAGATGGTTATGTTTAGGGATCCTTTGTCAAGGAATCCGAATCAGTGAATTTTGTCGTGGGGTAATGGGGGGCGGGGATGTTGGTGTGCGGAGGGATTCGATTGGTTATATAAGCTAGTGCTTATGTTTTTCTTTTTTTGTTTGGATAGGTTTTTATTTTTGGGTGTTTATTGGAGTTGTAATATTTCGGACAACTTATAGTTGATAATTAGTTGAGAAGGGAGAAAGGGATGAACCTAAAACTATGTGCTGTCAAAAACATAGGCGCCAAGCAACCCCACGAACGTATCCAACTAGTCGTAGTTGACCTCGATAAAAGCAAACGCTACCCCCTAAACTTTGTCTGCGTTCTACCCAGATATTTCCGCATACTAGAAAGACGCAGCAGCAAATTCGCCAAAATCTTCGGACCCAAAACACTCCCAACCGCACGAAACCTCCTAGAAGAAGCCGCCCATGCTGAAGAAGACCCCGAAATCAAAACCGTCATAAAAAAACGCATCAAAGACATAGACGCAAAAGCCTACAACCAACCCCAATCGCAAAACTAACACCAACCCTTTTTTAGAAAGTCAAAATTGCAGTAACGTCTGCTGGCATCCGCAGTTTCGGCAGGTTGCTTTCTTTGTTTATGGACCGTTGGCTATTGGAAATGCTACTATTCATTGGGGCGGCCTGATTCTACGCATAGCTGCTGCTCTGCCGAGGACCCTCCTTATATATAGACTCAGCAACCGCGGGGGCGGGCGGGGCGTTTCTGGGTGTTTGCTGTTTTTTGGGGTTGAGGGCTGTGTGGGTGTTGATTGTGTTGGTTGCTGGTTGGGCGTTTGTTTCTGGAAAATGTTCTGTGTGTATTTGGTGGTCTTTGCCAACACGAGAAGCATTAGAGAGCAACAGTCCTGTGAATACCTTATTTGGCGACATTTAGCGGGAGACAAACACTAAATCTTTCTTCACACACAAACCTATCGTGCATAAAAATGCCGCCAAGTAACGTTTTTGATGCGATGGGGCAGTTTTGGACAGAAATCGCCGACAAGAACCAAACCCAAGTACAACTATCCCTACTTAAACGTCGCCTGCCAGGGGAAGGCCTAATTTTAGATGTTGCCTGCGGAACCGGCCGCCACACAATCCCCTTAACACAAGACGGTTATGTTGTTGTGGGGCTGGATGTCTCGTTAAATTTGCTTAAAATTGCTAAACATCGAGGGGCCGCTTTTCTGGTTAGGGGTGATATGCAGTTTTTGCCCTTCAAACAAGATACATTTACTGCAGCGTTTAGCATGGACACTAGCTTTGGGTACCTTCCCTCAGAAGAGGCGGATAGACATAGTTTAGCGGAGGTCAGACGGGTGCTTATTTGTGGGGGACTGTTTGTGCTTGATGTGTTTAACCGTGAGCACATAATCAACAAGTATGCCTCGGGTCGTCTGGTGCGGGAGCGGTGGGAGTATCCCAGCTTCTTTTTGGAACAAGAACGAAGCGTAAGCGAAAATGGCGGCAAACTCTACGACCGATGGGATATATATCCTAAAGATGAGGGGCAAATTAGGCATTTTGAGCATGGTGTCCGCTTATACCAACCCCTGTGTCTGGCCGAGTTGCTAACGTCTGCTGGTTTTGTGGTGTCGGCTACTTTCGGTGGCTATGAGGAGCAGCAATTTAGCTCTACAAGCTCAAGACTCATCATTGTTGCAAACGCCAAGTAGATATTCTGTTCAGAGGTTTTCGGGCCAGGTTTAGTTGGGTTTACGCAAAAAAGTTATAAACTTGCCCAGAAAGTCATTTGATGGGGATATTTCATGAGCGCTTGGAAGCTCTACTTCTCGATGGCTACGACTTTAGCAGCAATCTTTGGGTTAACTACTCTTGGCTTTGTAGTAGTCCTGACGTTATTTGGTTACGGCATAAGCTTGTGGGCTATCGGCGTCCTAGTGGTGCTCTTTAACGTAGTGCAATGGCTCATCTCACCATACATTGTGGGCGCAATGTATCGAGCTAAACCGGTTTCTGAAAGCGAAAACCCCCAGCTGCACCGAATGGTTAGTGAGCTTAGCATAAAAAGTGGAATCAAAAAGCCCCAGATAATGCTTGCTCGTGTGCCCTTTCCCAACGCCTTCGCTTATGGTTCGCCCTTAACGGGTAGTCGGGTCGCCGTAACCGAGGGACTTCTAAACAGTCTAAACGCTGGAGAAGTTGAAGCAGTTGTAGGACACGAATTAGGCCACCTTAAGCATAGGGATGTGCAGGTTATGATGGTGGTCTCCTTTTTGCCGGCGCTTTTCTACTATATCGGTTACTCGCTTATGTGGTCAGGTATCCTTGGCGGCGGAAGAAACAGAAACGATAACGGTGGCGCAGCAATCATTGGCATCGGGTTAATGGTGTTCTCGTGGATACTTACGCTTTTCACGTTGTATCTAAGTCGCCTCCGCGAATACTATGCTGATAGGCATAGCGCAGCTATCGTTGAGAACGGCGCAGAGAAACTATCGATGGGCTTAGTCTCTATCGTTGAGGAGAGCAAACGCGCCAGCAGATTTAGAAAGCAGAACGAGAAAACCAACACCTCATTCAAAGCGCTCTTCATCGCTGATCCTGATAGAGCCAGTGTTGATACAGAGCAACTGCATAGCACAGGCTACGGTGACAAAAAGCAACTACTAAGAGATACCCTTGCAAGGGAGCCCTCGTCAGGTGAGAAGCTGCTCGAGATATTCTCTACCCACCCAAATATGATAAAGCGTCTACGGGCCCTACAAGAGCTGAAGAAAAATCAAAGAAAAGATTAGAAGTATATGTCGGGGTTTCGGTTGCTTAGGAAGGGGTTGACTCTTTTTTCTTCCCCTATCATTGAGGTTTCCCCGTGGCCAGGGTAGATTAGCAGGTTATCGGGTAACTGTTCGAGTTTCTGCAGGGAGCGATTCATATCAGACATGGAGCCTTCGGGAAAGTCGGTTCTTCCGATTCCGCCCGCAAATAAGGTGTCTCCGGTGAAGGCTAACCGATCGCCCACCAGGCAAATGCAGCCGCGTGTATGCCCAGGGGTATGGAGCACGGTTAGGGTTTCTTTACCGAATTCAATTAGGTTGCCCTCTTCGAGCAGAATGTTTTCTGGTGCGTTACCTTTTGGCAGATTATCTAAAAAGTAGGCATCTAGTTTATGGATACAAATGGGGATCCTATATTTTTCTTGAAAAATCGCGTCGCCCTTGACGTGGTCGTTATGCCCGTGAGTGTTAATGATGTATTTCACTTTTAGCTGGGCTTGTTCGATGTAGTCGATTATGGGTTGTGCTTCTGAGGCGTAATCTAAGCCGGGGTCGATGATTATAGTTTCTTTTGTATCGTGGCAACTGGCTACATAGCAGTTGGTTGATAACATACCTACTGTGAACGTTTCAATTAGCACACAAATCAACCCTCACAGTTACTATGTTTGATGTGTAATAAAGAATTTTGCTTTTCAAACCATCAACATGTGGCGAAAAGGATGAAGGGTGTTTTTTTGTTCTCGTAGGTTTTAGGACGTCTAACCAGTTTCTGCTGGGCATTCATGGTCCGAGGTGATGACGTGGCGGCGTAGATTTTTTGGAGGGCTTCGTTTACGGTTTGGGCGAATTCAACGCTCAAAGTGTGGTCGAGTTCTTTTAGGATGGATTCGGCCGCTGGGTCATCGCCAACGAGCAGCTCTCTCACTGTAGGATTCTGCACAGCCACGAATTGTTCCTCGCTAAATGCACTGCTTCTATGTACTGTGCCAGTGTAACCATGGTTAGTAACTTCTGTACCTTTAGATAATTAGCGTTAGTATGCTCCTTACACACTTATCCTTTACAGCATAAACCCCTATATTTCTATTCGAAGCCCCTGTTGTAGGCATCATGCAGTCACAAAAGACAAAGACGGACGCTAAGGATATCTCCGCTCCCCTTTTTTAAGAGAAAAGTTTAAGGGCGAATAATTCTTTTACATGCGAGTATTTCCTATTTGAGGGTTTGTGGTTTGAGTACTACTAAACAATTATCAATCGAGGAACGGAAAGCTGAAGTCCTCATCAAACTAAGAAAGTATAAACTTGTAGAAAAACAGGCCTACGAAGGCGCCTTTGCATACATAATTGACATTCCCCAGGATAAAGAACGCGCCATAGTCTGGTGTATCCTTGGCGAAGCCACCGTCGGCATCGCAGCCATGAACACCCTCTACAAGGTTATGAAAGAAAAACAGCTTGAACGAGCCATAGTCGTAACTGAGGGACGCTACACCCACGCCGTCAAGCTGGGCGCAAAAAAGAAGAATGTCGAGTTACTGCCAAAGTCTTTCCCTGTCTTTGACATTTTTGAACATGCACTTGTACCCTATCATGAAATCCTAAGCGAGAAAGAAAAGAAAGAGCTCCTCGCAAAATACAAAGTGCAACCCTATCAGATGCCTCAAATCCGATCAGGTGATCCAGCAGTCAAAGCCATCGGCGCGCAACCCGGCGATGTCCTTAAAATTACAAGGAAAAGCCAGACTGCAGGCGAACACGTGACTTACCGTTACGTGGTCGAATAAACAACTTCTTTCTCTTTTCTTACACTTCCAAGTATATCAAAGACGCTCATTTGTTCTTAGAATACGATCGGGCTGGAACCGTAGCTGTACCTGAACCTTTACCTGTTGCGGTTATTACGCTGCCTAATGCAATCCGCGATTGATAAAAAATGTTTAGTGATTTGCGACGAGCAGCGAAATCAAGTACTCGTTTTCCACCAACCCATAGCCGCCCTGCTTTGCAGCAAACTCATCATAGGTTTTCTGTTCGTCTGACTTCAAGTTCGGCGCCGCTATAACGAAAGGAACGGGGTCACGGGCATGGGTTCTTGTTTTTACTGGTGTGGGGTGGTCAGGTAGGATGGCGATGGCGTAGGGTTCTGTCATGCCCCGGACGATTCGGCCGATGCATCGCTGGTCTAAGTCCTCGATTGCTTTGACTTTGAGCTCGTAATCACCCACATGCCCTGCTTCGTCGGGGGCTTCTATGTGTACAAACACTAAATCGTTAGTTTTCAGTGCTTCTAGGGCGGCATCTGCTTTTCCTTCATAGTTGGTGTCTGCTAATCCCGTTGCGCCCTCTACATTTATGATTTGCATACCTGCATATGTGCCAATGCCCTTGACCAAGTCAACAGCTGAAATGGCCGCCGCCGATATGCCATATTTCTCTTTTAGCGTGGGCATGGAGGGTTTTTTGCCGCCGCCCCAGAGCCAAATGAGGTTACCTGGGAGTTGATCACACATCTCTCGCGCGATGTTGATGGGGTGGTCTTTGAGTATGTCTCGGGATTTGGTAATCAGGTCTATGAGGAGTTGGGCGTTTGGTTCTGCCTCTGGAACTTTTGCTTTAGGCAATACCTCCTTGACTGCTATGCCTCGGGCGTCGTGGGGTGGGGTGCATTTGATTTGTTCGGGATTTGAAAAGTTGCGCATTATAAGGAAATGCCGGTAGTCTAAGCCCGAGTAGAACTCTATTTGCCCGGGTTTATCGAAGGCTTTCTTTAGTGATTCAATTAATTGTACGGCTTCCTCAGTTGTTATGTGGCCTGCGGAGTAGTCTGCGATGGCACCGTTTTTTTCGGTGATTATGTTACACCGGAACGCCGCATCGTTGGGGCCTAACTCTATGCCCCGCGCAGGCGCCTCAAGGGGTCCTCTGCCAGTGTTATATATTCGTGGGTCATAGCCTAGCACTGAGCATATGGCTGTTTCTGAGCCTGGTACGCACTCGTCTGGAACCGTCTTTATGAGTCCGCTTTTTCCTTTGGCGGCTATGGCGTCCATGTTTGGTTTGTTAGCCGCTTGAAGAGGTGTTTTGTTTCCTAATTCTGGGATTGGATAATCGGACATGCCGTCTCCGACGACGAGTATGTACTTCATTTTTTCACCAGTGCTGTGGGTGGCTTTCTTTGAGGGTTAATGCAACCGTCTATTTATCTCCTTACTGTGTTGGGGGTGATGTCTGGATGGATGAGTGGTGTTCTGTTGATCTAGTGGTTGGGTTTGCTCTTGGGTTGGGTGGGTTCTACATTATGCCAGAATCTCTGCGCCAAGAAAGCAAATGACGTTATGGCGGTGATTAGTGTGGTGCCTAAGACGATAAAGTTAGCTAGAACTTGCCATTCTGGAACGTTCATCATGCCCCATAGCAGTGCTGCCGAGACGTAGAATGCAAAGCCACCTGTTATGGCTTGGAGGAGACCGATTACCCGGGGGATTTGGATAGCTTTGCTTTTCATCCAGTTAAGGTGTCCTTCTATTCGCTTTGAAGCATCTGGCAAGTCGTCTAGCAGTAATGCTAATCCGCCTAGTATGAAGAATCTGCCGAGGTTAACTTCGATGGTTTCGTTGAATCCAAGAAAGAGCGTTACTAAGGAGACTGGAGTAAAGAACACAATGTAGATTGCGGCGATGATCATGACGATTAGGCCGTAGAAGTAGTGGTGGAATAGGAATCTGCCTGTGTGGAGTTTGCGTCCCACCATAGCGCTTGGATAGATGTTTATGATGGCTGCGGCTATGGCGAACCAGTAGAAGCTTCCGTCAAGTAGATAGGGTTCGAAGGGTTTCCAGCCGGGGTAGTAAAGGTAGATGCCGCTGAGTAAGCTTGTTGCGCAGGCGATGGTTAGGAGTGAATTAAAGACTAAGCTTACGCTAAAGATTTTTTTGCAAATTGTCCACGCGCGGCTCATGCGGTATTCCTTTGTGCTTGAAAGTCAGGAAAATGCGCCTATCAAATTTGAATGTTACGTAAATATCCCTTGTATAGTGGTGGTTGCTACCAAAAGATTGAAATCCGCTGAATACTTGCCTTGAAGCGGACGATGAGGTTATCGAGGTACGATGAAGCTTAAGGTGGGGAATAAAACGCCGGCGGCTTGTGAATACTTTTTCCGCTACTGAGTCCAACTATTAGGGTCTACGTTTTTCCAGCAATCTGTAAATATGTCTCGGTGTTGCTGGTTTGTTGTTCAGTTGTTTATACAGTAATAGTTTAGCAAATCTTATTAATACTGACAGCCTAAGCCAGCAATCGGTTACTATTATGAAGCACCCCACAATTATTCAAACCAAAGTCAACCCCCAAAACAAATACTTAGACCATTTGGAGGCCAACTAAAATGGCGCAACCCGTTGGAGAAGTCGCAAAACTTGCCGCTGCAGGCTTAAGCGCGAAGTCGCCCTTAGCAGAAATAGGTTTCCCAGAGTTCACAGCCAAATTAATCACTGACGTTTTTGATGCGCTTGTGTCAGCTAACATTAGACAGACACAGGCATATGTAGAACTTTTGCAGGCAGTTTCAAAATCAATGGTTGAATACGTAAACGAAACCAAAGACGACATAAACGGCGACATGATTCTACAGTTCCTAGCCAACATATTGCCAGACAAAGAGAACGGCACAAAAGTCCGAGTCGGCGCAACCTTGACCTCGTCAGATGTATCAGCCCTAAACTCCGCTTTGGCTGTGAAGGATGTGCAAGATAATCCAGGGATAACAGCCACCACCATTAACGACCAAACAGCACTAGATGCTATCTTAATGGCGGTTGCAAAGAGAATAGCTGCAGACAAATACACGCTACTCAAAGAAATGGTCAAAATGGGTGTACTCCGGTTAGTGGTCGAGCACGGAGTAATTGAAACACGCTTAACCTTTAACACCTACAGCTCCTCCCTCTATGAATCAACCAAAAACAACTATAACTCCAGCTCATTCTCCACTCGGGCCTCAGTTGGATCCGGAAAAATAACAAGCCTATGGGTCAACACCGCAGCCTCCACCAGCTTCAACACCATGCGCATCTCTACCGCAAAAGAAACCAGCCGAGACATTTCAGGCAGCCAAGTCCAAATCTACGGCCGCGTACAGATAGACTTCAAAACAGACTACCAACCACTCAGCAGCAACACATAAGGAGCAAATGACAAATGGCAACCAGCTTAGCTAAAGCAACCGAATTAGGCTTCGCTGAGTTCGCCTCCACCCTTATCTCTGAAACACTCAACGCAATCGTAACATCAATGCTCACACAAGAAAAACAAGTCGCCCAACTAGAACAGCAAACGCAACTAACGCCCGAACAGTACGCCAAAGAAAACTTTACTGACGAAATAGTCAGGGCAGAGATACTCCGACTCTTCCCAAAACCCCAAGACACAGCTGGAAAGAGTGCAGTGGATGAAGGCGAACCCTACACGCCAAGCAAAGAAACCGCAGAGGACCCTGCCATTTATGACAAAACAGGCTACAGAATGACAAAAGGCGACACAGCAGTAGTGCAGGGAAAAACAGTTATCACAAGCGCAGGTTATGCCCACATATTGGCGGCAACCCAGCGGGTTTTAGCTATTCAGCACCTTTCCGTACTCAAAACGGTGGTCGCAAGAGGCGTCCCTCGGGTCTACGTGGATAATGGACACATAACCTCCAAGTTAACCCTGAGATTTGAAACCGGAACAACAGCGCCCACGACAAATACAACCGCATCAAGAATTGCTGGCGTAAATCTCCCCCGATTAGTTGCTCAACCTGTAAACGCCAATAGACCTGAATACTTAACCCTTAAAGCAGACGTTTTAAGTGAAGTTGAAATAACCTTCAAGACGGTGATTCCATGACTCAAGCAACAGAGAAAAACGCCTCCTACCTGACTGAGGCAATTCTTGCCATCCATAACGAAGTCCAAAGTGCTCTAGATTACATAAGCACCACTGCAAGCGTGCAAGGCACCGATTTAGGTAAAAGCACCGCATTACTAAGCATACAAAACCTCCGCATCAAACTACCAATCAGAATCAGCTTAGAAGCAGGAAAAAAGAAGCTATCTCCGCTACCCACCGAGCCCTTAACACCTCAGCAAATAAGCCAAGCGCTCCCAAAACGGGTCGGGTTTGTCATAGAGCGTGATTTACCGAAAAACTTTAGCATATACAGCAAAGTACGCGTAGCTTTCAATCCCCAAGAAGAAGTCGCTGCAGAAAAAGCCTCCACAAGTGAGCCGACGGCGACATTGACGCAGGAAGCGGGATGGGGCGAAATCGAGATCACCTTTTCACCCATAAAGCGAGAGTAAACTCGCTTATCCAACCCGTTCGTTTAGCTTCACTTTTTTGGCAACAACTCTGCCATTTCATAAGTTGCTATACCCAGCACACTGTCTGCCCCACCATAGTACACCAGCACCTTACCATCGATTATCACGCTGCCGCAACTGTAAACAACGTTTGAGACGTCACCGTATCGTTCATAATCCATCTCGGGCTCAAGAATCGGTTCAGTACATCGGTAGATTACTCTGCTTGGGTCATCTTTGTCAAGCAAGGCAACGCCCAGACAGTAGCGTTTGTCGAAGTCTACCCCATGATATAGCATCAACCAGCCCTCATTTAACAGAAAGGGCGGCCCCGTTGTGCCCACCTTCCAAGAATCCCACATTTTTAGCCGTGGACCCATAACAAACTTCATGCCACACCAATCCCCAAAACTTGACGACCGCGCAATACATATGTCAGGGTCTAAACGGTGGAATAAGATGTACTGGGCGCCGATTTTCTGGGGCAATATGAATGCGTTCTTGTTTCGGATGCCTGGGAAAGCGTGAATGCTTTTCTGCCAAGTCCACTTCTTCTCCAAGAAATCGCTGAGTTGGATGCTTGTTAGGGCTATTTGGAAAACCTTTTCTTGCATGCGGTTCCCAAAAGCCGTATATGCCATTATCAGTTTGTCACCTAGCACGGTTAGGCGGGGGTCTTCGCAGCCTTCAGCTTCATGCTCATTTCTGGGTACAAAGATTGGGTCGGGTAACCGCTCGTTAAAGTGGTATCCGTCCCATGACGTAGCATAACCCAGCCTTGAGATGTGATCATTACCCATCGCTCGGTAAACAAGATGAACCCGTCCACCCACAAGGGCAGCGCCTGCATTGAACACCAGTCGCGATTCCCAACTGTGGCTACTGATGGGTTGCAGTATGGGGTTACCTTCAAAGCGCTTCAAAGGTTGCTCCTCAGAGTGTACGTGTTTTGGGAATGACTTCAAAGATTTCGTCGATGACTCGTCTAAGCGAAATTAACCCTACTAGTTTATTGTCAGCGTCTACCACTGGGATGCGTCGCACGCGATAGAGCCGCATGAGCTCTTTTGCTTCTCCGAAAGCCGAGCCAGACGAGACAGTAATCACATTGGTTGACATAACATCCGCTACAGGTGTATCCAGTGAGATGTCTTGAGCGATCATGCGAATTAGATCACGTTCAGTGAACACCCCTTCTATATGGCGCTGCTCATCAATCACTATAACGCCGCCTATACGTAGCCGATAAAGAATATTGACACATTCCTTAACAGTTACAGTTTTGAGTACCGTAACTGGGTCCTTAACCATAATATGGTCCACAAGCAAAACGTGTTCCTCCAAAAAGGATCTAATACTTTTAAGGTAAAGGCAGTATAAAGCTTGTTGGTTTCTTTCTAGTCTAATGCCGTCTGTACATCAATAGCTTGCGAATTTCATCACCTATGAAAATTGTAGCAGTAGCGATTATGACAAGTGTCCAGTCAAGTAGTGAAAGGCTTGCCGTTCCCAGCGCGACTTGGAGGGGCGGCAGCTCGGTAGCCATCACTTGTAGTATGAAGGCTGCTGCGATTGCTAAGAGTAAATACTTGTTTTTAAAGACTCCAAGCTTGAAGACGGAGAGGCGCTGCGATCGGCAATTTAGCGAGTTGAAGACTTGGAACAGTGCAATGGTTACAAACGCAAAGGTCTGAGCCTTTACGACGTTGCCTTGGTCAAGTTCCTGTGTAAAGAACCACAAACTCCCGACTGCCATAAATACGCCGACGAAAACGATAGAGAACAGCACGTCACGGTTGATTATTGGGGCGTTTGGTTTTTTAGGTGGCATCGCCATGACGTTGGCTTCTTTGGGTTCCATGGCAAGTGGAATAACTAGCAAGCCGTCTGTGACGAGATTTATCCAAAGGATCTGCACGGCGGTGAAAATAAGCGGTGCATTCGGTAACAAAATCAGCGCCGCCAGGATGGTTATTATTTCGCCGGTGTTTGTACTTATCAGGTACTTTACGACTTTACGTATGTTCTCAAATATTACTCGGCCTTCCTCGATCGCGTTCACTATGCTGGCAAAGTTATCGTCGGTTAACACCATGTCAGCTGTTTCTTTAGTTACATCGGTTCCAGTAATTCCCATGGCTATGCCGATTTCCGAAACCTTCAACGCGGGGGCATCGTTTACACCGTCACCAGTCATTGCAACAACGTGGCCTTGGCGCCGCAGTGACTCCACTATCCGGTACTTATGAGTCGGTGAGACTCTGGCAAAAACAGAGGTTTTAGCTAAGGCTTTGTCTAGTTCGGGGTCACTTAACTTGTCTATGTCTGCCCCTGTTAGTGCCTCGTCGGAGGTTGCTATCTGCAGCTCTTTTGCGATGGCCTGCGCAGTCAGCTTATGGTCACCGGTTGCCATAACCACCCGAATGCCTGCCTGCTTGCAGATTTCCACGGCTTTTTTTGCTTCGCTTCGTGGAGGATCAATCATGCCCTGGAAGCCCATAAACACCAGCTTCGGCTTATTGTTTTTGAGGTCTTCTTTAACTTCACCGAGTTTCTCGGGGTCTATTGTTTGGTAAGCCATCGCCAGCGTCCGTAGAGCATCGCTTGCCATACCGGTGCTCACTTCCAAAAACCGGCCCTTAGCCTCCTCTGTCAACTCGTTGACTTTGCCGTTTTCAAGGAAGTGGCTACATAGCGCAAACATCGCCTCAGGAGCGCCCTTCGCGTAAACCCACAGTTTCCCCTCTGAACCTCGATGGAAGGTAGCCATGAACCGTGTTTTAGAATCAAAAGGTATCTCGTCAATGCGTGGCTGTTTTTCTTCTAGGGCCTTTTTTGTTTGGCCTGCTTTTTGGGAGACTACAACTAGGGCGCCTTCGGTGGGGTCGCCTTTTATTTTCCATTGTGTTCGCCCGTCCTTTTCCTGCGATACAAGTTCGGAATCGTTACAGAGGGCACCTATCTGCAGAATAAGCTGCAGTGCCTCATGCTGAGCGGGGTCTATTTGTTGATCTTGGGCTGTGAATTTGCCTTCGGGGGTGAAGCCTTCGCCGGAAACATCAATGGTCTGGTTGTCGACGTAGACTTTTCGCACGGTCATTTGATTGGTGGTTAGGGTGCCTGTTTTGTCGGTGCATATGACGGTGGCTGACCCCAGAGTGTCGACGGCTTGGAGTTTACGAATTAACGCGTTGCGCTTAGCCATGCGGTTTACGCCAACCGCTAAGGTTACGGTAAGGACGGCAGGCAACCCCTCGGGAATAGCAGACACCGCAGTTGCTAAAGCAAACAGGAACGTCTCAAAAACATCAAAACCCCGCAAAGTGGCGATGACAAAAACAAAAACACTGGCTACCAACGCAAGTAATCCCAGTACGCGGCTGAGATTTTTGGTCCTTTTCTGAATGGGAGTTTCGACACGTTCAGTCTCTCTGATTAGGGTGGCAATTTTGCCGATCTCAGTCTTTGTCCCCGTTTCAACGACTACCGCTTTGCCCCTGCCTTGAACTATAATTGTTCCAGAAAACACCAAGCTACCCCTATCCGCCACCGCAGCCTCAACGTCAACCGGCTCAACCGACTTCGCGGTCGGCAAAGATTCACCAGTGAGCATGGATTCGTCTACTTCGAGGTTTATGGCTTGAAAGATTCGAGCGTCGGCGGGTACTTTGTCGCCTGCTTCAAGGCTTATGACATCGCCGGGGACTATGTCTTTGGCTTTGATTTTTACCTCTCTACATTCCTCTGGCTTGGGGCATCGTCGGGTTACTTTGGTTTCGGGTCCAGCCAGCGATTTTAGTGCTTGGAGGGCCGTTTCGGCTTTGTATTCTTGGAAAAAGCCTATACCTGCGTTAAGGATGACGACAGCGGCGATTACGATGGCATCAATCTGGTGATCAACAATTAAGGATATGGCCGCGGCGATGATTAGAACAGCCATAAGGGGGTTTTTGAATTGGCTGATGAGTACTGCTAGTTTGGTTGCCTGTTTTTCGTGTGCAAACTCGTTGCTGCCATACTGCTCTTGCCTTTTCTGTACTTCTTCTTCAGTCAAGCCAGCTTCGGATGTGGCTAGCTTCTCAAATGTCTCCTCTACCGTCATACTGTGCCAGGGGGTGTTTTCCAAAGACGTCACCTAAAATCTAAAGCATCACTATAGATTGTCCGTTGCTCTTTTTATCCGTTTACGCATCGGTAATGCACCCTAAGGTACCAGTGATACTTTAGTCAACATTGCTTTCTCAAGACAGATTCTTATTTGACTCTCTCTAGCCTCAACGAATTCAGCAATAGCAGCATGGTAACGCCGTCGTCACCTGAGGCCACCGTAAACCAAAGCGGCGTAATCCCCAACAAACCCAACGCGCCCAAAATCAGCTTAACAACAAGCGACGCCGCGATGTTCTGCTTGGCGATAACCATGGTCTTCTGGCTGAGTCGTAGTATATAGGGGATCTGTGACAGTTCATCCTTTACTAGGACCACATCCGCGGACTCCAACGCCACATCGACCCCCCTTGCGCCCATAGCGATACCCACATCCGACGCCGCTAACGCAGGCGCATCATTCACGCCGTCGCCTACCATAGCAACTAAGCCATCTTTGCCCTTGAATTCTTCCATGCGAGCCAGCTTTTCTTCCGGTAACAGTTCTGCGTATACTTCATCTATGCCGATGGATTGTGCGGTGTCGTTGGCGATTTCGGTTTTATCGCCTGTTAGCATGGTTGTTTTTATTCCTGCGTCTTTTAATCTGCGGACCGAGCGCATGGCGTCTTCGCGTACTTCGTCGGCGACGCAGACCGCTGCTAACCCTACTTTGCCTACTGAGACGCAGACGGCGGTGTGTATGTCGCCTGAGGTAATTTCGAAGGCTTGGGTGCAGTCACAGCCGAGTTCCTTCATGAACTCCAAGGTGCCAATCGCTACCTGTTTGTCGTTAACTAATCCGACTATGCCTTTACCGGGGACTTCCACGACGTCGGTGACTTTAATTTTGCTTAAGTCAATTTTGCGTTCTAAGGCTTTGCGTACTATGGCTTGGGCGATGGGGTGGTTTGAGTACTGGTCTAGTGCGGCGGCGTATGCGATGGCGTCATCTTCTGCGCTGGTGACGTCGACTCTGCGGATTTCGTGCACTGCTTGGCGGCCCAATGTTAGGGTTCCGGTTTTGTCAAAGACTACCCGCTTGACTTTGGCCATTTTTTCGATGAATATTCCGCCTTTGATGATTACGCCTCGTTTTGCCGCTATGGTGATAGCTACAAAGACAGTGGCGGGGACTGATATGATGAATGCGCTGGGGCAGGAAACCACCAGGAGTATCAGTGACCGATAGAACCAGGTTTCAAAGCCGCCGCCCACCAAGTAGGGCATGGCTAGCGCGGTGAATAGTGCTAGGGCGATGATTATGGGTACGTAGACTTTTGCGAATCGGTCGACGAGGCGTTCGATGGTTGCTTTGCGTTTCTGGGATTCAATTACTAGCTGTACGATGCGGCTGACGAGGGTTTCGGTTGATTTCTTTGAGACCGTGATTTTTAGTACTCCGCCAGTGTTGAGTGTGCCAGCGTAGACTAAGTCGTTTATTTTTTTGGGTACTGGCACGGATTCTCCTGTTACTATTGTTTGGTCAACGTGCGAAAATCCGTCTACCACGACGCCATCGAGTGGGATGCGTTCGCCTGGGCGTACCAGGATGAGTGCGTTAACTGGGACTTTGGATACGTCGACTGTTTCTGCTCGGTCGCCTTCGATTAGTCGAGCTGTTTCTGGGATGACTTTGCTTATTTTCTCTACGGTACGTTTAGCCCGGTCCTGTAGGTAACCCTCAAAGTATTCTGCCAAGCAATAGAGAAACAGCACGGTGGCAGCTTCGAAACGGTAATCGAGTCCGAGCGCGCCTAAACCTGCAACAGCCATGAGAAATTCGACACTAAAACGGCGTTCGATGACGAGTTCCTTGAGGCCGACGATGCCGATGTAGATAGCGGCAACCAGGACCGCGGAATAGTACAGTATCATGCTGACTGAAGCTTCGATGTTTATGATTGGAACGTTGAAGCCAAGCGGGATACCTTCAAAAAACAGATCCATAATGCCTGCGGCAATTATGGTGGCTACTAGCCAGACGGCGAATGCTACGAGTACTTTTCGGTTTTCTTTTTCTTCGCCTATTGTTAAGTGCTCGGTTTTAGTGTCCATAGACATTATTGTTGGCCTCAATTTTCATTGACGCTGGCGAGTTGGTGGTTGGTTGCTACTTAAAAATATAGTTAACTATGAGAAGTAACCTGTTTTACGAATAAAAACGTGCTGGTGATCCGTGCGGCTTGGGGGTTTGGGGTGGTGTTTGTTTGTCGAGCGAGTCGGCTATCTGTGCAGAAAATTTGGGTTGTTGGCTATTTTTTTTGCGTGTTTATTGGTTTGGGTGAGTTCTGCGGCTCTTTTCTTGTAGATGGATATGTCGTATTCGAAGAGGTGTGTTTTTCCACACTGCCATTTTACTTCAGAGTCGAACTTGCAATTCTTTTTTTAAAAAATACTTTCGACAACAATAGCGTTTCAACATACAATTGGACACACAAAAAGTTAAAAACCAATCAACAACTAAGACACATGCACACCAGCATGATCACCTACCCACCTAGACAAAGCCAAAAAGGTTCACCCCTAGTGAAACGTTAATAAGGTCTGCATCCGCACTTACCCTTCATGCCCAAACCAAAACCCAGCGCCAAACCCAAACGTAACCGTAGCGGCAAACCCCAACCTCCACAGCGCTCAATAACCGCAACAAAAACCTACTGGGTAGCTTTGGCTGCTATGTTTGCAGTGGTGTCCGCGGTTTTCGGGGTAACAATGGGGTTAGGCGTCACTCAATCAGTTGTTCTGGTAGTTACGGTGGTTTTGTTGATTGGTGTAATCGGGTTTATCCGCACCACACCCTCAGACCTCTCGTTAAGTAAACGTGCGACTTTCATTTTTGCCGGCGCCTCGATCATCGGCTTTTGCATCTGGGTTGCTGTCATTTTCTCTGGCCTTATAACGCCGCTGGCGCAGGAGAACGGGGAAGTTTTTGTTGCCATCACCAGTTTTACCATATGCCTAACGGTTGGCGCCTTTATCGGGGAATTGCTTGGACGTAGCAAGAAAATTCAAGATCACCTCTTTTTGGGCATGAAAAATTAGCCCCCTGCCGCATTTTATCTAACTGGTTTTTTCATCAGAAGATTTAAGAGTACAAACCCTCGCATCTTTCTAACGAACCATTCAGGACCGACCACCGCATGAAATTCGGCATCATGACCCGCAACCCAGACGCCTGGAGCAGCACCCAAGTGCGAGAAGCGCTCACCCAACGGGGCATACCTTATGAATGTTTTACTTTTCCCCGCCTAGTCGCCCGCTTAGCCTATAAGCCCTACTTTAAAGTTAACAACACAGACATACTCCAAGACCTCGACGCCTTGATTATCCGCCCCATCGGCAGGGGCAGCCTTGAGGAGCTCGTGTTCCGCATGGACATGCTCTATAAGCTTGAACGCAAAGGCTTCTACATGGTCAACCCCCCCACGGCAATAGAGCACTGCGTCGACAAGTATGACATTCTTTCCTTGCTTGAAGACTGCGGGGTTCCCGTCCCCAGAACCCTCGCCACCGAGAGCGTGAATGAGGCGCTTAAGGCCTTTAATGAACTCGGCGGGGACGTGGTTGTTAAACCCATCTTTGGCAGCCGAGGCCAAGGCGCAACCCGCGTCAACGACATCGACGTCGCAGACACCATCTTTAAAGCCATCACATTCCACCACGGCGTAATCTACATGCAAGAATTCGTCGAACATGGCTTTAGTGACATACGCGCGTTCGTCTTAGGCGACCAAGTAATCGCGTCAATGCGCAGAGTCGCCACTGGCTGGAAAACTAACTACAGCCGAGGCGCACGCCCCGCACCCGAAGAAATCAGCGGCAACTACAAAGAACTAGCCATCAAAGCAGCCAAAGCGGTCGGATGCAAAGTTGCAGGCGTGGACATTCTTGAAGGCCCATCGGGACCCTGCATCGTTGACGTAAACAGTCAACCAGGCTGGAAGGGTCTGCAGCAAGTCACCAAGGTAAATATAGGCGACGAAATCGTCAAGTTTGTCATAAAAGAAATAAAAAAGTAAATACCTACTTTTCCTTATTTGTAAATGTCAAGTAGGTTACTTTTCTGTAGCACAAGTATTAAAGCTGCACATATCGCAACTGCCGGAATTAGGTATGTTGCGTTGTAGGTCGCTGAGTACAAAACAGGGTTCATTCCCGCTGGTGCATACATCCCGAAATATATGGCGCCTGAGGTAGTGGAGCATAAGAATCGTGCTGCTCCACCCACTGCGACACCGATAACAGGTCCAGCGACTGTTAGGTGCCGGAAGAATCCAGCTAACCCTAGACACGCAAACGCCAAGGGGTAGTCAAGGAGGAACTGGACTGGGTGCACGATAGTAGACGGGGTGACCGCGAGGTCAACGACGCCAAAGACTGCGCCGGCGAATATGCCGATTTTCGGTCCACGTCGAAGCGCCAGCCAAAAGATAGGCAGCATTCCAAGGTTGATTGAGCCGCCCTGTGGCAAGGCAAAGAACGAGTGGCTTACAAGCGATAATGCGCCTGCCAAGGCAACAAAAATTATTATTTCCGCAAGGATTTTGGTTTGGAATATTGGTTTGTAAGGTTCAGACGGTTGATTGGTTTCTCTTTGCATTCATGTTTCCCTCCGCCAGTATTACCTGGTTCAGGTTCACAGGGTCGACAGAAGCTACTGTCCTCTCAGCCGGCTCATTTACCAGCTCCCCAAGAACTGCTCCAAAATAAGTCATATAGCTGCATATAGCCTTTTCCACGTTTCCACAAACCAGAACAGCTCCAAAGAACACTACACATAAAGCAATACTTAGCGTTCAGTAGCGCATCTGATAGTAAAAGAGTTGAGGGTTTTGCTTTCTGGGCCACAACGCTTTCTTGAGCAAGAATTATAACCTTAAGCTACCCATTGTCTATGAAGGATGCTAATTGTATGGAAAAGAGCTTTGACTGGTTTATAAAGCGCCGCAAAACCAAAGGCTTAGATACTGCTCATGAAGAGATCACTCGGGCATTTGATACGGTAACTTTGCTGCATAAAGCTACCCAGAGCTTCGCGAAAGGAAACAAAACCGACACAAAAAAGCACATAGAAAACCTCTACGCAACTGAAGCAGGCGTAGACAAACTCCGCACCCAAGTATTTATGGAACTCTCAACCGGCACAGCGCTACTGGCTGATTACCGCGAAGACCTTTTGCACCTAGTTAAACGCGCCGATATGCTAGCAGATCACACTAAAGATGTGGCGCGCTGCATAGAAATGCTCCTAGAGGTAGACATGCCCGAAGAGTTGTCTGGAAAAGCCGCGTCGATGACCAACAAACTGGTTGATATGGTTAATGTGCTGCGCAGTAGTGTAGAAAAGATTTCCGCAAACCCTGCACAGGCAATCAAGGAAGCAAAGCGGGTTGAGGATATCGAGCACACCATAGATGAGGAGTACCTCGAAACTAAGGGGTTATTTGTCAAGTATGGCGCTAACGTGAATAAGGGGGCGATCATTATTTTTGATGACTTGGTGGAATTCTTGGAGAATGCTGCGGACATGTGCGCGGACACTGCTGACTACATATATGTGCTCTCAAGCAGAGAGTAACCCGCCTCCTTTTACCTTTCAAGATATGGATATGGCAGCAGAGAACCAACCGATTTATAAGTTGAAAGAAGACCGCCGCAGCCTAAGTTGAATTTTCCCAATATAAGGAACCGCCTAAACAGATAGGCGTATTTTCTAACAGAAACAGATGCTTAACTAACACCAAACTCAATCTTCAACCGCACAAGAATCGTCTCAAAAAACTATCGAACGCTCCGATGTGCCGGGCTGTTGCATGCGGCCGTTGAGTCTATATATGAGGGGGGTCCCTGTGAGAGCAACAGCAACTTACCCATCACCCACAAGGATACACCCAAAACCTCCTAAAAACACAAGCAGACTTTTTTGCTGGTGACAATATGAGTTTTTGTATAAGCAATGAGCCAATAATGTAAGCGTTAATTGAAGGAGGTTTAGCCTAAAGGCTACTTTTTAAAATAAAGTAGAGAGTGTGTGACTCTCTAGTAGGGGTCTTTTTTGCTTGTTAGGTACGCCCAGGCGCTGACTAGTGCAACGGTTAGGCATGCGCCCGCGACGCCGCTGATCAGGTAGGTAGTTACGCTGCCAAGAAGTGGGAGCACGCTTACTAGCCATGGGATGAGGAATGTTGCACATAGCTGTGCGATGATGCCCGCGACGAAGCCTAAGAGGGCGATTAGTCCGAATACTTTTAGTTTACTGGCCATAATATTCACCTTTTGAATCAAAGTAGCCCAGCGGTTCTTTTTAGTGTAACTTACACAAACATGTCTAAAACAGTAATATACGCATCCATCTTTAACATATCTAGTAGTTCTGTAAAGCGCAAAAACCCTCTATGTATATCTGTACATATATACGTACATATTGCAGCCATATTAACAACGTATAACTCACTTCCCACCACTCTACCAGTCAATAGAGGTAATAATAACATGTCAGAAAGATTCGCCAAAAAGTGGGAAGCAAAACGGGACGAACAAGCCTTTGGGGACAGAATTAAAGAAGCAGTAAACCCCCCAGGACCACTCAAACCAAGACTCGATTTTGCAGTCCGCCGTATCGAACTCCAAGTCCAAAAACTAGACCAAGCAAACGAGAGATTTAGCCAAAGAGACAAAGCGATCTTTGCTCGTATCGTAGACGCCTACACAAAACACGACAGCGCACGTGCAAACGTATTCGCAAACGAGTTGGCCGAAGTTCGTAAAATGAGCAAACTCATCATGAACGCCAAACTCGCACTTGAACAAATCACACTTAGATTACGCACCGTATCCGAATTAGGTGATGTTGTCTCAACCCTTGGTCCAGCAGTCGGCGTACTAAGAAGCGTCCGATCTGGTCTAGTCAGCGTGTTCCCAGAAGCCGAAAATGAACTCGGTGAAATCGGCAACATGTTAAGCGGCATCATGATCGAAGCAGGCCAAGGCAGTGGCATGACACTAAACTTCGACACAGTAAACGAAGACGCATCAAAGATTCTAGCCGAAGCAGCAACCGTCGCAGAACAGAAAATCAAAGACAAATTCCCCGACCTACCACCCAGCATGCCATCCTCTCTTGCTTCCACAGCAGAGAAACAGACCTATTAAGAGTGGAGGAATAGAACACAAAAATGTCTAACTCCAACCTCTTTCTTTCTATCGGTAAACCAATCAAGAACGAGTACGGCAGAGTAATCGGCAAAGTCGCATCGTTTGCCCTCTCCCCAAACGGTAAATTCGACGCGGTATACGTTGAATTCGGCGACGGCCAATTCTCCAAACAGCCCATGGAAAGCCTACGGTTCAATGGCGCTGAAATCACATTCGTCTCAAAAATCAAATCCCAAGCCAGCACCCTTTGCGATCACATCCCACTCATCTGGCGCAAAGACGAAGCCCTAAAAGACCTGGTTGAAAAGAAGAAAATCACCCCCGAAGTCTACCAGGACCTCCACGCCAGCTTCGAAAACGTACTAACACAACTCAAAAAAGAGGCCCAAGTAATCATCGACGAATCCGCAATCGAAATAGAACGATGCCAAGAAGAAATAACCTCACTAAGTTACGCGATCGCTAACCTAGAAATCGAGCATGAAATCGGCAAAGTTGACGACGAAAACTACAAGATCGCATTTGCCTTACTGCAAGAGACCCTGCGCCGTGCGACCGCTGAGAAAACAGACTTTGAATTAACCAAAAGCAGACTAAGCAGCGTACTATTAGGTGAACAAACTGCATCACAAAACGCAGCAGCAGCCGCCGCATTAGCTCCGAAAACTAACAAAATCTACGCTGAAACAGTCAACAACACCGTCACTAAGCTACCTGAGCCTCCAGTCGTCGTCTACGTAAAAGACAAACCAACCCTCTAGACGGAAACATCACGAAAGGTGGAGTAAGGGGAAAAATCGATGGGCTTTATGAACCAAAACCCTCCCCCTATTCGTGAAGTAGCCACAAAATCTATTTCTACCCTAAAAGTCCAGCAGGGCAAGCTGGAACAGGCGAGTTACCGCTTAAAAGAACGTGACCGCATACTTTTTGAAACTTGCATGAGCGCGTTAAAGCGGAACAACAAGGAAAAAGCCGCGATTTGCGCCACAGAAATCGCGGAGGTCCGCAAGTTAATCAGCTTCATCGGTAACGTGCATTTAGCTATTGAACGCGTTGTCATGCGTCTTGAAACCATACGGGAACTCGGTGACATAGTTACTGACCTTAAGCCCGCTTTAACTTTACTTCAGGGCGTTTCTGCTCAATTATTCCAGGTGCTGCCGGATGTCAGCACTGAATTAAATAACGTTAACACAACAATCCAGGAAACCCTCCAACAGACAAAACTCACCACAGACGAAAACATTGTTGGAGTCGGCCGTAAGACCGAAGCCGGTGAGGAAATCCTAAAAGAAGTATCCTGCTTCATGGAGAAAAAACTCTCCGAAACCCTGCCTGAGCCGCCAGTGTCGGCTCCGGTGAAGGAAAAGGCACCTGCTCCGCCGATTCGTGAGCTTGTGGCTTTGACTGCAAGTTCTAGTCAAGTGTTTGGGCAGAAGTCACATGAGGAATCAGGGTTTGACCCACAGAAGACCCTGTTTTCATACAAGAAATCTGAGATTAAAGAGTTCACTGTTAAGGTTGAGAAGCCTGCGCCCAACCTCGAAGAGGTGCTGTTGGAGTATGTACGCAAGAGTAATGGCGAAATTGACTTGACCAAGTGCTCAAGTGAACTCCAAGCCTCTAATGAAGCCATAGAGAGAGCTTTGGAGAATTTGGGGTCGCAGGGAAAAATCAAGATTGAAGTACGGTAGCTGAAATAAGCCAGAGAGAGGAAAGAAATAACCTATGAGTGCATCAAATGAGTTAGAAAAAGCGGCAACAGCCTATGCGCTGGATGCAGTTCGACTAGATAAGCAGGGACAAAAAGGCAGAGCCATAACGCTTTACCAGAAAGCCATTGAGAGCTTGCTGCAGCTGGTTCAGCTTTACCCGGAGTACGGTTTAAACAAGGTTTACGTTCAGCGAGCAATTGCCTATCAGGAACGCATCAAAGTTCTGCAGGGTGCCGTGTCATCGTCTGAGATGAATCAGGCGGCGTCTGAGGATGCCGGCGGCGGAGGCGGAGGAGCAACCATGGAAGGAGGCCCAAGCTTAAACGTGAAATCAAATGATGAGGAACTTGTAGTTACCGAGAAACCTAAAGTAAACTGGAACGAAGTGGTCGGCTTAGAGGTAGCCAAGAAAGCCGTTAAGGAAGCCATCGTTTACCCAGTGCAGCGTCCTGATTTGTTCCCTCTTGGTTGGCCACGCGGCATTTTACTGTTTGGTCCTCCGGGTTGCGGTAAGACACTGTTGGCTGCGGCGGTTGCAACTGAGATTGATGCCAACTTTTACTCGATTGATGCAGCGTCGATTATGTCTAAGTGGCTTGGAGAGGCTGAGCAGAATGTTGCTAAACTTTTTGGTTCAGCCCGTAAATCCGCAAGCGAGGGTAAGCCCGCTATCGTCTTTGTGGATGAGTTGGATTCTTTGATGGGTAATCACAGTAACGAGGTCGGCGGTGAAATCCGCGTGAAGAACCAGTTCCTAAAAGAGATGGATGGCATCGTCGATAAGGGTAAGGCGCTGCATGTATACGTGATTGGGGCAACTAACAAGCCTTGGGATCTTGACTGGGCGTTTATCCGACGTTTCCAGAAGCGTATCTTAGTTCCGCTTGCTGATCACGCGACGAGACTAAACATGCTTAAGCACTATACTGAGACGCTTCAAGTCGCCAACGACGTTGATCTGCATGAGTTAGCGCGGTTATCCGAGGGCTTTAGCGGCAGCGACATTCGTGATGTTTGTCAGTCTGCGCAGCTTAGCTTGATTGGCGAATTCTTTGAGTCAGGCAAAGCCGCAGACAGAGAAGCAAAGCCTCGCCCGTTAACTATGGCTGACTTCCGTCAGATACTAGAAGAACGCAAACCATCCGTATCGCTGGAAATGCTAACAAGCTACAACCGCTGGTTTGAAGCGTTCAAAGCACTATAATGGAGGGCACACAGGAAAAAGCACGCTGGGTTGGGTGGAAAGGTCCGGAGAGCAAGATAATTTTTAGCTCGCTCTCCCTTCTCCCCCTCAAACTATCTCCGGACCCCACATACCCCCGAACCGACCCAGCCACTGCTTCTGTGAACTTTTTGTCTGTTGCTTTGCTGACCTACCATCTCCCTTATATATGCTGAGAAGGGTAGCTGCCAGTACAGGGATCTTTTGGACAGAACTTAACTGGTGGCGGAACAGAGGCAACGTTTGGAACACGGCATTTCTACTAGGCCGCAGATAGAAAAATAGCGCAAAATATTTACCGTTTCCGCGCTCTAGCGACCTTTATAATAACAAGAAAAGAAGGGATTGTTCTTATTCCTACCCTTTAGGGTTTGACAAACTGTTTTTTGGTTAGGAATAAGGCTGATGTGTGTAGGGCCAATGCACTTAGGGCTAGGGCTATGGGTGCTGTTGCGACGACTGTGGCGGTAGTGGGTGACGGTGAGGATTCGGGGCCAATGTATGCTGTTGCTGCAACTGCTCCTCCGCAGTACCATGTGACTGGTTGGTCGGCTGTAATTCCGCCGCCGATAGAAACATGGTCGATGCCTGCGTTGTGGTCATTTACCAAGCCTGTGGCGTTGAGGGTTTCTTGATTTTCTAGGTAGAAACGGGCTTCGCCTGTTCCGTTACCCTGAATGGCTTGGAGCTCTACTAGGTACCAGGTGCCTGCTTGAACTGTCTCAGTTGTGGTTAGGTTGTACATTGTGTGGTTGTCAGCATAGCTGAATCTCCAGTAGCAACTGCCGTTTTGCCGGATGACGCTTAGGCTACAAACCGAGTTTGCGGGGCTAAATATTTCCTCGATGCCGCTGTTATATATGCCTCCTGCGCCGATAAAGCCGCCATCGGTTGTTGGGAGATTACCAAAATAGACGTACCATCGCCAATATATTGAGGTGTAGTTTTTGTCAAGCCACTTGTATAAGTACCCCCAGCTCTGGTTGGTTGCATAGTTGGTTTGGCATTTTAGAAAGTTGTTTTCTATGCTCAAAACCACGTCACTCGTGTCGGTGTCAGTCCATGCGTTCATATCACCTGATGCAAAGTCGTCGCGGAACACTTCACTCTCATTTTTTGGGTCAACGGTTGGTAATGGGCTGGGTGACGGAACAGGGGTCGCGGTGGGTGTGGGTGTTACTGTAGGGTTAGGTGTGGAGCTAGATGAGGAAGAAGATGAGGAGGATGAGCTTGTGGAGGAGCTGGATGACTTGGAGGGTTTGATTGTTGCTTTTGGGGTAGGGGTTGGTTCATCAGTGGGCGTTGGGGTGGGGGTAGCTTCGGGGGTTGACGTTGGTGTTGGGGAGGGTTCAGTGTTTTGGTATGTTGATAAAAATCCGGCGTTAAAGGTCACAACTGTAACTGCGATTGCAACTAAAAGGACTAAGACGCTGGTGAGTGCCAAAAGTTTGCTATTTTTCTGCATAATTGATCTTCCTAAAGGTCGGTTTAGAGGTCTAAAACAAGCCTATGCTTGTTATTACAAAAATAGGTTAACGCTTGCTTATTATGTTATGTGATTGCTGCTTGCCTACAGCAAACGCTTGGTCAACTCAAGGTTGGAAGCTAAAGCTTCCGTCCTTAGGATAATACACTACACCATCACAAACCTCCACCTGCGGGTGTTCTTTGTACTTGCCCCGATATTCCGCTACTATGCCCTCAACCTTTTCGGCGAATTGCTTGTATTCCTCATCAGGTACGCCCTTCCTTAACTTAAACTCAGCCAGTAGTTCCTCTTTGGAGTGTGTGCCTACCATTTTACGGCGAAGTGCACCCCCAGCCATTTTGCGGTAACTATAGCCCTCATACAGGAAAGGATCGTCTGCAAAACCCATACCTCGCAAGGCTTCTGCGACAACGCTTGGAAGCACAGTCCAGTCGGCATAAGCTAAAAACTCGTAAGGTTCAGGCTTATCCTTTTTGCTTTTAGGCTTAGGCGTTCTCCACACCCAAGGCGAATGGTCAGGAAACTCAGAGTCGCCTTCGGCTTGTTCTGACGGTGGTTCAGCGGTTGATTTTACCATGCCCGGCTGCGGCTCAAAAATATCACCCATACGGAGAAGATACCGCAAAGCAGCCTGGTCGGGAACCTTTGTGGCTTCAACCATGCCTAACCCGCTTGTTTTCTGTTCCTGCTGTATCCAGCTAAGCGTTGTTTTTGCCCGTTCAGACATTGACTTCTCAGACACTGTTATTCCAGCCTCCGCACAATGAACGTTTAGATTTCCTTTTCGACAAATAAATGAATATTCCCCGCCGGTCCTCCAGCATCCGACCTGTTGGCTGCAGTCACATAAGACTTAATGCGTTGTCTACCTGTGCTATAGGTGCTGATGAGTTTGCATCTGACACCATTAACTAGCGATATTGAGCCACAATTCTGGGCAACGGTTGAGCGCGATGCGTGTGATTACTACTTTTTCATTTACGATTTGCTCCTTCTTAAAAGTAAAACCGAGATTTTTTTAGCCAAGAAAGGCGATGTAGTGGAAGGGCTCATTGTAATCTATGATGGAACTATCGCTCAGTTGCGCGGCAATAGAGACGCAGTGGCGTTTATGCTCAAGGCCTTGTCTCCCAAGCAGAGAGACGTGCAGGTGCCCTTGGACTGTCGGGATTTGGTAACAGCGCGGTTTCCCTCGGCGGGGATGGTTGCGGATATTACTTTAATGCGGCTTGATAAGGGTAACGAGAAATTAATTGTATCCACCGCCCCCGAACCGTTGACGGCAAGTGACGCTGGCGACATAGCCGACTTAATGCATCGTTGCTACCCTGAAATGTGGAGCGATATCCAGAAAGAAGCCGTTGAAGGATTGTTTAATATCAAAGAGGCGCTTTGGGTTGGCGTCCGTGAGGGGGGTGTGCTGACGGCGTTTGGGTATGCCATGCGTACTCCCAACGTTAGCCATGTAACTTGGATATGCACTCGACCAGAACATGAACGTCGGGGGTATGCTACATCGATTGTGTCCTGTTTAGTAAAGGCTTGTCTTGAGGTTTCAGATACTGCGATAATATATGTTATGAATGACAATGCAGTCGCTGGCCATGTCTATTCACGGGTTGGCTTTGTGCCCTACAAGAAGTATGCGTTTGTGCGAACCTAACTCGGAAGCTTTCTGACATCAAAGCAACAGAGGCGCAGCTATAGATACATTATTGCTATGTTGCCGTTTCCGCAGTTTAGTGTCAGAGTCAGATTTCCTTCTCCGCCCAGTGTAGCGCCCTTTAGCCGAGTTGTAGTATCCATGCTTGCATCCAGAGTGACTCCTTGATGGGAGATTTGTCCGTTTCCGACGCTGGCTGCAACCTGAAACAGGGTACCTGTTGGCAAACCGACTTGGACGTTGCCGTTGAAAGCCATGGCGTTGATTTCTTTGCTGTTACAGCTGCTTTGAATGTCTATGTTGCCGTTGCTTGTAGTTACTGTCAGGTTGTAGGTGCTGGTGCTTGGGAGGTTAATGATGAGGTTTGCAGTGAAGTCGCCGTCGTTTATGGATTGTAGGGTGGCTCGGGTAGTTATGGTTGTGGTGTCTTCGGTTTTGGTTTCATTGGTGTAGGTTTTTACTTCGTTAAGGTAACCGTCGGGGGCTGCTATGTTGTAGATTAATTCGATTTGGCTACTGGTTGTGGGTCTGATTTCTATGTTGCCGTTAAAAATGGCGGCTGTGATTACAACATTTTCTTTGGGTGTATAGGTGGTTTTGACTTGCCTTTGGGCCAAAGGCGCTGTTGCATGATACACAAATGCGATTACGCACGCACTCACGATTGCTGTCACTACGATTAAGGCGTAAATCATGCTTTTGGTTGATCGCTTCACGTGGACTCCCCGGGGATTCTTTTTAGCACATGTAGCTTGGCACTTTAAAATATTCCCTAACCCCCGAAAGATTCCCTTCTGCGGGAAACCAAGAATCAAGCCTCTTTTTTTTATTTCTTTTCTTAGATTATCTTTAACAGCAGGTTCTTCATTTACCATTTAGGCTGATCGAGTTTGACTGACACCTGGAGAGAACCCTACCACGTTGTAATCGAGATCGAAAATAAAGAATGCAAAATGGTAGAAAAGCTATCGAATTTGGGGTTCAAGCACCTAAAAGTCGTTGACGTCCGAAGCGCTAAAGCAGGATGCGTTCGTCACCTAATGGATTTGGGCGAAGAACAAGCAAAAAAGGTACCCAAAGAACTCGCCGCCCCCGGCCATGTAGAGGGCAAATCCGCGGTATGGCTAGAAAGCCAAGGTTGCCGCGCCTGCAACACCATTCTGGGTCATGACGCCTTTTTAGTGTCAGGCAAAAGCGTCCAAGACAACATCATCTCTTACAGCTTTATGGTGCCAACCCGCGAGGCATACCGAGGGATAATCACTGACCTAGAGAAAGCAGGCTACAAAGTTAACGTGCGCAAAGTAGGCAAATTTGAACAACAACTTGACGTCTTGACGGAAAATCAGGAACGCATCTTCTGGTTAGCCTTAAAAAGCGGCTTTTTTGACTACCCCCGACAGGTGGGCTTAGCAGAGTTAGCCGCGAAACTGGGGATTAGCCCTGCAACGCTTTCAGAGATTATGCGAAGAGGCACAAGACGGCTACTTGAGCACTACTTTAAACGGGAACTGTGACAAAAGGCAGCTGCATTTAGCGTGTCTTGTGCTTTTGATGTAAAAGTTTGATTATTTTACAAATAACTTAATATCTCCCAGTGTCGCATTTACGCCGATATAACGCGAAAAACTAAACCTCGTTTAGTCTGTCTTAAAGTTGGATTATAACCATCAGTAAAAGACTAACGTTCTAAAATTCACGGATGAACTTAACTTGAAAATTGAAGTACTCGGCGGAGCCCGAGAAGTAGGCGGCTCCTGTATATCAGTAGAGTCCGACTCATGCAAGGTTGCCCTAGACTACGGCACCAAGCTAGAAGACGAAGTCCCAAAAAAGCTACCCAAAGACTTCGACGCAGTCATAATTAGCCATGCCCACCTTGATCACACGGGCAGCCTTCTTAGTCTATGCAAAAACAACAACCCCACTATCGTGGGTGCAGATATAACCCGCGACGTAACAGTCGACCTCCTGCACGACATGGTAAAAATTCAAACCGAAAAAGGCAACCTCGAATACAATGAGGGTCATGCAGAAAAAGTTGCAGCCTCATGGTGGAGCAGAGACTCCATCGCCCTTCCCGGAATGAGCATTAAACTGCAATCCGCAGGTCACGTCGCTGGAGCAAAAATCACCAGCCTAGAAGCAGAAAAGAAACGCATAGTCTACACAGGCGACATCTGCCTCCACGACACCGAAATCTTAAACGGCTGCCGACTGGAAACGCTACCCAAAAAGCCGGATGTGCTAGTCATGGAATCAACCTATGGCGGAAAAGTGCGGCCGCCAAGAGAGCAACTCGTAGAGGATTTTCTGCATCAAACCTATCTCACAATGAAGCGGGGCGGAAACGTACTGATACCCACTTTCGCGTTTCACCGCAGTCAAGAAATGGCCAAACGCATTGACACCGCCATTCAAAACGGGTTCCTACCCAAATATCACGTCTACACAATCTCGAACCTTGCGCACAGAATAAACAGCTACTTCAACCAACAAAAACAACTCTTCACCAAAGACATCAAACAACAAAAACAACCCTTCACCTACCGACATGTAAAACACCTATACCGAACCGCCCAAATAGAATACCCCGCAATCGTAATCTGCACCTCTGGGTTTGGACACGCCGGCGCCTCATTGCGGCTACTAACGGAGTGGGCAGAAGACAAAGATAACTCAGTTATCCTAACCTCAGGGTATCTGCCACCCGACAGCCCCCTAAAGACCGCCAAGGAAGAGGGCTTCTTTAAAATCGAGGATGGCGGCCACTTCGACGTTAACTGTGAAGTAAAACAAATCGAGCTCTCAGGCCACGCCGACCAAAACGAGCTAGTCCGTATAGTTAGCAAGGTTAAGCCTAAGCGCACGGTGCTTGTTCACGGAGACTTGGAGCAGGCGGAGTTACTTTCGGAGAAGATAGGCGAGATGACTGACGTTAGAATTCCCGAGGCTAATGAAGTCATCGACGTCTAACCGCATAACCCAAAAATGAGGACATCGGACGGGCCCGGCAGAGTTTTTGGTTTAGACCTAAATGTAGGACAGGGTGCATGCTGAAGTCAAAATGGCCGCCGAAGCCTACGCCGATAAATATTAACTGGTTTAAGAGCCCGACGTATGTTGTGAGCCATTAATTGCGTACTTTCTTGTAGCGGCGATGCTTATTGCCGATTGAGCCTGAAGGCTATCATGTCGAGGAAGATTTTTTTGCTGTCTCTTAGCGGGTTAACTTTGGAGCCGCCTCTGTTTTTCTCTACCCAAATGACTGGCACCTCGGTAACTGGGTAACCGAGCTTTTTGCATTTGACAATCATTTCGGTGTCAAAAAAGTAGCCATCCGACCTAGAGCTGTTAAGTATTGCCTTGGCGACATCACGGTGCATGGTTTTAAATCCACATTGGTGGTCGCGGATGCCGTCGAGGAATAGGAGTCGAACTAGTACGTTGTAGGTTAAGCTAAATAGGGTTCTTTTGGTGTGGCGGTATACGACTGAGCCATGGATATGTCTTGAGCCTACGGCCATGCCGCCTTTTGCTTTAACGGTTTCAAGCAGCTTTGGTATGCAGTTTAGATCAGTTGCTAAGTCTACGTCCATGAATAGGATGATTTTTCCGTTGGCGGCGTTTACTGCATTCTTGATTCCCCTTCCTTTGCCGAGTCTTGTGGGGGAATGCAGGAGGCGTATGTTGGGGTCGGTTTGCACCATTTTTTGAACTATCTGGGCTGTGCCGTCGTTGCTGCCATCTTCAGAGACGATTATTTCGTAGCTGCTGGCTAGGGTCTGTACGGTGGCTTGGACTTTGCGTATGCACTGTTCTATCTGTGAAGCCTCGTTGTAGGCTGGTAACAAAATTGAAAGCTCCTTTCGGGATAGCTGTGGGGGCATGCAATGTACCTGACCGAGTAGACTTAGAAAAGGTATAACACCTATCCATAAATCACTTCCGTATATCAATTAGAATGTTACAAAGATGCTATTTAATCTGATTACAAGCACACCGTCATGCGGTAGCGTAGTGATACAGTTGCCAGTGGATTAAGATAATAAGGTAAAACGCCACAGCATATTAGAAAAGCATGCAAACCCCCACCCCGCAAGCCATCTGGAACCTCACAGACAACGAGTTCTCAGCCCTTCTTGAATCAAACCTACTCAAACCCCTAAACGGCACTGTAAGGTTCTATGCACCCAGCTTCACATATTACCGATCCCAGCAATTCTGCGCCTCAACCAACGAATTCCCCACCATCTCAGTCACCGGCAACAACTGCGCATTGAACTGTCGACACTGCGGGGGATCACTCCTAAAAACGATGCATCCCGCGTCTACCCCCCAAGCGCTTTTTGGGGTTGGTTCAAAGCTTAAAGCAGAAGGCGCAAAAGGAGTGCTCATAAGCGGCGGATGCCTAAAAGACGGTTCAGTTCCACTTGACGAATTTGCCTCCGCTATAGCGCAGCTCAAGAATGATTTGGGCTTGACCGTATTTGTTCACACAGGCATAATTCAGCCCAAAACCGCCTTAGCCCTAAAAGCCGCGGGAATTGATGCTGCTTTGATCGATGTCATAGGGTCCCGGCAGACTATAGAGAGTACCTTTAACCTGGATGTCACAGTAGATGATTACAGGCTTTCTCTACGGGCACTCGAAGACGCCGGGGTTCTGGTGGTTCCGCACGTCATCGTTGGATTAAACGGTGGTAAGCTGGATGGCGAAGCCCAAGCCATTCAAATTATTGCGGAGAACTGCAAGCCCCAAGCGGTCGTTGTCATCGCATTCATGCCTATCCGCGGTACACAGATGGCTAATGCCCCAGCACCTAAACCTCTTGACATCGCCAGAACCGTTGCTGCTGCCCGTGTTACTTTTCCAGATACGCCGATACGGTTGGGCTGCATGCGTCCCAAAGGCACCTCCCGCGATGTCGCTGATGTTTTGGCGCTTAAAGCAGGCGTTGACGGCATAGCTTTCCCTAGCCAGCAAGCGATCGAATACGCTAAACAGGCGAGATACAAAGTGGAGTTCTCTTCTTATTGCTGTGCTGATGTGTCAGGTTGTGCTAAATGAAGATAGAACGCTGCTTGCACAGTAAGACTAACCCTTTCTGAGCGCAGTAGCTTGGTTGAAATCACAATTACCCACGCTGAAATTGCAGCGGCCGAGATTGCTTCGGGAATAGCCACATTAGGCACATAGCCAACGGTGAACTGTAGTATCCAAGTGGCAGCCGCAATTCCCGCAAGCAAAATTGTGACTGCCGCTATCCGTCGCATGCCGCCTCGCCAGAACACATAGGTCAAGGTGAAGCCAGCAATCGGGGCTAAGACAAAGAAGGCAACTGACACCAAATAATGTGTCGGGGTATAGTCTTCGTTAAAGACTCCGATGCAGATGAGGGCTACTGTTGAGGCAGCAAACAAGACTGACCCCGCCTTTCCCAGGGGGCTTTGCTTAGTAAAACGATACAAGCCTAAAACGGCAAAAAGTAACGCAGAAACCCCAGCGCCTACAAGCCCAACAGTAAACAAGATACTTGTTAGGCCCGGCACGACTCCGAGGTCGCTTAGGGCGTTGTTTGTCCAGCTAAACGGTGGGTAAGACAGGATCGCGGCGACGATGAAGACCAACGCGATTACGGGTGAGAGATAACCAGCAATGCTCCCTAAACGATTGGACTGCAACATAACCCCACTAAAGGTATGCATGCGGTTGCTTTAAGAATTTGCGTTTGCAGGCACAAATCGCCGCAAATTAGCCAATCCACGCAGCTTCTCACGCTCACCGACCCGCGCCTCTTCAACCGCTTTTTTGAGAATACTGATGGATTCATCCATGGCTTTTCGGTCAACTGGGAAGGGGACGCCGTCTTTGCCGCCGTATGCGTAGCTAAATTTTACTGGGTCTTCCCAACTGGGCTCTTCACCATAAATCAGTTCCCCGACAAGTGCCAATCCGCGCACCGTAGCAGGGCCCACTCCCTCAATGGCTAAGAGTTCTTCGTAGTTGTTTGGTTGAAACTCGTAAACTCGATTAAGCGTATTCCAGCTGATGTATCGCGGCATGTTGAGGCTTGTTTGGGTTAAAATCCAAGGATTTTCAGATTTAGGTAGCCATGTGTATAGTGAGGTTTGGTTTTGGGGGCGACTGGCAGATTGGATGAGTTTCATAAGCTTCTTAGGCGGCTCCTTCGATAAGTCCACGGATGCCTTTCGCGAAGCCTCGCTGTCCTTGGCAGCCATGTTTAGAGCTTTGTCTCGTTTGGTGTTGCATGCAACAGCGTTTTGGGGGTCATCTACGAAGCTGGCGGTTTGATCGCTTAGCCAGTGGTAGCGTCTGGCGCTTCTTAACTCGTCGCTCATGCCCTGTTGTATAACTGCCCATTTCCCTTTCTCAGTAAGCAGAAAGGCGTGGTGGTAGAGTTGGTAGCCGGTTTGTACTGCGGTGTTATCGACCTTGGCGGTCATTCGGCTGGCGTAGGTGAGTTCGTCGATTGTCTCCTGTGGGAACCCCCATTTTCCGCTTGCCCATGCGATGTCGGTGGGTGTTTTGCGGCTGGTTTTGCCTTTCCCGCCGCAGACTACCACGCCATGCTCAAGGGGGTCAAGAACGGACTTAAGCACGCCTGTGACGACTGTGGTAACACCGCTGCTATGCCAATCGTAAGCAAGCACACAGCCTAACGCTTGGAACCAGTATGGGTCAGAAAGGCGCAAGATAAACTGGGTAGTGCCATACTCGTCGATCATTATGTTGGCTATTTCGCGGGCTAATCCACACATCCGCCCAGTTAGCCACGAAGGCGCCTTACCGCCATGTAAAGGAAGAGTTGCGGTTCCAGAGCGATACATCACAAGTCAATGTGGAATAGCGAATGTTGGGATTTATGGATTATTGCATCATAAGTGGCAAATTAAAAAAATAGCCGTGTAACAGTCAAAAAGCCTTTCGAATTTACTAAAATTGGAACTGTTGGTTGGAATGACTCGATTCAATAAACCCTGATTATTCATAATGCTTATCTTTAGGATGCTCTTCAACAATGCAGAAAACAGGTCTGATTTACATGGGAAACATCACGGTCGCCGTTTTAGGCGCAACTGGCTACAGTGGCCAAATAGGAAAGAAAGGAACCTCCACCGACATAACCCTCTATGACCTCAAAAAAGGCGAAGCCACAGTCACCCTAATCGAACCCACACGCTACCCAGAACGGTTAGCGCCCCTATTCTACGCATGCGCCTTATCCACCAAAGCTCTCGTAGTCGTCGACGAATTAAACGCCGCCCTTGGCGAGCAACTGGTTATGCTACAATGCAGCGCAATTAGAGGCGGCTACTTTGTGCTACGGAACTATATCCCAAAAGAAAAGATCGAGCCGCTAATCAAAGGCACAAGCCTCGAAAGCTTCGAATTCCTAAACGATGACCCAAACATGATACGCGAAAAACTCCTCGCTGAAGCCGCCCAGGTAAAAAACGCGGAGTCTGAGCAAGTTGGAACCGTCCCGGTTGACCATGCATTTAACGTAAAAGGCGTAGGTGTAGTGATTTTAGGCATAGTTGTCAAAGGGGTAATCCAGAAGCATGCAAAACTCAAGGTGCAGCCCAGCTCCAAAACAGCCGAGGTACGATCGATCCAGAAGCATGACGATGAATTCGATACCGCAGCCGCAGGCGACCGCGTGGGCTTTGCCCTCAAAAACGTTGACGTCGAGGACGTGGACCGCGGAGTCGTTTTAACCAACGATCCAGCTGTCAAAGTATCCAGCAAACTCGAGACCACTGCTTCGCTTGTTAAGTACTGGCAAACCCCCATTAAACCGGGTATGGTGATGCATGTTGGTCACTGGACGCAATTCATAACCGCAAAAGTTGAGGCAGCAAGTGAGGGCGGTGACTTCAGAAACCCCACCGTGACGCTTTCGCTGGATAAGCCGCTGGTGTATTTACCCGGGGATAGGGCGGTTTTGATGTATTTGGAGGGTGCTAAGCTGCGTGTTGCAGGAACACTCCAGCTACCCTAAATTTCATTTCTATATCTCTTTTGATGCTATAGCTGCCACACTGTAACAACATTTTTAATACTAGCTAATGCAAAATCTATTGTCTACTTCTCGAGGAATTAGTCTTGTTAGTAGAGAAACCTTCTGCAACTTTTCGCATTATCGAAATCATTCTCGGAATAACCGCGTTGGTCATTGGCGGTTTAGCGTTAGCGTTTCCGGTTGCCACTGTCGTGAGTATTGTGGTGTTCTTCGGAATTGCCCTAGTTGCCGTTGGTGTTTTAAGGTTGGCTACGGGTGCATCCTCTGATTGGTTGCCCTCTTCCATTAGGCGGTCCAATTCTATAATCGGCATTTTAGCGATTATTTTTGGCGCGATTATCCTGTTTGCACCCTTTTTTGCTACGGAAGTGCTTGTCATCTTGATTGGGTTGGGCTTGTTGATTTATGGCGTCGGCAGAGTTGTAGCCGGTGGGGTCGCTAATCGTTTAAGTGGCGGGTTGCGTGCGGTTTTGGTGGTTATGGGGTTGTTGGTTGTGGTTTTTTCGCTTATTGTAATCTTTTTCCCCCTCGTGGGCGTTTTAACGTACGCAGTTTTTGTTTCTTTAGCGTTTATTATGATAGGCGTTGATAGTTTAGCATCTGGAATACTCGGTGCAAAGTTAGTCTAGGCGGCTGACGCCCAAGTGAGGTATGAGCCTAAAAGGAACAGGATGCTAACTAACGCCATAATTATCCCCAGTAGCCACCGGTTCTTGCCTGCACTTTCCCCAAGCTTCATGCCATACCAAAACACCCACGACACTCCGACAGCGTTAGAGATAACCCACGCTAGAATCTTCTGCGGAAGAACCAGAAAGGGTAAAGCCAACAAGAACCCCACCATCATATAGATGCCGACTATAGATAACCCGCCTAGCAACTCTTGACGTGTAAGTAGTTTATTTTTTGGTACTTCAGCATTGGGTATGTGGGTGATTATGTCTTTTGCTATGGCGTCTTTGCCTTTTTCGTCAAATCCTGCCAGGAAGGTGCCATTTAGGTAGGTTTTGACTTGGTTTAGAGTGGTTTCGGGGTTGTGGCTTGATTTTAGGGCTATAAGCTTGTTGCGTAGGGTGTTGCGTTCCATTGAACTCGATATGGCGTAGATTAAGCCGTCGATGGTGCCCCAGGCTAAGCAGGCAGCTAAGTTAACTGCGACAATGTAGATAAAGCCGGTGTTTAGTTCTGATAGGGCAACGTAGCCGTTTATGATAATGACCATTATGACGGCGAAGGCTACTTCTCCAACGCGGTCTATGTATGAGAGGTATTTTGTGAACAATGGATTTCGCCAATAGTCAGGTTGTTTGGGGGGCAGATAACATTTGTGTTAAGATTTCAACTGCACTTTAAGAGCACCAAGGCTGTCTGTTGAGAAAAATTAGGATATCACCTGATAGAATGTAGGCTTAAACAAAGAGGGGAGGAAAGAGGTTACTCTTCCTCTTCAGGCAAACCAATCTTGCGCAAATAATCCTTTGCAAACCGCGGATTATACGCTAACAACTCTTTTGACCGCAGCAGTCGTCGCTCTAGTCGATCTAGGGCAATTTTGAAGGTTGGTTCAACGCCCCAGCCTTCGCTTGCCGCAAAATAGTTGCCTCGTGTGGTTCGGAATTGTAGGCGGCAGTGCACCATTGGGGTTCCCCGCAGTTCGGTTCCGCGGTGGCTCTTGAGGTAGACAAACAGTGAGCCTAGCTGGAACGCTTCTTGGAAGCGGCGCGTAAACCCATCGAACTCTGCCATCATGAACTCCTGCTGGTCTGGGCTAATGTCGATGTTTTTCACTCCGAATTGGATTGTTAATCGGTGTTCGACTGTTTCCATTTGGCTTATGGGCTCTAAAAAGTCCAGTTTTGTTACCACACCCGCTAGTCGTTCGCCGTCTAGTATGCATAGGCAGGAGATGTCGTGTTTATGCATCAGCGCCTCGCAGTCTCTAAGGCTCTTTTTTGGGTCAACGGTAATTACTGGTGAACTCATGATTCCACGGGCGGGTAATGCCAGGTGATCCACTTGGTCGCCTGCAACGTCTTGGTTACCCATTCGGATTGGGGGGAAATAGATGCTGTTGAGGATGTCTTGGATGCTGATGATTCCTACAAGGCGGCCTTTGTCCATTACAGGCACATGCGAAACGCCGTATTCACGCATCAGTCCCATAACTGCGCCGACGCTGCGATTGGCCTCAATCGTGTATGGCGCCCTGGTCATGATTGTCTCCACGGCTCCTGATCCCCAGCTGCCGTCGACAACTGCGTGAATGACTGCCTCGTCGGTTACAAATCCGATGATCCGGCTTTTTTCAATAACAGGTAACTGGCGTACGCCAGAGCCAATCATTAATTTTGATATTCGGCTTAGGGAGTCACCTAAGCTGACCGCTGGTGCAGCAACCATTAAGCTTTTTACTTTTGTTCGGGTTAGATCTAGCCTGGTTCGTAGAATAGATCGCCGGCTAACCATTCCTACATACAAGCCTTTCTCGTCAAGGACGGCTAGGACTGGCGGCATGCCTTTCTTGAATCCCTCTAGACATCTTGAGGCAGGATCATTCTCTAAAACGGTACTAAATTCTTGAGAATATACATCCCTTGCAGTAGCTGTTATTGCCATTATAGAATCACACAAAATCAATAGATGCAAGTATGATTTAAACATTCGACGCCCTGACCTCAATCGCTTAGTTGAGTAAAAGCTTAAATCGGTACAAACAAATAGCAATGCATAATAGAACATACAAAAAATGGGGGCGGCATCACATTTTTACATAAAAATATTCGTTATGTTCTATATCAAACAATAAAGTTATTCGAGAAAAAACCGGTAAAAAACACAGAAAATTACTTCCTAAAATAGATAAAACTAGAACAATTTATCCTTACAGTTTAAATAACCCGTCTGAGAGAGATAAATGGTGAGGCAAAAGACCTCAAGCTAGTTTTTAAGAAAAAAATCAAAAAAACAGCTTTTCACATCCGCTTCAGGTATGAAGGGACTCGATTAGCCATGATGCAAAACCAAAAAGAAACCGTCGAACAAATACGAGTTGAATGGAAACGCCTCTGGAGCGAACGCCATGAAGACAAACTCCGTGCAGAGGGCATAGCAAACAACGACTACAGCGCATTATTCATAGACAGAGGCACCATAATACATGCCACCCGTGACTTCAAAGTCTTAAACTTCAAAGACATCCTAAAGCAACACGAAATCGAAAATCCAGACAGATACATTCAACCAGACAAACATTTAGGCGGATGGAATAAGTTCGTAAAAGATAATATCACAAAGCAGTCCAGCAGCAGAAAAACAACTAATCTTATCGCTAAACCAAATAATAAAAAACAGCCAACCCAGCAAAAACAGAATAGCCGGGGCTGGCTGCATTTTTAACAAAAGACCAACACCTGCACTAGGGGAACTTTTGCTTGGTAAACTATCGAGACAGACTGGACATAATAGCTGATATTCTAAACGTCGTTAGCCAGGAGGCAAAAAAGACACAGATCATGTACCAAGCTAACCTCAGCTACAAAGTCCTACAACGCTACCTAACAGAGATAGTCGGAGCATCATTGGTTTCATTCCAAAATGATAGCCAACTCTATCTATTGACAGCGAAAGGCAAACAATACCTCGATGCCTACAAGGAATACATCAAGATCAGTAAAAGCATGGAAAAACGCCTAAACGATTTCTCATCAAAAAGAAAGGTGCTTGAGGAGTTATGTCCAGCGATACATCAAAACTGCCTAGATTCCTTTCGCTAAATAACCGCGGTAGAAACTTATGACTAAAAAACAATTCTTCTTCGGGACATTACTATTTGTCCTACTTATGTCTCTGTTTATGACGCCATTGGCAGTCTGTCAAGAAGGCGCTGGGTCAGCAATTGATTCAGCTCAGCGAGCCATTCAAAACTGCTATCAAGCGGCTAAGGAAGCCGAGTCGGCAGGAGCTAACGTTTCTTCTTTGATGCGTACACTGAACAAAGCAGCAGACCTGTTTTCTAAAGCAGAACTTGCTTATGTAGCACAAGACTACAATGCCGCATACACATATGCCAGTCAAAGCCAAAATACCCTAAACGGCTTTACCGACCAAGCTTCAGAGCTACAGCAAAGCGCAAGTGCAAAAACGTCCCAGGAGGCAGAAGCTAACCTGCTGTTGCTGCTTGCGTCAGTCGTTGTGTTTGTGTCGGGGTTATCCACTTGGTTAGTTCTCTATAGACGGGAAAGGAGGAGTATACATGGGGCTTAAACAATACAGAAACCTAATTTTTGTTCTGGCAATAGCACTTGCCCTCTTGATGGCCTCTCCTTCAATCCAACAGGTACTGGTATACCCGCAACCTGATGGGCTAACAGAATTCTATCTCTTAGACGGGAACCGTAATGCGGTCTACCCATCCAATGTCACTGCGGATGAAACCTATCGTATGTACCTACAAATTGCCAATCACCTTGGATCCTGCGCATATTATCAGGTGCAAATTAAATTCGGAAACCAAACTGATTCAGGCCCCAATAGCTTCAACCAAACCAGCAGCACACTGCCACCTTTAGGACCTTTAACGGTTTTAGTCGCCGAAAACAGTACAGAGGAAATTCCGGTTGACATTTCGTTCCAATATAATGCTAACGCTTCATTGTTGAATGTTCAAAGTGTTACTGTTAACGGCTTTGGTTTAGGCACAAACTCGTCTATAGCTTATGATACCATTAAGGGTGGTTTCTTTGGTAACTTGGTTTTTGAATTATGGATTTATAACAGTACAACAAGTGCTTTCCAGTATCATGAGCGCTACCTGAGCCTCTGGCTTAACATGATGCCTGAAAGTTAACAGCCCCATTTTTTGGAGGATACATAATTGGTTTTAAAATCTAACACTATATTAGCCGTAGGTGCTCACCCAGACGACATTGAGTTAGGTTGCGGTGGAACTATCCGGGCAGCTTCAAAGCTTGGAAAAAGAGTTATCGCGGTGTTTCTCTCCAAAGGAGAACATAGCGGTAATCCAGAAATTAGACCAAAAGAAAGCATTGAAGCGCTCTCACTGCTGGGTGTAAAGGAAGTTTATTTCGGCGACTTTCCGGACACCGAGATCCCATGTTCCAGGCAAGCTATCGATTTTCTTGAGGCGTTTTATGTTGCGAACAAACCGGAAACTATACTGACACACACCGTTAACGATATCCATCAGGATCATCGTCAAGTCGGCTGGGTCTCTATCTCCGCGTTTAGAAACGCTCCGCAGCTACTTGCGTACGAGACGCCTAGAGTTACACCGAATTTTTCTCCCACATATTTTGTAGACATCACCAGCTGTGTAAATGATAAGTGGAATGCGTTGAAATGCCATTTTTCCCAGAAAACGAAGCGCTATATCACATACGAGTCCATGGTCAATTTAGCTTCTTTTAGAGGTAGCCAGGTTAGCCTCCCCGCCGCGGAAGCGTTTGAAGTTGTGAGGTATGTTGAAAGAAGCACGTTTTAGTGGCGTTTTTCGATGATTGCGGCTGGCCATCAACCCAACTATCTACCCTGGCTGGGATTCTTCGACAAAATCAAACGGTCTGATGTCTTCATAATAGAAGACAACGTGCAGATCGAGCGGCAGGGATTCACGACTCGAAACCGCATCTTAACCGCTGACGGAGTAAGATGGCTGAGCGTTCCAATCGAGCATGTAAATAAACCGCTTCTAATCAAAGACGCCAAAATAGCCAATAAAGCTGAACCCCGTTGGAGCCAGAAGCATTGGCTCACAATCAAGCATGGCTACTGTAAAGCGCCATACTGGAGTAAATACTACAAGTTCTTTGAGGAAACCTATCAAACTGAGTGGGATTTACTAATCGACCTTAATATGCATCTAATCAGAGGCATAATGCGTTTTCTAAATATCAACAAACCGCTTGTCATGAGTTCAGACCTCGCGGCCCGAGGGAAAAAAACGGAGTTAATCGTGGCCCAATGTAAAGAAGTCGGCGCCGACATCCAGCTTGCAGGAAACGGCTGCAGAAACTACATAGACAGCAAACTCTTCGAGCAAAACGGCATTAAACTGGTCTTCCAAGACTTCAACCACCCCGTTTATGCCCAAGGCGGAAAACCCTTCGTTCCTAACCTCTCAGTTATTGACTATCTTTTCTGGAACGGAGAGAGAGTATGGTAACCAAAATGGAGCACTAAAAATGAAAATAAGTGGTTCTTTTCCAGATTTTCCAGAGCAAACCTTGAACTCTATCACCGACGAAGTCAGAGCGATGTTAAAAAGCGGGCGACTAACAGATGGACCGCACCTAGTAGAGTTCGAGGAAAAATTCGCCCAATACAACAACAGCAAATATGCCGTTGGGGTTAGTTCGGGTACCGCGGCGCTTGATGTTGCCCTACGAACCTTTAACCTCCAGGGCAGAGAAGTCATCGTTCCCACTAACACGTTTATCTCCACTCCCAACGCCGTAATTCATGCCGGGGGAAAGCCGGTTTTTGCTGACATGAACCCCGATACCTTGGGTTTAGATGTCGAGGATGCGAAAAGAAGGGTAACCTCCAAAACGGCGGGTGTAATCGTGGTGCATATCGCGGGTTTAGTTTGTCCACAGATTAATGAGCTAGTCGAGTTTTGCATGCAGCGGGGTCTCTTCTTGCTTGAGGATTGCGCTCACGCCCACGGCGCAATGCTGGATGGTCGGAAAGCGGGAACGTTTGGCGACGCCGGCTGCTTCTCATTCTATCCTACTAAGGTAATGACTTCTGGTGAGGGCGGCATGGTCTTAACCGACAACGAGACGTTGGCTGAGACTGTTCGTTGTCTGCGTAGCTGCGGCCAAAACAGTGAGCGGCTGATGGTTATGCTGGGGCATAACTGGCGCATGAGCGAATTATCCGCGATCGTTGGAAAACACCACCTGAGCCATTTAGATGAGGCGATAGCTAAGCGCAACCATGTCGCAAGGTTATACGAGCAGCTCCTTGACGGTGCCTGGGGCGTTAAGCTCTTTAGTGTTCCTCTGAATGCCCGTCATAGCTACTACAAGTATCCGCTAAAGCTAAACGAGGGCATTGACCGTTTGAAAGTTGCAGCGATAATGAATGAGAAGTTCGGGGTTGAAACTGGGCACGTTTACTATCCCCCCTGCCATTTACATCCCTACTATAGAGAAACGTTTGGAACCAAAGAAGGGGACCTATCGAACTCTGAGCGGGTACTCAAGCAGGTGTTGTGTCTGCCGATGCACACGGCGCTTACGGATGAAAACGTACGTTACGTTTGTGAAGCTCTTGGTAAATCCATAAGCGCTGCTGTAAGCAGTAGATAGAGCGTTTTTTTTATGGGCAACCGAGTTTGCAGGGGCCTTTTTATGGGGGCAGGTGAGCGGTTTCCCATTCGTAAATCCGAGTTGGATCGGTTCCGATTCGGGAAATTGAAGTTTAAAGAAGTGCAGAGCCAAACCCGCGATCGGGCCTTTTTGTGCCTTGATATCGCTTGTGGCGCTAAACCCTTTCCTAACGCCAATGTGCTCTGCGATTTACATACCAAACCCGTTCCGGATCGAAGCATGAAGCAGCTGGTTACGGGGGGAAAGCCGTTTGTGCTCTGTAGTTGTAACGCATTGCCGTTTAAGGACCAAGCGTTTGATTTTGTAACCAGCTACTACCTTATTGAGCATACCGATAGTCCTTGGATTTTGCTAAAGGAGCTTAAACGCGTCTCTAGACATGGTTATATCCAGAGTCCGTCGTGGTTTAATGAGTTGCTCTATGGCGAGAAGGTTCATAACTGGATTGTCTCCAAAAATGGAGGTAGACTCTTTGTTAAACCCATCAAAGCGGGTTTGCCACCTATCAGGTTCGGGTTTGTCTTCCATAGGCTCTACCGATATGACTTCTGGCGCATAGTCCATGCAATTTTAGACGAGCAATTCCATCTATTCACCGTACAATACGATTTCTAGGAAGTACCGAAACATGAGACCTTTGATACGATCCTCAAAACCCGTCTTTCCCCCAGAAGACATCCGTTTGATTCTTCAAGATATCGCAGGTGTGCTGGAAGCGGGCCAATTCCGAAATGGCAAAAACCTAAAGCTCTTCGAAGACACGGTCGCCAGCTATACCGGTGTCGGCGGCGCAGTTGCCTTTGACTCCGATTCCAGCGCTTATGAGACTGCCCTCCGCTACTTCGATGTGGCAGGGGGAGAAGTGGTGGTTTGCACTAACAGCTTTGTTTCGGCGCCCAACAGCGTAGTTGCGGCGGGAGGCAAGGTGGTTTTTGCTGACATAGCTGCGGATTCGCTTTCGATGGACCTTGAAAGCCTAAAACAAAACATTTCACTGAACACTAAGGGTGTAATTGTTACACACATTGCCGGTTTTCCAAATCCCCATCTAAAAGCGATCCAGCAGATCTGCAAAGATAAACGCTTGTTCCTAATTGAGGACGCCACCCACGCGATCGGGGCCACAGTTGATGGTCAAAAAGTCGGTAGCTTTGGTGACGCAGCAATCTATGCTTTCACTCCCACCAAGGTAATCACGACTGGCGAAGGAGGCATGCTCGTCTCCAACAACTTGGAGCTTTGTGGGTTTGCCGAGCGGTTCCGTTTCTATGGTTCTGGTACGGGTAAAACTAACTTTGTAAATCTGGGCAGACATATGCTGCTCCCAGAGCTATCCGCGTTATTGGGTATCTATCAGTTAAAACGCTTAGACGAATTCATTTCTCGACGTAACCAGATTGCAGAGCAGTATAATGCTGAGCTTGAGATTCCTGGTAGCTTCACAACCATCAAGTGTCCAGAGGGGTTCCAAAGTAGCTACTACAAGTATCCGCTGATTCTGGATAGCCGCGTCGATAAGGCTGCATTCACTAAACGCCTCTTTGAGGACTTTGGCATCGAAACGGGCAACGTCTTTTATCCACCGTGTCACATGCAGGGCGCATACAAAAAGTATGGTGTGTCATCGTATGGGGGCTTGTCGGTTGCTGAGCAGGTGTTGTCGCGGACGATTACTTTGCCCATGCATATAGGACTATCTGATGACGACGTTGCTTATGTAATCGAGAAAGTCAAAGGCCTGTCAAGCTAACGGTTAGAACTTTTCTGGTTTTTTCTAGACAAATTTTAGTTTTTTTAGGATGATATATCCTTAGGGCTTTAAGAGTCTGTTCTCTTGCAATAACTCTTGAGCCGCCTTTAGTTTTTCGAGGACATCTTTTTATGATCGAACAAATAAACTCCAACATATCAGTCGTAATTGCAACTCTCAACGAAGAAGAAGGGATAGGTCCTACAATCGACGAGATGCAGAGGGTTCTTAAGAATCCTTACTTGGTCGTTGTGGACGGTAACAGTGTTGACCGAACCATCGAAATCGCCAAAAACATGGGCGCCGATGTCATGCTCCAGACGGGCAAAGGTAAAGGCGACGCAATGTTTCAAGGCTTCCGTGACATTGTCTCCAAAGTACCCTATGTTGTTTTCACAGATGCGGACTATACGTATCCGGCCCACTACGTTCCCCAAATGGTGGAGATTTTAGAGCAGAACCCCGACGTGGGCATGGTTATTGGCAATCGCTTTAGAGGCCAAATTAACGATTCCAAGTCAATCACTAATCCCTTCTATGTCGGTAACCGCCTCTTGGCGTTTGCGCAGTTGGTTATGAATGGCGTAAAACTGGAGGATCCCCTGTCAGGTTTGCGGGTTGTCCGAAGTGAAGCTATTGATGGTTGGAGACCAAAAAGCAAAGGATTCGATGTAGAGGCAGAAATGAATGCGCTTATTGAGCGTAAGGGTTTTCGCATTGTCGAAATCCCCATTGATTACCGTAATCGAATGGGCGAGAAGAAGCTTAAACTGAGACATGGTTTAGGGATCATGCGGCGGATCCTCGCTGAAGGTTTGACCATTTAATCGTCCCTCTTTTTACCGATTTTTTCCCATCGTATCTGGCTTTTTGGAGTAAATAGATTACATGACAATTGAACCCCCACTGAGATTAGGTATTGTTGGCTTAGGCAAAATGGGCATAATGCATGCCTGTTTACTGAATACTTTTCCCAATGTGGTGTTAGCGGGATTATGTGACAAAAGCCGCTTAATGCGAAACATAGCAAAACAACCCTTCAAAAACGCAGTAGTAACCGATGACCTAGAAAAATTTTCTAGTCTGGCTCTTGACGCCGTTTTTGTTTTGACTCCGATTCCAAGTCATTATCCAATCATTAAACAAATCTATGAAAAGAAAATAGCAAAAAACGTGTTTGTAGAAAAAACGCTGTCTTCAAGTTACAGCCAATCCAAAGAACTACAAGCCTCCTCTGAGCGGCTTAAGAGCGTAAGCATGGTTGGCTACATGAAACGCTTTGCGGTCACTTTTAACCTGGCAAAAAGCCTTCTTGAGCAGCAAGTATTGGGGGATCTGAGTTCTTTCTATACATATGCTTTTTCCTCTGACTTCACGTCCATTCAAGAGGGTTCAACGTTGCCATCGGCGCGTGGAGGCGTGCTGGAGGATCTGGGATCGCACGTTATGGATTTAGCTTTATGGTTCTTTGGTAACTTGAGGCCTACAAATGTAACTATTAATTCCGGTGTTGGCTCGGAGGATGATTTAACTTTCTCGGTTAAGGGGAAAGATGGTTTAGAGGGCAAGTTTGATGTTTCCTGGCGAAAACCAGAATATCGAATGCCCGAATTCGGTTTTAAAATCCATGGATCTAGAGGAAAGTTAAGTGTTAATGACGATGAAGTTTGTCTTGAACTCGATGGTGCCTCGACAAAGCGCTGGTACCGCCCAGACATGGATGATAACGTCGGTTTTCTGCTTGGCGCCCCCGAGTATTACCGGGAAGACCAGCATTATCTAGATGCCCTGACGGCGAATGTGCCTTTGAAGGTTGATTTTAAGGAGGCACTCAAGGTTGACTTATTAATTGATCAGGTGAGACAACTTTGGAAAAACTAAACCTCCTAGTCGGCGACAACCCCTTCCACGGGATTAGTCATCTTTCACAGGAGCGGGCACGCGCCAGACATATAGAACACGCTGAAAACACCAGTAGCTATGCCGCGAATTTAGTGCAGCTTTCTTTAGAGAATGGCGCCGATGGCTTTCTTTGTTCTGTTGATGAAATTACACTATCAGTAATTGAGAAACTCAGCCATAGCTTCACTGGAAACGTTCAGCTCTACGTTATTGCACCCTACGCTTACGAGTATGTACGTAAATCCACACAGACAGGTGGCGTTGGGGGGTTAGCGGCAAGCGTTGCGAAGTCGATGATTTTTTCTAAAAACATAAGAGTGATTGCTGCAAACCTTGGTGGTCTTGCACGGTTTGAGTTGGCGGCGTTGCTTGAGGCTTATGTGGCCTATGAGTTGTCTCGCATCAAGGCGGTTTCAGGCAAAAACATCCGGCTGGTCTCGTTTATGCTACATGAAATAGTCACTGACATGGTGTTAGCGCTAAACATGGAGAACCTATGTAAGTCCTACATTAAGTTTTTAGAGAAGAATAATGTTAGGCCTGGGTTTGAAACACGTAACTTTCCCTATTTGGTAAGTAAATTCAGCCAATGGGGGATTGACTTCGGCAAAATAACCGTAACCACCTCATTTAACAAGGTTGGTTTCCAAATGTGCCCTTCCCAAATAGATTGCGAAGCTGCACTAGAGAAAGCCAAAGACGCAGAAGTTATTGCTATGAGTGTACTTGCGGCTGGCTATCTAAAACCTGCTGACGCGTTTGGGTACATTTCAGGTCTTGACGGGCTTAGTGGCCTTGTTATCGGGGTTTCAAAGGAGCACCAAGCTAAAGAAACCTTTAGGCTTTTTGCGGAAAACCCCTCTACAGCGCCTGTTTATGCTTAACTTTGCGTTAGGAGGCCTTCTGATTTTTCTTATAGCAGCTTGGCTTTTAGTAGGCGCCATATTTTTCGGTTTACCTCTTTTCTATTTCGCTTATATGAAGAAGCGTTCGTATGGTCGCTGGAATCTTAGACTCGACGGTAGTTATTTGCCGTCTGCCACCGTGCTTATTCCGGTGCATAACGAAGAAAAGCTGGTTCGACTCAAGCTTGAAAACATCGCCAAAGTCGACTACCCCGCGGACAAGTTGGAAGTCGTGGTTGTTAACGACTGCTCAGTCGACAGCACTATAAACGAAGTAAACCAATACATCGCAGCCCATCCGGAGCAGAAGATACATGTTTTTGATAGCCAAGTGCATCTGGGTAAAGTTGGCTGCTTAAACCGTGCGCTTGAAAACGTGCGGTCGGATGTGGTGATTATTTCGGATGTTGATTGCTTTTGGCCAAGCGACATACTCACTAAGTCACTCACCTACCTTTCGGATCCCACTGTGGGCGCTGTAACTGCGCGTGAGTTGCTTTTGAATTCAGGTGACAGTTGGGTTACGATTGGCGAGCAATTCTATGATACCAACATCCAAGCGGTCCGAATCGGCGAATCAAAGCTCCACTCAACCATTATCTTTCAGGGTGGCTTTGCAGCCTACAAACGGAATGCATTCATGGAGTTTAATCATGCCACTGACGACTCTGGAACAGCTCTCGACATCGTGCAAACCAACCTGCGAACCTTGCTGATTCCTGAAATAGGGTTTTTCACAGTCACCCCAACCACTTGGCGAAGCAAAATCAACATAAAAATCCGCCGAGCAGGCCACTTGCAGCACCTCTGGGCACGATCCCTAAATCTATTAGTTCATCGCAGGTTGATTATGCCCAAACGGATCGCAATACCAGAAATTATTCTACACATCTTTAATCCGCTTTTGATGATTCTGTTGGTTGCTTTGACCATGGCGGTGGCGGTTGCTTATCCGCTTCTGGGGCTGCTACTGCTGGTTATGTTTGGAGGCGTGTTGGCTGTGCGGCGGACAAGGGTTATGGCTTTTGAGTTGGTGCAGAATAACTTGATTCTGTTGTTGGCGTTGTCTTCTTTTGTAACTAAACGGAACTTCACGTTCTGGAAACCTGTGGCGGATTCCCGTTCAGCGCTTGACGACGCTGTCTTGCGAAAATTGAATTTAATATAACACCCTCGCTCGCTAAAAACTCCCCAAGATGATGCATAGATAAGCCCAATTCCCGCAGTAATTCCATTCAATGCAGTTGCACACCCAACCATTAACTCCCCTTCCAACTGCCTCTAGCAATCGCCAAAGAAAACCAACAATCCCCTGAATGCCTCCTGTTGCCCTCTGCGGTTGCTGAGTCTATACATAAGGGAGGGAGTCCCTCGGCAGAGCAACAGAGGATATTGAAAGCCATCATTATTTCTAGTTGAGTTGAGCGTTCTTGGCTACCCACCAACCCACAGTCACAGTAGGTTTATGCGTAAAAAACAGCGCCCAATCTATAAAAACAGCAATCAGATCCCTTTGCAACCAAACCTATCCCGCACAGAAAATCGAGCTGCTGACAGTCGACGGTAACAGCCAAGACGGCACCCTCCAATTAATCCAGCAAAACCTTACCGCACCGTTTGGAAGCGTACGCTTTCTAACCGAGAACAGCGGGCTAGGCATCGCGCGCCAGATGGTCGTTGAGCAAGCAAGCGGCAAATACATCGTCTGGCTAGACGCCGACATGATACTCGACGCACGCTACATCGAAAACCAAGTAGCATACATGGAAAAGCACCCAACCGTCGGGATCGCCGCAGGCAAATATAACATACACATAGGCCACGGTTTAGCAGCTGACCTTGAAAACATCGTCTATGCCGTGGACTCAGTGTATGGACAACGGGGCAATGCCTCGAAGTTCGGCTATCTCCCCGGAGCGGAGGGTGCAATCTATCGGGTTCAGGCAGTAAGAGGCGTTGGCGGGTTTGACACTAACATCAACGGCGCCGCCGAGGACACCGAAATGGCCTACCGAGTCCGAGCAAACGGCTGGGAACTAGCAATTACCGGGGAATCCTTCACGGAGTCCACTCGCGCCAACTGGCAGTCCCTATGGCGACAATACGTCTGGTATGGCAAAGGCGGCCACTACATTCACCATAAAGACCCCCGCTCCATCAGCATCGTCAAAATGTCCCCCATCGGAGGCTTCCTAGCGGGTATTATGCGATCACCCGGTGCATATCTGTTGACGCATAAGAAGACCTTCTTTCTTTTACCATTTCACTATACCTATAAGCGTATAGCTTGGTTCGTCGGGTTCTGTAGTGCGCACCTCAATGGGTATGGCCATAACATAAACTGATGCCGTCGGGTCTTAGCAAGAGTGGTTATGTATATGACTGCGATGGTTACAGTCGGCATCTGTGTGCGAAACGGCGAAAAAACACTTCCCGCAGCCATAAACAGCATCCTAAAACAGAACTATCCCCAAGACCGCATCCAAATCATCATCGTCGACGACGGAAGCACCGACAGCACCCCACAAATCATCGAAACATACACAAAAAAACATGGCAGCCAAATAAAACCATACAAATCCAGCTGGAGAGGGCTTGGTGCAGCCCGAAACCTAATCGTTAACCAAGCAGAAGGAAAATACCTGCTCTTTGTTGACGCAGACGAAATCTTAACCTCCGAATACATAAAACTCCAAGTCCAAACCTTGGAAAACAACCCGCGGGTTGGAATCACCGCGGGAGTATTCAAAACGGTAGCCAACAACTTGATTCTAAACCTTGAAGTCGCCCCCCATATCGTCAACCAGAAAAGCTATGGAAAACCCAAAAGCTTCATATGGAAAACTGAAAAACTCGTCGGCACCGGCGGAACAACCTTCCGCTTAGAAGCCATACGACAAGTCAAGGGGTTTGATGAGCGCATTAGAGGCGCCGGCGAAGACACCGACCTAATTTTGAGAATCAAAAAAGCAGGCTGGCTGCTTCAACCCAACGGGGCAGAACTCTACGAGTTGCACGGGGGCTTATCAACACCTCATGCACTTTGGAGAAAGTATTACTGGTATGGCTTTGGTTGTCAGAGAAGCTTCAAAAAGACTCATGGCGCTTTTTCTGTACCGCGTATGACGCCGCTGGCGGGGTTAGTAACGGGGTTGCTTTATTCTTTTCCAGCATACAAGTTCCTGCGCCAAAAAGCAATGTTTCTTCTGCCGCTTCATTATGGCTTAAAACTTACCGCATGGACCTGCGGATTTATGAAAGGGCAATTAACAAAAATAGACTAGAAACAAAAAAGGAAAGGTTTGGTTGGTTTTCTATCTTAGCTGGATTGCAAACCAAGAGTTGAATCTTGGCCAGAAGAACAAGAGCCAGTTCCGATAGAAGAATCCTCTGACTGTGTCAAATGAGCGTTCTGGTGTTGGTTCAGGTGTTGCCGGTTCTGTCGGTGTTGGTTCCTCTGTTGGGGTAATGGTTGGTTCAGGGGTTTCTGTTGGGGTAGCTGTTGGTTCGGGTGTAGATGGAACTTGGGGTGCGCTTGGGCTCACTGGTTCTTCTGCTGGGGTTTGAGTTGGTTCGGGTGTGGCTTGTGTTTGGATTGGTGTCTCGGTTGGAGCTGGGGTAGCTACTTCGGTCGGTGTGGGTGCTGGAGCCTCGGTGGGTGCAGGTGTAGCGGGCGCAGTTGGAGCAGGAGTTTCAACCTGAACTGAGCCTGGTTTGTAGGCGTCGATTAATGCTTGTCCCATAGCGTTTGGTTGGTATCCGCTGCTTAGCATTGTTTCGCCGGCGTAGACTGGACCTAGACCTGAATCGCTTAGCCAGTAGTATGCGCCTGCGCCAATACCTAAATCGTATTGTGCTCTTAGCAGATTTGTCCACCAGGTAACGTCTCTTTGTCTGTTTGATGAATATGATAGACATGAGCCCTCTTCGTTGACGACTAGTGGAGCGGTAACGCCCATGCTGTTTATTCCGGCTTGGAGTTGCGCTTTGATTCCTTCGTAGTCAGTTGCCCAGTAACTTGTTAAGTCGGTTGGTGCGTAGTAGTAGAGGTGGGTTGTGTAGACTAGGTTGGTTGCGCCTGGGATTGCGTCGGCGATTTGTTTGCACCAGTTTAGTGTGTTGCCGTATCCGTTGGGGAACCAGCCCATGCGCCATTGCATCATGATCAAGTGGTTTGAGCCTGTGCCGCGGATTGCCTCATACATAGTTTGTAGGTATGTTAGGAATCCTGCTGGGATGGGGTCAACGTCGCTGCCGAGGTTTGGTTCGTTCCACGCGTCAAAGATGACGTTTGGGTGATCCTTGAAGGTGATTGCCATGTCGCTCCAGAGCCATTTCCAGAAGCCGATTTCGTTGTTTGCATAGCCTGCGTCTGCTAGGAACCGGTTTGCTGGTTCGTCCCAGCCGCTTAATGGTAAGCCTTGCCAGCCGAAGTTGCTGGTTGCGTATTTGTCAAGGTCAAAGCTGCTTGCTGATGGTGTCAACGTGTATGGCACGAGGTCGACGTAGATGCCGTATTTGGCTGCTTCCGTTGCTAAGGTTTTTAGGTATTCTTTCATGCTGATTGGGTTTGTCATGTAGGTGTAGCTTGAGCTTTCCTGTGCAGGAACAATGTTGTCGCGGTAGTACCAGCTTGGGTAGAAAAAGACACGAATCATGTTGATGTGCCAAGTGTTCTTCATTACGTCGAATGTTTGAGCCATGATGGCTGGGTCTGTGTTCCATTGGACGCCCCAGTTGTCGCTGCTGCCTTGGCCCCATAGAATCATGTTTGGCGCAAAGCCCGCAAGGCCCATGCCCCTGAGGTAAACAGAGTTTCCGTCTGAATCAAGGATATAGGTTCCTGAGGTGTGGAGCGGGGAAGTTGTAGGTGCTGCCTGAACTGGTTGCATTGCAAGCACTGAAACCATGCTGATTAAGAACAGGGCGGTCATGCAGATAGCGATTGGCTTTGAGAGTTTCTTGGCGTTTAGGGTGTGGAGTGTCTTCTCTAATATGTTTGTGTTCAATTTTCTCTCTCTCTTCCTGAATTTGAAAGCCTACTTAGGATAGATCATTTTTATATTCTCTTGAAAATGTCGATTCACCGTTTTGCAAAGCACAATTCGCATAAAAAAACGCTACAAATTCAGGCAAAAAAGGATCATAAAGCCTATTTTCCCGAAATACGCCTAAAAACCGGTTATTTATCAACCCGCCAGGGAAGCAACCAATGACAAGCACAATCGGCGTCTTCTGCCCCACACTCAACGTTTACGGCGGCGGAGAATTCGTCGCTATCGCCATCGCAAACACCCTCGCCCAACACCACCACAACGTAATCCTATTCTCAGCAAATATAATCAACCCCACAGCAATCAAAAACTACTTCGGGGAAACCATCCACCACAACATCCAAACAATCCAGCAACCAACCCACTTCGCCCCCCGCAGCTTACCCGACTTCTACCAAACAATCATCCACTCATACACCGCAAAAAACCGCTGCCACATCTTCATCGATGCCTTCTCAAATTGTGTATATCCCTGGACAGACATAACCTACATCCACTTCCCTTACCTCAACCGATTCAGCTTCAAAGCAAACTTCCCTTACCTTAAGCGGCCACGCTTCACTCAAGCCGGCACACTGCCACACGTAATTCTTGAAAGAAACCTGATAGATTACGATAAGCGGCTGGTTCTAGCCAACAGCCAATACACAGCAAACGAAATCACAAGATACTCAAACAAGAAATCACAAGTTCTTTACCCACCATTCCCATCCACCATTACACAAACCAAAAACTTCGCTAAAAACTCTGAAAAGTTGGTTGTGACGGTTTCACGGTTAGACGCCAACAAACTCTTAGAGAAGATACCTAAGATCGCCGTGCAAACAAGCACAGATATAAAATTCGCCGTCATCGGACGACTCTGCAGCCAATCCACCCTTGACTACCTAGAGACGCTCGTGAAACGGCAGGGTTTGGATGATCGCATAAAGTTTTATCCTAACGCTTCAGCTGAACTAAAGGCGGATTTACTAAAACGGGCGAAGGTTTATCTGCACACGATGGAAGGTGAACACTTCGGCATTTCTATCGCAGAGGCTATGGCGTTTGGTTGCATCCCGGTTGTTCATGACTCGGGCGGCATGAAGGAATTCGTTCCAGAACCGAACCGCTATGTCAATATTGAGCAAGCAGCAGAAAAGGTCGTTGAAGAAATAAGCAGCTGGACACCTGCGAAAAGTAGAGAAACCACTGAATCAGTCACACAATTTTCGCTTGAGAACTTTTCTGAGAAATTCATGGATATCTTTCACAGGCATTTTGGGGGCGCTTAGGTTGAATTGGTCATTAATCAGAGAATACAGAATTGGCCCAAGAACACTCTATAAGAGTTATAGAGTATCCAGAAAGACACGGGGCGCCCAATCATCGCCCTCCGCGTTACTTATCGACGGAAAAACTGACATCTACTTGGAGAAAACAGCTAAAATCATCAACAGTGGCTACTTGACTCTGGGTATAGTTAACCGCGATTTCTATCCCGTGGCTAGACCCACGCGGCTTGCGATGGCTAAGGGTAGCACTCTTAAAATCAACGGAAACGTCCGCATGGGCGGCGGCGTGATGCTGGAGATATTCAAAGACGCTACAATCGAGTTAGGGAAGAATGTTGTTGTAAACTCTAACACGGCGTTCTTGGCAACAACCAAAATCACTGTAGGTGACCACACCAGCATATCCTGGGATGTTGAAATAATCGATTCAGACTTCCATCAACTATCGAAACCTGGAGCTGCATTGGCGGCGCCCATAAACATCGGTAACCATGTCCTTGTCGGGAACCGCGCCATCATCATGAAAGGTGTAACAATCGGTGATGGAGCAATCATAGCCGCAGGTGCCGTAGTAACAAAGGATGTACCCCCAAACTGCTTAGCGGGTGGCGTACCGGCAAAAGTAATTAGAGAAAACGTCGCTTGGATTTCGTAGCTAATAGTTTTTGAGTGAATACGTTTGCATGTCTGTCACGTTTGGGAAAGGTTCTGGCCCATCGATATAGGTGGCTTAGAACGCTACATACTCTGGCTAAGCAGTTACCTAGCCAAAAAGGAAGCCATAGAATTCTCCCTCATAACGGGCCGGACAAAAATTCTACTTCTAACTAAAAATATCAATAAATTCGAAGACTCAGGCTTCCTTAAAGTCCACCGCTTGGGGCCCTCACCAGCCGATATAATTAACGGCTTCTGCATGTACACTCTGGGGTTCACGCCAAAACTCGTCGATAAAATGAAGTTTGCAGGCCTCTACCGAGAAGCCGTTGGATTAAAAATGGCCAAGACCGCCGACGTCTTTCACATCCACGGGATATGGCGGGACCTAGAATACATCAAACTCGGCATTAGCCTAAGCAGACATTACAAAAAGCCGTTGGTGGTTACGTTGCATGGCGGGTACGTCGGTGACCCTCTGCATGGTGGTATGCCGTTGGAGTCGACTCAAGTGCGAGATATTTTGGAGAATGATGCTACCGCCATCACCACATACTCCAAAGAAATCCTGAGCACTCTTGAAAAAATGGGTTTAGGCTATAAAAGCCACTTAGTCACAAACTTTGTTGATACCCCCCAATTCAGAAAACCCGCCCAGTCACCCAAGCATGACGTCACAGTCGTCTATGTAGGTAGGCTTGAACCAGTCCAGACCCCCGGCTTAGTGGTTGAGGCATTCAAAAAAGTCAATGATAGATTTCCCAACGCTAAACTCATCATCGTCGGATACGGTAGACTGTTTGAGCCGCTAAAGCTGCAAATCAAAAGGCTGAATCTCGAGGATGCGGTGACACTAACAGGTAAACAGACTGACGTGCGAAAATATCTCTGGCAAAGCGACGTTTTTGTAGCTACCAACTTTGGTTATATCGCAATGTTGGAGGCGTGGGCTGCTGGGCTTGCGGTTGTGGCGCCAAACTTTGGGGTTCTAAAGGAGACTGTTAGCGATCGGTATAGCGGCTTGCTTTTTGAACCCAATAACGCCATGGATTTGGCGGATAAGTTGACATTAGCCATAGAAGATGCTTGGCTTAGAGAGCAGATGATTGCAAACGGCGCTCAGACCGTGCAAGGGTATGATATCCGTGCAGTGGCACCAAAGATGTCAGAGATTTACCGTGAAGTCACCGAAAAAAGTAACATAACGTTTTAGGGACCAGACATGAATATCAACCAGAACTATTTATCACAGCACTTTCTCGCCATAGTTGTCATATTGCAAATTATAATGTATGCTACGTTGTTTCTCGATTTACCCCTTGCAAGAGCAGCAATAGGCATCGCGTATCTAACGTTTATTCCCGGTTATGTTCTAATCAAACTTTTGCGGCTCGATAGCCTCAACCCATGGGAAACAGTAGTTTACTCAGTAGGGTTTAGCATAGCTTTCTTAATGTTATGTGGTTTAGTGATCAACGAGTTTGGGCCTTTATTTGGGGTAACTTTTCCGCTCTCAATTCTGCCCCTGTCACTGTTTATCAACACGGCGGTTTTGGTGGGTGCCGCAGGTGCGCATATTACTAGAGGCAAACACACAAAATCCATGCAGAAACAAAGCATCAGCTTCACCTTGCCGATGTTGCTGCTTGCCCTGATTCCAATTCTGAGCATAGCTGGAGCATACTATGTAGAAGCGACGGGTAACAACACGATCCTGCTTTTTATGATACTTGCCATTGCAGGCTTATTCACCACAGCTGTCCTAAGTGATCGATCGACAAAGATTTACCCGTTTGCCATCCTCATGATCGCCCTTGCATTACTTTTGCATGTTTCCTTAATGTCAAACTATATCTTACCCTACGGTGGTGACTCACCTGTAGAAATGTATGTTTTCCAGAACACCCAACAGAGCGGATACTGGAATTCTACTTTTGCGTTTATCTCAGATGAAGCCTACGGCCGATATAACGCGATGCTAAGCATCACTGTGTTGCCCACGATTTACTCGAACATGCTAAGTATAGATCCAACGTGGGTTTACAAGGTAATTTACCCCTTGATTTTTGCGTTGGTGCCTGTGGGGTTGTATCTGCTCTGGCAGCCCTACATCGGCAAGAAACTCGGCTTCATAGCGGCCTTTATGTTTGTTGCGCAGTCCACTTTCTTTACTGAAATGATTGCGCTTAACCGCCAAATGATAGGCGAGCTCTTCTTTGTGCTGCTCCTGTTAACCATTTTGAATAAGGGCGTTAAGCGAGGCGGCAGGTTTGTCGCCTTTGCCATCTTTAGCTTCGGCTTGATCTTTTCGCATTATGCGCTGGCAGAAATCTTTCTCTTCTTGATCTTCGCCGCTTGGGTTACCTCTACTTTGTACTTGAAGCGGCCAAGCTTCAATCTGCAACTTAGCATGATTATCTTTTTCTTTGTAGCCATGTTCCTTTGGTACATTTACGCTTCAGGTGCCGTCGTCTTTGATAGTTTCATGTCCTTCACCGGCTACATAAGTGCCCAGTTAGAGAACTTTTTTGACCCCGCCTCCAGAGGCACCACAGTTCTTGCTGGTTTAGGGCTTGCTGAGTCGCCCTCTTTTCTGAACACGATTAGCCGCGGCTTCGCATACCTTACAGAATTATTCATTGTACTGGGGGTTATAGCGATAGTTGCAAAAAAGACTCCCTTCCGGTTCGAACGTGACTACACTGTCTTTAGTGTCGTGACTGTTGTTTTTCTTGTGTTCCTGACACTTATTCCGGGGTTAGCTAATGCTTTGTCCATGACGCGGTTCTACCATATTCTCCTGATGATCCTGGCTCCCTTCTGCGCGGTTGGCATGTGGAAGGCCGCGGAATACCTCGCTAAGCGTCGCAGACAAGTGCTATTTACGGTGCTTGTGGTGGGCGTGCTTGTTCCATATTTTCTGTTTCAGACTAACTTTATTTACGAGGTTGCCGGAACGGAGAGCTGGTCGATTCCGCTGAGTGGTTATCGCATGGATCCCACGCAGCTCTATGGTTCGTTTGGTTTTCTTGAGGCCTATAGCGTGCATGGTGCGACTTGGGTTTCCCAGTACGTGCCCTATGAGTATAATCTTGTTGCTGATAACGGATTGTTCACTGCTTTGCCGGCTTATGGCCTTGTTTACCGTGGTTACCTGATGCCGCTTTCTAACGAGACTAACCTTGAGCAGGGGCAGTTTGCCTACTTAAGCTACATTAGCATAAACTATGAGCCCGAAACCTCTAATGGGACGATCCCAAGAGTGCTAAACCAAACCAGCATAGTTTACTCAAACGGCGGCAGCGAAGTCTACTATAAACCCTGATTGCAAACCAGCGCTGTCTCTCCGCAGAGATCCCCTCCCTTATATATAGAAAAGTCCTAAACCTCAGCTTTATCGTTTGACATACTTTAGAAGCGCCCGGCAACCAAACTCGCAGCAGATAAATTTCATCGGAGGTCGCGCATGCCGAGGACACTTCTCAGAGTACTCAACGATGACAAAATCGAATCCATCGTAAAATGGCACTTCATCGACAGATTCTTCTTTTGGATACCCCGCTTAAAACTCAAAAACAAGACCTTCTCGATAATTGGCAATAACTGCTTTGCGGGCGGCATATACCACAAATTCGGGCTCCAATACAGTACCCCCACAATCTGGACCTACATCTTCCCCGACGACTACCTCCGCCTTCTAGAAGACCTCAATTGGTACCTAAAGCAACCCTTAATATTCACCGCCAAAACCGGCCACGAAATGGCGCATAGGCACTTTGCATCAACTGGTCGCCGTTACCCCATCGGCGTCTTGGGCGGCGATGTAGAAATCCACTTTATGCATTACTACACCGAAGCGGAAGCCCAAGAGAAATGGCAAAGACGACTCAAGCGTCTAAACCGTGAAAACCTTTTTGTCCTTTTCTCTGATGGGGAGGAATACCGCAAGGAGCACCTTGCCCGATTTGAAAAGCTCCCCTATAGGCACAAAATCTTTTTTTCCTCAAAACCTCAGCCGAACTCCCGCTGCACCGTTTTCATCCCCGACTATCACGGCGAAGTGCACGTTTATGATTCCACCCGTAACCGGCGATACGAAAAATACCTTGACTTAGTTAAGTGGCTAAACGGTGAGGAAGACTACCTTAAACAGTAGGAGCAAAAAATGGATACAGACATATCGTCACAACCCTGGGTTACGGTAGTTATCCCTACCTACAAACGCGCCGGCATACTGTGCCAGATACTGCGGGCTTTTGAGCAGCAAACTTTTCGAGATTTTGACTTGGTGGTTGTGGTTAAGCCCTCAGGCGACGGCACCGAGGCGCTGCTGGAAGAGGCAGCACAAAAAATCAAGGTTAAAATGGTCAAGCAGACAGCAGGGCATATCGTTGACGCCTACTTTCTGGGTGTTAAGCATTCAACCGGCGACATAGTTGCTTTTCTTGATGACGACGCAATCCCCGCCCCTGACTGGCTTGAGCAAACCGTGAGGTTGTTCCAGACGCATGAAATCGCCGGCGTTACAGGCGACTCCTTTCCTGTGCTGCTAAACGGCGACGCATACCAAATCATAGAGGAACCCGAAGCACCCACTAGCTACACTCGCTTCGACTTTGCCCTGTTTGGTCGTCCGCTTAGGGGGCTTGAAGATTACAAAAACTGCATCGCCAACTCCGGCCTAGTTTACGAACGCGGCAACAACGCCTACTGGCGTAAACGTGGAGCCACAAAAGCGCTGCTTAGAGGGCCTTCGATGGCGGTGTCGGGCGGGTTGCTTCGGAGCATTGACTTGCGTGGGGAGTGGATTTTGGGTTGCGCTTGGGAGATGGTCTTGGGTTGGCATATTTGGCGGCGGGGGCTAAAGATGATTTATAGCCCAAACGTCAAGGTCTACCATATTGTTCATGGCCGAACTTCCAGTCGAGACTTCTTGGCGCCACGTACCGATCTTTTGTGGGCGGTTGAGGCTGAACTTCTATTCTACCGCCTCTACCCTGAGGAACCCCAGCTTTCGCTGATAAGCAAGCTCGAGTCGGATCTGTTGCGTGTTTTGCACAGCTTGAAGTATATGCGCTCTAATTTGCCCTATAACCTAAGTAAGGTAGCGGGTATCTTTCTGGGTAACGTGATAGGTGCGAAATGGCTTATCTACAAGTTGATGGGTGCTTCGTATTCGCCCCTTGTTGATTTAGGTAGATTCCGCAGAAAATAGAGGAATCCATGTTGTCTGCCCCTCTTGTTTCTATTGTTATTCTAAACTTCAACGGTAAAGATTACCTAAGAAAATGCTTAGAGTCTGTGTTATCAAGCGAATACCCCAATTTTGAGGTCATACTGGTAGATAACGCCTCAACAGATGACAGTCTGAAAAACGCAGAAGCCCTCTTTGGCAGTAACCCCAAAATAAAAATCATAAAAAACAAAGAAAACCTTGGCTTCAGCGGCGGTAACAACGTCGGCTTAAAACAGTGCAGCGGACAATACACCGTATTCCTAAACAACGACACCACCGTGGACCCTCAGTGGCTGACTCACTTGGTTGAGGCACTTGAAAATGACCCTACGATTGGCATAGCACAGAGCCTGATTTGCAGCATAGACGGCGAAAAAGTTCAGACAGCCGGCTGGCTGTACGGTAATTACCTGCTCAAAAAATATGCTCTCTTTATGGATAAGCCGAGCCGCATGGTGTTTAAGCCAAAATTTGAGGTATCATTTGTTTGTGGCGCCACAATGATTGTCCATCGAGATATCCTGAAACATATGGGTGCCTTTGACCCGTCTATCCCTTACTTTTACGATGACACGCTGCTCTCCTTGAAAGCATTGATGGCAGGCAAAAAAGTGGTCACTGTTCCAGCCTCAAAAACTTTCCATGTGGGCGGCGCCACGAAAGTATGGCAAACTAGGTTTACAACATTCCATTTGCTTAAAGCCAATTTGGCTTTGCTGTTTGATGTGTACTATAAAAAAACGGATTTGGCATGGGCTCTGCTGGTTAATACCTTATATCTCTCTAGTAATTTGGTTTTCGTTTTACAGAAGAAAAACGTCCCGACTATACAGGGTAGTTTTGATGCGTTCCTATGGAGCTTAGGCAATCTCCGCTACCTATGGCGGAATCGGCTTGACCACTGGAGCAGAACCAAAATCTCGCCAGAGGAACTAAAGGAAAAGTTTGTTCGCATAAACATCCCTGTGCCCTTCTATCTTTTTCCGTCAAAACTTAACAACAGACGTTTTACATATAGTGTTCGTGGATTAGAGAACACAGCGGTAGAGTAGTAAAAAGTAAAGTACATATGGCATTTTGCGTACTTGTTACTGTATATTCTCGGTGCAGATTCAGTTAATCATCTTACTTTTGGTGATTTATTGCTAGAACAAAGGTACTCGCCCTTAAGCGAATGTAAAATTATCAATTTTCCAGTAGTCCATGACGTCAGAGGCAATCTCTCCTTCATAGAAGAAAACCGCCAGATCCCCTTCCAGATAAAACGCGTCTACTACCTCTATGACGTACCCAGCGGTGCAACACGTGGCGGCCATGCACATAAAGCGCTACATCAAGTAGTCATTGCATTAAGCGGCAGCTTCGAGATTATTCTCGATGACGGCTACAACAAACGCTCCTTTTTCCTTAACAGACCCCATTATGGCATCTACATTCCACCTAGGGTATGGCGTGAGCTAGAAAACTTTTCATCCAATTCTGTTGCGCTCTCTTTGGTTTCTGAGGTCTATGATGAATCGGATTACATCCGGAACTATGACGCATTCAAGAGTTATGTCTACAATGGCTGGCAGTAAAGAGAAACTCGTCATAATCGGCAGCGGCGAAACAGCAGAGCTTGCCTACAGCTACTTTAGCAGAGACACAACCTATCAAGTTGCCGGCTTTAGCGTTGAAAAAGCCTACCTGCATGGTGGTGAAACGCTTTTTGGTTTACCCGTTGTCCCCTTTGAGGATATCGAAGGCTTCTTTGAACCAGAGACCCACAAGGCCTTTGTCGCGGTTTCTTTTACTCAGTTTAATCGCCTTAGAAGCCGCCTCTTTAGGGCTACAAAAGAAAAGGGCTATCGCCTCTGCTCATACATAAGCCCACGGGCCTACGTCGATCCAAACGTGCAGCTAGGCGAGAATTGCTTCATACTAGAAAACACCACCCTCCAGCGGGGCGTTAAAATCGGAGACAACATAACCATCTGGACCGGCAGCTCAATTGGGCACCAGTCACAGGTCGGCGAGAACTGCTTCTTAGCCATGCACGTTGCCATCTCAGGGTTCTGCACGGTAGGCGAGAACTGCTTCTTTGGCGTAAACAGCTGCACAAGTAATAACCTAAAAGTCGCCCCCGACTGCATCATCGGCGCAGGCGCCGTCCTAATCAGGAACACTACCAAGGGCGGCATCTACATTGGAAACCCAGCGAAACCTCTGCCAAACAAAACAACAACTGTGTTTATTGAGGGAAAAGAAACGATATGACTGTCCTTGAAGAACTCGTGAGCCACAAGGCATCTAAAGATGAGGTGACGGTCAAAACCTACTGTCCACAGGATAAAGCGTTATGGGACCGTTTTGTCTATGGCGCTAAGAATGGGGTTTTTCTGTTCTACCGGGACTACATGGAGTACCATCAAGACCGATTCCAAGACCATTCCTTGCTATTCTTCAAAAACAACAACCTCATAGGGATATTACCAGCCAACTTAGCGGGCGATACGGTACAGAGCCACGGCGGCTTAACGTTCGGCGGAGTCGTCTCTGGCTATTCGATGAAGACGCCGCTGATGCTAGAAATCTTTGGCGCCTTAATTGAGCACTGCAGAAGCATCGGCGTAAAAACAGTCCTCTACAAACCCATCCCATACATTTACCATTCAGTACCCGCAGACGAAGACCTCTACGCACTCTATAGGCACAACGCCAAACTAGTCGCCAGAGGCGTATCCTCAACCATTCCACTAGCCAGCCAAAGAAGGTTTGCTGATAACCGCCGAGAATGCATAGTTAAAGCAAAAAAGAACAATCTAACGGTAAACGAAAGCCACGACTACGACACATACATGAAACTTTTAGAACAAACCCTCTCAAAACATGGAGTCAAACCAGTCCATTCCATAGAGGAAATTAAACTCTTAGCTAGCCGCTTCCCAGACAACATCAAACTCTACACAGCGTTTAAGGATGAGCGGATGCTAGCAGGCCTGGTCATCTATGAGAGCCCCAATGTGGCACATTTACAGTACGCAGCTAACTCGCCGGAAGGACAAAAGATAGGCGCCCAGGATCTCATAGCCGATTACTTGATTTGTGAACGCTATAAGGATAAGCGGTACTACGATTTTGGGATATCCACCGAGAAGCAGGGGCGCGTGCTGAATCGGGGGTTGATTAAGTATAAAGAGGATTTTGGAGCAAGCGCCGTAGTTTATGACATGTACCAAATAATACTCTAAGCGTCCAAACATCTTTTCTGGGGTGGAATTTATAGTTTTAGTTACAGCAGTTATGGCCTCATACAACCATGAAAAATACATAGCGCAAGCCATAGAAAGCGTACTAAACCAGACATTCACCGACTTGGAACTTGTAATAGTAGATGATTGCTCCACAGATGCATCCCCCGATATTATCAAAAAATACAGTGAAAAAGACCCTCGTGTGAGAGCATTCTTTCACCAGAAAAACCAGGGAATCGCCAAAACCCTCAATGACTGCCTAAAAGAAGCCCAAGGCAAATACGTAGGCTTCATCGGTTCCGACGACATGTGGCTCCCATACAAACTCAAAAGACAACTTAACCTCATAAAAGGCAACGAAGACAAAATCCTCTGGTCAAGCGGACAAGTCATCGACAGCAACGGCGCATTAACAGGCCAAAAAGTAAGCGACCTAATCGGGGAAGCTCCCAAAAGAAGCGGCAACCTCTTCCAAGACCTCCTAATCGAGGACTTTGTGTTCGGCCAAAGCGTACTCGTCAAGACAGAATACGCCCGAGAGGTCGGCTTTGATGAAAGCTTCCGATTCGTAAACGACCATCTATTCTTCATTAACCTCGCAAAGAAGCATGAGTTCCTCTATGACCCTGCCGATTTAGCGCTTTATAGGATTCATAAACGCAACACCACCGCCCTTCACCAAGAAACATGGTATAGGGAACGCATTTCGCTTAGAAACAAGCTCCTTGAGTCTTATAAGGGGGAAGTTGCGTCTTATGCGTTGGCGGATATTTACTATAAACTTGGACACGCTTACGACGTGCTTGGCAAAAGAATTTCAGCAAGGCATTATTACTTAAAAGCTCTGTGGGTTCCACAGTTGCGCGCCAACAGCGTGCTATATTTGCTCTCGATTGGAAACAAAGGGTTCATTGGCGCACAGTTAGAGCGTCATTATAAGAAGATGCTTTCTTTGCTTGCTAGTCGTAAATTGCAGTTTGCAGGTTAGCCTTTAATACATCATTAACTAGAGTGTATGGTAATCAACTTCGCCTTTTGGGTTTTTTTTGGGGTTTCTAGGATGAGTTATATTAGTTTAGTCAAGATTCCTGCGGAGACTGACGCGCCGTTTAAGGAGTCAATAGCTCAGGCGCTCGAATTGATTAATTATCGGTTCAAAGAGCGCACAAGGCGGGTAGTGATTAAGCCAAATCTGTGTTACTATTGGGACTGCACCACTGGCCAAACCACTACCCCCGCATTTGTGGCGGCGCTGATTGATTTGATCCGCGAAAACCTCGGCGACGTAGAAATTGCCGTGGTGGAGTCAGATGCGTCGGCTATGCGCTGCAAATACGCTTTCCGCATGCTCGGCTACGAGCGGCTCGCGGCGGAGAAGGGTGTGCGATTGGTTAACCTCTCCGAGGATCAGGCAAACAGCACCGAGGTCACCTGTAATGGCAATAAATACACCTTCAACATACCAAAAACCATCCAAGAAGCAGACCTCAAAATCAACATAGCCCACATAAAATACACCGTAGACCCCATCAAACTCACCTGCACCCTCAAAAACATCTTCGGCTGCAACCCCTACCAGAAGAAATTCAAGTACCACAGCGACCTCGGCAACGTCATCGTAGCACTCAACAAAGCGATGAAGTTTGACCTCCACCTAATAGACAGTAATGTAGCTGCGGGGGTGCAGCCTCGCAAGTTAGGGTTAGTTATGGCGGGCAGTGATCCAGTATCTCTGGATGTTGCTGCATCTGAAATCGCCGGCTTAGACCCTGAGGGGATTCCCTATTTTGAGTTGGCTGAACATGAAGGCGTCGGCCAGCGATCATATGTTGCTGTTGGAGCGGAACTTGACTTTTTCCGTGCCTTGTACCCCAAGATTACGCTGAAGATGAAGGTTAAGCGCCAGATTAAGCGGGGCTTAGTCGGCTTTGGGTTAGGTAAACGATTGGGGCTGGAATAATGGTGAAGCCTGTTAAGTTAGGTTTAATCGGTGTCGGCGGCATCGGCTCACTGCATCTCAAGCACGCGTTGATGCTTCCAAACGCAGAGGTCACCGCGGTAGCGGACACGGCAAAACCCGCGCTGAATAGGGCTAAAGAGGCAGGCGTAAAGAACACCTACACCCGCTACAGTGAGCTGCTAAAGAATGCGGATGTGGACGCCGTACTAATCGCGTTGCCGACGCATCTGCATCTCCAATGCGCATGTGAAGCCGCCGAAGCGGGAAAGCACGTTTTCCTTGAGAAGCCCATTGCCGTCACCGTCTCAGAAGCGAAAGAAGTCATTGCGGTCACTCAGCGTCAAGGCGTCAAGTTGATGGTAGGGTACCCGATGCGTTTCAACCGACATTTCCTCCAGCTAAAAGAGGACATGGCTAACGGCTTGTTAGGCGACATAGAGCACGCGCATGCGGTATATGTTTCTGCGGGGCCGTTTGTGCATCGCGCGGATGGGCATTCTCCGGCGCCAGTTCCCGAATGGTGGTTTAACCCTGATTTGACGGGCGGCGGCGTCTTTGTGGATTTAGGCTGCCACATCATTAATTTGATGCGTATGTTTTTTGGTGAGGTAACTGAAATCAAGAGCCAGTTTGGTCACCGTTACCATATGGATTTCGATGACTCGGCAGTGTGTTTGGCGAGGTTTAGCTCGGGAACTTTGGCGGTGGTTAATGTAGGCTGGTACTCTCAGCAGTACCTCATGCGGTTAGACCTGCTGGGTAGCGTGGCTCATGCCTCGGTTGAGCATATGCCGCCGCCGACGTTGGTACAGTTCTATCAGATGCTTCGACGAGGCATATCTGAGTTTAATCAGCCCCACTACGACGAGTTAGCGTATTTTGTTGATTGCTTACGGGATGACGTGGCTCCTTCGCCTTCGGGGCTTGATGGGCTGCGTGATTTAGAGGCGATTGTCCAAGCTTATAAAAACACTATCAATCTATAACCTGCTTTGGTGGCTGGATGAATAAGGCTTTAGAGATCGGCAAGACCTCCGCAACTGGAAGCTTTCATCTGCTCTTGGGCGTTGTCGGCTCCACTGTGATTATGGCAGTGGGCACGCTTGTTATTCAGGCGCTGCTATCAGTGGATGAAGTGGGGCTCTATGGAATGGCCATAATTCCCGCGGCGATGATTAGCTTCTTTAGGGATTGGGGCATCAACTCCGCCTTAACCAAAGAGATCGCCAATCTACGCGTGAAAGGCAACACCAACCAAATCCATGACGTTATACTCTCAGGGATACTCTTTGAGTTACTAAGCGGTATACTGCTATCGCTGGTCTGCTTTGCCCTTGCTTATCCCATAGCGTTAATAATCAGCCCCGAAAACAGCGCCCAACTCTCTGTATACATATCCATCATGTCGCTTTCGATTTTTGCGGGTGCGATAGCTTCAGCGGCCAGCGGAATCTTTGTCGGGTTTGAACACATGAAAATGAACAGTTTTGTGCTTGTTTTGCAGTCAATTGTTAAAACCGCGCTTGGGCCCCTGTTGATTGTTTTGGGCTTTGGCGTACTTGGCGCAGTTACAGCCGCAATGGTTTCGGTCCTTGCAGGCGGCATCATCAGCATACTAATCGTGTACTACACGCTCTTTAGGCCCCTGCACAGATGCCGGAACGGGAAATGCGACGTAAAAGCCACCCTAAAACCCATGCTACAATTCGGATTACCCCTCACCGCATCAACCACCGTTATCGGCGTATTGCCGTTGGTGTTCTCCTTTACCATGTCTATCTTTGCGGGCACCTGGATGATGGGTAACTACTTTGCAGCCAGCAACTTCGCAGTTCTCTTAACCTTTGTTTCCACCCCCGTTTCCACCGCGCTGTTTCCAGTTTTCTCTAAGCTAAGTCCTGAGATGGAGCCTGAGTTGACCAAGACGGTTTTTACCTCTTCAGTTAAGTATACCGCTTTGCTGCTTGTCCCTGCCGCTTTAATGTTAATAGTGTTGGCAGACCCTCTGGTAAACACTCTTTTTCCAAAGGACGGCATAATGCAAGCGCTTTTTGTTGCAAGGGCAGAACCCAAGTTTCCCTATGCGCCATTGTTCCTTTCCCTTTCCGTAATCGTTTACCTGTTTGTGTTGCTTGGTAACGTTAGTCTCGGGACGTTCCAGTCGGGTATAGGGAAAACGCGACAGATTATGAAGCAGAGCTTTTTGTCTATGGCATTAGGGCTACCGCTTGCTTATGTTATGGTTGCTTACTTTTACAGCATCGGCGGCGCTTCCTATGCAGTAATCGGGGGTATACTCGGGGGCGTCATCGCAAGCATCCCAGGAATGGCTTGGGGTCTTATCTGGAGTTGGAAAAATTATCAGGTTAAAGCTGACTTAAAAAGCTCCCTAAAGATTCTTTTGGCTTCGGTGCTGTCTGCTTTGGTGGCATATCTTCTGATTAGCTTTTTGAGTTTGCCTTGGTGGGTTATACTTCTTGTGGGGTTTGTGGTGTTCACGTTGGTTTATTTGACCGTGACTCCGCTTTTAGGCGCGGTTAATCGTGTGGATGTTGAGAACTTCATGGCGATGTTCTCGGGGCTGGGTATCGTTTCTAAAGTGGTTAATGTGCCTTTGAGGTATATGCACCGAATGTGTAGGGACAACTGCCCGCCTAAAGGTCAGTAGGCTGCTTAGGAGAAGCCTTATAGACAACATTTCATTTATTCTAGAATAAGCAAACGTTTTGTCAACATTAAAGGAGTAGACTTTTTGCCCACAATTAATAGAAGAAATAATGCTCTAAGATTATCCATAGTTTTCTTAGTTTTCGGAGTTTTTGCTCTTTTCTATTCAGTCTTTTTTGAGATGCAGATAGCTGCGCTCATCGGGTTAGGTTTAACTTTCTGGGGTGCCGTGCTCGCTTTAGCAAGAACGGGTAGGCATGTCGAGAGTAGCCTCCTTGACGCCACCGCCCGATCCTCATACTTCACAATTGACCGCATGTTTAACGATTTAAAGTATAACGGGCAAGGCTACTATCTCCCCGCATATCCACGGGATGTATCCCTGCCAGATTACCTCAAAATCCTCAAGGAACCAGTCGTGTATATTTCTGAGAGCTTTGATGGTAAACCCTCTATTGACGAGTTGGCCTCGGGCAAACTGTTTTCTGCTCAAAACCGCGGGTTCTTCATTTCTTCACCAGGCAGCGGCATACTGTCTGAAGTAGAGAAACAATTGCAACAGGACTTAAGCAAAATTAGCCCCGCTGACCTCGCCGAGGCACTGCCCAAATGTCTATCCGAAAACCTGAATCTAGCCAGAAACGCCGAAATGACTCTTACCCCGTCGGGTGCTAATTTCAAAGCGGTCGGCATCGTCTACGACACCCTCTACAATTCGGAGACTAAACCCCGAAGTGTGGGAATATTGGGCTGCCCAATTGTAAGCGCCGTTGCCTCTGCCCTTGCAAAATCCTCAAGTAAAACTGTCGTTTTAAAGGAGCAAACGATCATGCCGGGTAACAGTGTTAATGTTACTTTTGGTTTTGTGTAGGTGTATGTATGAATTTTCCGTTGTCTGTTTCTGATGTTAGTCTGTGGCTTGCAGTTGTAGCCCTTATTATTTTGATTACGTCTGAGTTGCTTTATGCGTCGCCCAGTTATGCATCAAAGATTGATTTGGATAAGCGGTTGCTGAGGCTTTTTGGGGTTGGGTGTGGTGTAGCATTTATTCTCACTGTGCTTATGCGTGTGGGTGGCATGAGTTAGCGACCTATTTTTCTTGCCTTCTTTGCGTTTACTACATTTTTGTGTCCGCTGGTTTTTCTGTCAACCGAGTTTGGTTGCAACCAACGTTCACCTAAACCTGATGCTATCCCAAAACCTAAAGAATTTGGTATCTATCATTAAGGAAGAATCCAAAAAACCACACACTGAGGAAGAAACTGGTTGTTTGCAGTAGGGCACATGGCAATCGCCTACCTTCTGGGAAAAGGTTCATCCATGGCGTTACATACAAAAGTCAACATCCCTCTACTGCTGGTTCTCTCCATAATACCTGACGTAGATATCATTTTTGACTACTTAACAGGAGCACAGATACATCGAGGTCCCACCCACTCCATTGTGGTGGCAGCGCTAATATTCACACCGCTCTTCATCCATTACGGAAAACAGGCAATTCCCTATTTCTTAGCTCTGATTTCGCATTTTGTAATTGCTGACTTCTTTATAGGTGGCCAGCTGCAACTGTTTTGGCCTCTAACCACTCAACAGTTTGGCGCCTACGAGTTAGGCTTTTACTACATCAGCATCTGGAACCCTATCAATATCCTCACTGAAATAATGTTGTTTGCGACTGCGATGGCGATTCTCTACAAGACAGGTGATTGGCGGGCGTTCTTTAAGGCGGATAAGCTCAACTTGGTGCTTTTTTTGCCAATCGTCTGTGTGTTGCTGCCAAGCACTATAGGTTACCCCTTTGATGGTTCACTGCTGTTTCGCTCGCCCCTTTTGGCTTTTGCACACCTAGTTTTCTTAGCACTATTTACAATTGCGGTTTACAAGACGCTAATTTCAATATACCATCAATGGTTCTGCAGTGAAGCCGCAGATAGCTCTGTTGGGTAGGTTGTTTATGCATCGTCTCGGCGTTATCCTGCCCTCATCAAACTCCCACGGTTGAGCTTGACTTCTCTTAAGCATTTCAGGGCTCAGCTGTTTTGGGATTATGCGCGATTGCCCTTAAGGGTGTGACTGTTTGGAGTCTTGAGCGTATGGAGTTCGAGCTTGAGGAGGCAGCAAAGCTACTCTCGGATGCGCAAGTGGATGCAGTTGGTAACCTTCGAAGCTTTGTCGAGGGATGCCGGTGATTAGCAGTAACTCAGCGACCTTATGGGCTGCATTGAACGCGCTCTTGTTGGTTCAACCGCGCTGGGCGTTTGTTTACTCTATGATAGCTGGGCTGTCGCAAGTATCACTCTAACTGCAGTTGAACTTGTGGTTAGTTCTACATATGGGGGGGGGGTTAGGTCGGCAGAAGCAGGTAGATTCTTTAGGTCTTCAAGTGTAGGTGGCGGCCGTTTGTTGTTCGTAATTTTCATATAGATTGTCATTGTGTATCGGTAGGTTAGGGTTAACAGAAATTGATAATGTCCGCTATGGATTTAAGAAAAGCTATGGAGCAAGGCTCGTTAACTATCTTCCCTCTTAGTGATGATACCATCCGGGAGAATGGGGTTGATCTGCGGTTTTCAGATGAAATCGTATGTCTACAATCCACCGATAAAGTGCTAGATATTCAGTCGCCTAACCGTGAGGGGTTGTATGTAGCGGAAAAAGTGCCAGATAGTTTTGTGCTGGGTAAGTACGAGAAGATGCTGGTTGCCACGCTGGAGCATGTCAAGTTGGGTAACGATTTAATGGCTTTCTGCCAGCTCCGAAGCACCTTTTCCCGGGCCGGCATCTCTATCCCTCCAACGGTTGTTGACGCGGGGTTTGAGGGCAACTTAACCATCCAGATCTCAGGCGGCCCCTTTCCAGTCAAAATCCCCACAAAAACACGATTTCTCCACCTCGTGTTTGCCAAACTCCAAACGCCTCTGACACGGGGTTATGAGGGGAAGTATAAGCATGACTGCGGCGTAGCTCCCCCTAAAAAGGACCGTTAGGCGCGCCATACGTTTTTATCCATTCCTGCAAAGTGTGGTATGAAGGAAAGTGGATTTTGACTACCCGTCAGATGTGTGCTTTAGCTGTAACTGCTGCGGCATATGCTGCGCTGACACAGACCACAAGTTACGACATATCCTGCTACTCGAAAGTGAAGCCGAAGAAATATCCAACACAACAGGCAAACCCATCGAGGACTTTGCTAATGAATCCAACGGCACTCACCCTTACATCTATGAGATGAAAAAACAATACGGCGACTGCATCTTCCTCAAAGACAACAAATGCACCATATACGAATTAAGACCGCTCATCTGTCGCTTCTACCCCTTTGAACTAAAATACTCCCCAGACAAGCGCACGCATGTCTTCACGGTCACCAAGGAGTGCCCCATGATTGGACAAGGCAAACCGATGCTGCACAAAGATTTCGAGGCACTCTACCATTTGGCGTCTGAGCGGCTGCCTTAAAGCTGCGCGAGTACGTCGGCCTCTTCTAGTGTGACCCCACAGTAGTGGCATTTAAGCAGGAGAGGGTCGTCAGTTTTTACGTTGAATTTAGATTTTATGGGTTCTTTGTTATTGCTTACGCAGGTGGGGTTAGGGCATTTGATGATGCCTTCGATGGTTTTGGGAAGTTTTACCTCGGATTTTTCCATTACAGAGTAGTTTTTGATATAGTTGATTGAGGCGCGTGGCGCAACTAGGGCTATGCGGTTAACTTCCTCGGTGTTGAGCGCTTTACCCTCGATTTTGACGATGTCTTTTACGCCGAGACGTTTGCTTGGTACGTTAATGGCTATGGTCATGACTTTCTTTTCTTTGCCGGTGATGCCCAATATATTAATGACGTCAAGTGCGTAGCCGCCGCGTATGTGGTCGATGACTGTGCCGTCTTTGATTTTGTTAACTCGAAGTTTCTGCTCGGTCTGCTCACTCATATGCTCCACACTACAAGGGAATGCTTTGGCTGCAGATAAGAATATCCACAAGAAAAAGTGGTGGAGTTAGCTCCGTAGATCAATTACGGTGGTGCCCGCAAATTTATCAAAGTAACGCATGAAGGCCTGATTTTTGATGCGTAGACCAAACAGCAAATCAAAGGGTAGCAGTGGCAGGATTTTCCCGAAGTTGCGAACCGCTGCGTGGTCGTAGCTCATTTTTTTGCCATCTGTACGGACAACTTTGAGGCCTAAGACGCGTTTACCTAAGCTTTGGCCATTGAAGCCCTCAAGCAATGTTGAGTAGAGCCAGAGTAGGCCCACGGTGATGAGTACGGCGGTGCTGACTTCGTTGCCTAAGCTGGCCGTGTTTGGCGTGAGCAATTGCGGGAGAAGTGTAATCGTCATTATGATTGCAAAAATCAAGGCAAAGTCAACTAGAAACGCGAACGCCCTCTTCTTGAATGAAGACAGCGGCAGACTTGTTGCTTTACCTTGAACGTCAGCAGCTTCCGCCCAGCCTTCCACGTCGTGGATAACTCGGACCGCGGCTTCGCCGGCGCGGCTAAGTTTGTATTTGCCGCTGGATGTCTGCTCGATAAACGGTGAAAGAGCACGCAGATGGAAGCTGAGTTTGCCGGTGTCGACTTTTAGCATGTTTAGCAAGTCAGTGAACGATTGCTCGCCGTTGTTACTTAGATCCAACAGTATGTCTCTGCGCAGTGGATGCGAGAGCACCGATAGTACTTTGGAGACGTTTTCTTGGTTTACAGCCATTTTTTCAAAACCATGCGTTTACTACATAACAGGTTTGTTGAGTGGACGGTTTTGACTTATAGTACTTGTTAAGTGAGCTTCTCCCATATAAGTTACACTCAAAAGCCTCTTATTTTCTGATAAGCAACTTTTTACTAGAGAATACTGTAGCATTTAAAGGATTGTATATGTCAAGCGCTGATCTAGCCGTTGCGGCGTATCGTGAGTTGGAGCCGGAGGATTTCAGGGTGCTAAGCATCATTGAGGCAGCCATGGCTCAGCATGAGTTTGTCCCAACCGAGCAAATACATCGGTTTAGCAAGGTGCCACTGGACCGCATCAACTATACGTTGAGTAAACTGAATAAACTTAACTTAATTTACCGCGTCAAAGGCGCCTATGTTGGTCACACCCTGAATAATCAGGGCTATGATTGCCTAGCGATTCATGCGTTGGTTAAAGGCGGCGTCATAGCTTCGTTTGGGCGCTCTCTGGGCGTAGGAAAAGAAGCCGATGTGTATGACGCTTTAACCCCCCAAGGTCGACGGATTGCAGTCAAGTTTCATCGGCTGGGTCGCATAAGCTTTCGACAAACAAGACGCAAGCGCGGTTACATAAAGGAACGCAGTACTTGGCTCTATCAGTCACATTTGGCGGCAGAAAAGGAATTCCAAGCAATGAAACTCGCCTATGAGCATGGTGTTGCGGTGCCAGAGCCGCTTTGCCAGAACCGCCACGTGATCGCTATGGGGATGATTGAGGGCGGCGAACTTGCCAAGTACAAGGATGTGGGAGACGCCAAAAAGGTGCTGCGGCAAATCCTGCGCAACGTCAAGTTGGCTTACACGAAAGCTGGTTTGATCCATGCGGACTTGTCAGAGTACAATATTATTCTGCAGCCTGAGGGGCTAATTTTGATTATCGATTGGCCTCAAGCGGTGAGAACCAATCACGAGAACGCTAAAGAGCTTCTTGAGCGTGACCTCAAAAACGTCTTGACCTATTTTAAAAGGAAATTCAGCATCGATTTAGCGGTGGAGACCGCTTTTAAGTATGTGGTGGGGGAAGCAAAGCGCTTACCCATCTAGTTTAGTGTTTGTTGGCGTCTAGGATTATGTAGAGTATGTTGTTGCCTCTTAGGAGCACGTTACCATAGTTGGTCATGAGTTGGTCGTCTTTGCATTCGGTTGCGCCTTCTAGGAGTATGTTCATGTGGCCGTCGCATCTTATCATTTTTCCTTTGTATTCATGGCCGCTTTTAAGAACAACTTCGATGTTGCCGTGTAACTGTTTTATGAGAACGTTTAGTGGTTTTTTACTGGGTTCCATCATTGACATAACGCGTCACTGATCCTATTAATATCTCATGAACCCCCTCCCAGATATAAAAGCATTATGAAAAACAAAGCCATGATAGGCAATAAACGAGCCCTTGCATTAAAATTGCGGCTTATTATGGAGTATGCCTGTTGATCTGCCGACCTACCCCCTCCCATATATAGAACCAACCACGGGTTCAACCTACACATGGACATAAGCAAGAGGTTACACAACTTTGCAAGGTGTGTAAGGAACCGCTTGCCTTATCTTTGTGCCGTCGAACTTGGCGAACTCATGTTGAGGGAGCTTTCTTGCTTAAGCAAGACTATCTAAGCGGCTAGTCCAGCTAGTTAAATCATGGCGGAGTGGAAGTGAGGAGAAAAAGCATCGGGAAGTATTCGACGGTTATTTTTAGTCCGAACAGCCAAAAGATAATCGTATTGTGGTTGTTGGTGTTACCCTACTTTGGAGTGTTGCCGCGTCCTTTACCTAATGGGTTGGAGTTGTGCTAGGATAATTTCGGTTAACTTCGCTCTTTCTGCCTTTGCCCAAAGATCTCGCCTCCAGTATAGCGGCGGGTTGGAGTGTTGTGTTTTAGATTATTCTAGCTCATTGTTCGCAAAATGGGTCTTAGGGCTTTATCTGCCTCTGGGGCATCGCCCCTTTACATAAAGAAATACCTTGGGGTGTGCGCGCGGTTTGGCGCTAAAAACTGCCTGTGTGTGTTGTTTTCTCCATGCCTGTGTTCGTTTTGTTTAAATATGAGTGTTTGAACTATGCTTGTGCAAAAAGAAGGAATATCTACAGTATGGGTTCCAAGTCTCCAAGAGGCGAATTCGCCGCAAGGCAATTAGCTAAGAAACGTAAGAATTTCCGTTGGCACGATAGATACTTTAACAGGCGCATGTTAATGCTCGACGAAAAAGTTGACCCGATGCAGGGTGCACCACAGGCACGTGGAATCGTCCTTGAGAAGGTCGGTGTCGAGTCCAAACAGCCCAACAGCGCCATCCGCAAATGTGTCAGAACACAGCTTATCAAGAACGGCCGCACCATTAGCGCATTCCTACCCGGAGACGGCGCACTAAACGTTGTTGATGAACACGACGAGGTAGTAGTCGAGGGCATCGGCGGCACCAGAGGCGGCGCTATGGGAGACATTCCTGGTGTCAGATGGAAGGTCGTCATGGTGAACGGTGTCTCACTAAATGAACTCGTCTACGGACGAAAACAAAAACCGTCAAGGTAATAGAGTATGTCACAAACAACAGCATCCACAAGTGTAGCTACTCCAGTCGAAATCAAACTGTTCCAGAAATGGAGCTTTAAAGACATCACAGTCAAAGACATTGGTCTGCAACGCTACCTAAACCTCACCCCAATGGTTGTCCCTCACAGCATGGGCCGCCATGAACACCAAAGATTCCGCAAATCCAAAGTCAACATCGTTGAACGCTTAATCAACAATATCATGCGCAGCGGCAAAAACGCAGGCAAAAAAGCCAAAGCAACCAACTATGTTAAAGAAGCATTCGAAATAATCGCAGCCAAAACAGGAAAAAACCCAATCGACGTCCTTGTCCAAGCCGTTGAGAACTGTGCTCCATGCGAAGACACAACACGCATCAGCTACGGTGGTGTCGTCTACCACTTATCCGTTGATGTCGCTCCACAAAGACGCATCGATCTTGCCTTACGCCATATAACTGAAGGTGCACGTGCCACATCCATCAACACCCCCAAAAGCATACAGGAATGCATTGCAGACGAATTAATGCTCGCCGCAAACAAAGACATCAAATCCGCAGGCTTTGCCAAGCGCAACGAAATTGAACGCGTTGCACAAAGCAGCAGATAAACCAACCTTTCCTTTCTTATTCCTTATTTTCGATTTTTATTAGATGCCGCTCTTTATGCATGACTTCTCTCATTAGGCTAAGCTGTTTAGCTTAATCCATAAATGCGGTGTGCATCATTTCGCTCTCGCTGGCACTCGATCGTCTAGCCATCTCAGTTAGAATCATCTTCTCCCTGGAAGGACAACCTTTACTATACATTTACGTGTCAAACCATTAGCCATCTCCCTATTCATTTGCCGACGAAAAAACCACATTTTCAGACGGCAAATGTCGCTATCGACCGATATATAAGAAGATTTGCCAGCACCTACAAAACCCTTAGAGTCGTAGAATAAAAATACAAAAACTAAGTTTTCGCATGGATCTCAATGATGTCGCCGTCGTCAAGCACGAAACTCAACCCGACCTTCTTGGGGCTAAACGGCAACCGCTTTGCCCAAACCATCGCAAACAAAAACTTTGACAACAATTCTTTGTGGATGTTTTTTGCTAGGTCGTTAACTGTGGCGCCTTTGCGCATGGCAAAGGGGTGATCGCTATGTGCTTTCTCACCCGGCTCCTTTGTATAAATGCGGATAATTCCCAGTGAATCAAAAATCGCTTTGCCCAACTCTGGAATTCCAAGTTTCCGTTCACAGGACATCGGAACAATCGGTAAGCAACCGTTAAGGTGTGTCTGGAGCGACTTTAGATTCGCCGCTGTTCCATTAACGTCGAGCTTGTTGGCGACGACTACTGCGGGTTTGTAGATGGTGTTTTCGTAGATGGCGTTCTCCACATCTTCCAGTGTTACGTCGCCGCTGATTCGTACTATAGCGTCGTTGATTCGGTAATTACGCAGTAGCTCCTCTACCTCTTTGTAGCTGCAGTCCACAAGTTTGCCTGTTACGATAATGCGTAGCTTAGCTCCTGCGGGGCGACGCTCAATGTTTACCTGGCCGCCTGATGCTTTAGTTACAATGACACGGCTTTTCTCCAGTTCCTCCAAAAGCAGCTCTAACTGCTTCACGGGATCATAGGTCAAATCTACCATCAAAATCACACCGTCGGCATTACGCGCCAACCCCAAAGTGACGTTTCCGCCCGCTTTTCCCTCAGCTGCGCCCTCCATAACTGCGGGTGCCTCAACAATCTGGTAAGACACATCCTTATAGTACATAATACCGGGGACAGGAACGTGAGTGCTAAACGGTGTCGGCGTAACCACAACCTTGCTGTTGGTGGTGGCATTCATCAGGCTGCTTTTGCCCACGTTAGTCATGCCAACAAGCACTATCTGTGCAGAAGCGCCTTTTTCGATGAAAAGTTTAGGTCCACCGCTGCTCTTTCCCGTGCCCAACCGCTTCTTTTTATCGAGGTCTTCGCGAATCAAGGCAATCTTGCGGTTTATTTCGCCGCGAAGCTTCATGGTGCCCTTGTGGTGCGGAACATACTTTAGAAACTCTATCATTGCTTCCATTTTTTCTCTAGGCGAACGGGCGGCTTCTACAGCTTCCCACTTGTCTAGTGCTTCTGGCGGCAAGTTAGTCGGCATAACAACTTCGCAGATACTACATAAATCAACTTTAAGACAGTTTCTACTCCCCCACCCTGGTTTCGCCTAAAAAACGTCTCGTAAAGATAGTTGCGTCGCTATGTTACAACAAGCATATAATAAGAAGGCAAGGGATAAACCACTTGCACTTAACCTGTTACTTTTGGATGGAATGCCATGAAAACCTTGGCGGCGACATCTCTGCTCTTATGTGTAATTATCATGGTAGCAGTTGTTGCGTTCGAATATAATCATAGCACACAAGCAGCCGCCGCCACAGCACTACATGTGTCGGGCAACAAAATACTCGATGCCTACGGCAACACAGTAGTTCTCAGGGGGTTCGGCCGAGCGGGCGACATTGAATCCGCATCTGGCATGTGGAGCGGCCCCGGCGAACTGGTGTTTGCATCAGGCCAAAAATGGCTCCCCATAGAGGATAACGAGCCCAAAATGGATGCCACCTTCAAATGCTACAAGCAGGTCTGGAAGGCAAACATGATACGGGTCTTCATAAACGTAAACTGGTACATGCAAGACCACGTAATCCCCGCCGAAGAAGACCCAAAAAACTACCTCACCTACACGGCGTCCATAAGCTACCGAGACTACATCTCAACAGTCGCCTCAAATGCAGCCAAATATGGTATTTACGTTAATCTTTGCCCCTATCAGCTTCTGAGCGGATACCAAGATGAGATAAGCGGCGGAGCGCAAGGCTTGCCCCTATGCGACTGGACCGACAAATGTACAGTATACCTGCAGGGCACAGGCCTAAGCGAAGAGGACTACTGGCATCAGTTTTGGACCCAAGTAGCCACCGACCTCCAAACTTACCCGAACGTAATTTTTGAAGCCTACAATGAACCCCAAAACACAGGCGTCGACAACATAACAGAGGGCTACCTGGCTTACCTAAAAATCATGTACAACGCCGTGCGAAATGTAACACGGGATAACCTGATTTTTATGCAGTGGCAAGCAGGATACATACCCACCTACAACGACCTTAGCTGGTGCCAACAAATCAGCGACGCGCTCCCTGACGCCGTCAACTTGGTCTACACTACCCACGCCTACCGCCACTCCCCTTACTTTAATCCCCAATGGGGCACAACCCCCCAGGAGGTAACAGCCCAACTATCCGCCGCAATCGAGACCATGGGGGTGAATGCGCCGCTAGTCATCAACGAGGCAGGAAGCTGCCAAAACACCATAACCCCCTACGACTTAACAAACGAACTCAACTGGTGGAGTAGCCTAAACAGCGCCGCCAAAACATTAGGCGTTGGCTTAGCAGCTTACTACTGGATGTCCGATACCGATCTTGGCCCAGTATACTCCGGCCTATCCCTGCTCACAGGCGCATGGGAACATGGCGCTTCTTCACCGCAACCCAACCTGCTGGGCAGCATCTTTCTCAACGCCTCAAGCCCTCGCATGTACCTACGCTACAGCGTCTTTACCTTTGGAATAATGTTTTCTTTGTAGAACCTAAAGAACTCCTCTTGGTAGGGGCCAATGTTGTGCACAGAAACTTTCCTAAACCCCGCATCAATAAACGCCTTGATGGTTTCTAGGTGCCGTTTTGGGTCGGAGCCGCAGGCGATGTTTTCTGTAACCTGCTTCTCAGTTACAAGCTTCGCAACCTGCTTAAAAAACCGCGGCGTCGGCAACTCCCTATCTAACTCGCCTGGAATCGCTGTTATCGGCCAGAGCTTATGCGCTAACTTTTTAGCCTCTTCCTCGGAAGCGGCATAGCAGACAGTTGATTGACAGTAAAGCGGTAAATCCTCACCTGCTTCCTCGCGGAAGTTCTTGATAAAGTTCTCGTTGGGGGTGGTGGTGATTAAGCCGTCGCCAATTTTTCCTGCGGTTCTAGCCATTTTCGGCCCCTCAGCAGCGACGAAAATTGGGATGGGGTTTTTTGGGAGAGTGTAGATTTTGGCGTTTTCAACTATATAGAAGTCGCCGTAGTAACTCGACATCTTGCCCTTCCATAGTTGGCGAATTACCTCTATGGCTTCTTCTAGCATTGCGCTACGGATTTCCTGCGGTGGCCAAATTGACCCCAAAATGTGCTCGTTGAGGTTCTCGCCGGTTCCCACCCCTAAAAAGAACCGATCAGGCATCATAGCTCCGGCCGTAGCTGCGGCTTGAGCGATGATTGCAGGGTGAATACGCATCGTGGGACAAGTTACAAAAGTACCCACCCTCAGCTTCTCTGTAACCATCGCAACACCGCCTAGGGTGCTCCATATGAAGGGGCTGTTGCCCTGTTCGTCTATCCAGGGATGGTAATGGTCGGAAACTGTTGCGAAGGTGAAGCCTGCCTCCTCAGCCATCCTAGCGTACCGGACCAAATCATTGGGCGGATGCTCCTCAGACATCAAAGCGTACCCAACCTCAACTTCCTTTGGGTCTTCACCATTCAATTTTACATGTGGCAAAATATGGCACCATACTTACTGGGGATGGGTGGTGTTGATAAAGTGTGGTTTATGTCGCTGTACAGTCACAACGCTTGGGGCTTGGGCAGCTATGCTTTTACTTATTAGTGGGTATAAGTGGCACAGTCACAAAGTTATATTAGCGTGGATTGTCTGCTAGAACTGTTGCTTTTTAGGCAGGTGAAATGATTAGATGAAACTTTCTGCAAAAACAGCCTTAATTCTTAGCATACTATCCTTATGCTTATCTATTTCAGCGGCATCGGCGCAGACCGCAGACATCAACAGTGTAGAAAGCCCCACTTCCGCTACCCTGAACTCAGTTTGTATCGTAAACAATACAACAAGCACCGATAATGACATAACTCAACTAAACGCCTGGGCAGTAGGCGACGGAGGAACCATCGTAATGTGGGATGGATCATCATGGACAGCCGTGGAGAGCCCCACGTCACTAAACCTGTATTCCGTTGTCTTCTCAGATCCTAATAACGGGTGGGCAGTAGGTGGAAGCGCCAATGAAGGTGTAATTCTACACTACAATGGAACCTGGAGCGAATGGACCCAAATAAGCTTTAGCGGATTCACCGACCAATTTGACACCGTTAACAACACCCTATACTCAGTGACAGTAACCAGTGACGGCATGAACGGCTGGATTGTAGGTGCAGGCGGAGTTACAATG
>JBLNCY010000004.1:0-36367 GCA_050261115.1 Methanocella sp.
TTTTGCGAGGAGAGAACCCACGGGGTTCGTGACGCCGAGCAAAAATAAAGCGGTTTGCGAAGCGATGTGTGCGTCGTCGTCTGGAACGTGCGAGGCGAGCGATAGCCGCCGAGCCAAAAAACTACTTCCTTACTCTTTTTCCAGTTATCTTCCTCTTTCGATATAATTCACGATCACTTCTTAATGCATCTGTCAATAACTCAATTTTTTCAAAAAGTGTCTTTCTATAGTTATCATTATATCGACATTTTTCCATTGCCCTTTCTATCGAGAGTCTATAGATAGGTCTTACAACGTATTTCCAAAATGACTCATCATCCTCGTCTCCATCCTTTAACTGTAAACCGTTATCTATAGAAGCTCTTGCTTCCCACAGGTTCAATGCCATAATATCATGTAAATCTCGATCGGTTTCAAAATCTACCTCGTCATCAGAAAGATTACCATAAAACTCCTCTGACGTCATTGGTATTTCCCTCAATTCAGGAGGTAAACAGGCACTTTTTCCAAGCTCAAGATATTCCAAAATTGCCTCCTTTGGCGTTATCATGATACTTCGACACTTATCACTTAACGCATAACTTACTTCCTGAAAGCCAGTTTCAACGCGCTTAACTAAATTCTTTTCTTCCAAATGTTTTAGGTGTTTTGATAAGACCTTATTGGTTATCTCAGTGCCAGTCAATTTAGTGACTGAATTCTTTAAATGACCGAATCTGAGACTTTTATCCTCTAATAGAATTCTAAAAATGCTATTGCATGTGTGGTCGAGAAATTCCGCTGCGTCAAATAATGCCTCTCTTTCTGCATCATCCACTGATTTTGTATCAACCATCAGGAATATCCTCTGAATTGGGTACCAGACTGGGTACCAGCCCTTAATATGCTATTTCTGAGCCTTAAAACTCCACTGGAGAATTAACGATGAAAACCCAACCAGAACCAAATCATATGGACATAGAAGAAACGGATATAGACTTTGACAAGCTATGTCGAGTAGGCAAAAAAGTTCAACTGTTCTTATTCAAGAAAATCGATAACCCTATTGGAATCTACTTACTTCTAAAAATACTCTGTTTTTCCTTTGAGGAAACCTGTGGATATCGTTTGGACCCTAATGAAGAGCAAAAAATCAAACAAATGTTTAGCTAATCGCTAACTTTACGAGGTTTCTGGAGTTGACTACTCAAATTAAAATGAGTGGAGGTGAAAAGGCAAGTAGAGAATGTCCTAATTGTAAAAGCACAAAAAATTGGAAAGATGGTGTAAGGGAGACAGGTCTTGGTTCCATTCAAAGATTCATCTGTCGAGAATGTGGTTTTCGTTTCAGCACCAATCCTAAAGCCTTAAATCTAGACATTGTCACTAATGGATTTAGCCAATTATGCGCTGAACTAGGGGCGAAAAAATTGGATACTGCAACAGAAACTAAGACTGTTGCGGGAGAATCAACCGCTATCAAATCAAGCTCTGAAGCTACAATACTGGAATTTCTATGGTACATGAAAAAACAAGGCTACAAAGAAACAACCATCATAAGCAGAGGCGTAAGACTTCGTAGACTTATGGCTCTTGGTGCTGACTTAAGCAACCCTGAAAGTATCAAAGAAACAATCGCAAAACAAGATAAATGGAAAGACTCAATGAAGGAAGTCGCAGTTTTTGCCTATGACCTATACGCGAAGTGGGCAGGACTAAAATGGCAACGTCCAAGATACAAAGCTATAAGACAACTACCATTCATACCGCAAGAAAGAGAAATCGACGATGTTATCGCTGGATGCAACAAAGAAATCGCATTGTTCCTACAAATCGGCAAAGATACAGGTGCAAGAGCTGGTGAAATCTTTAGGCTACAATGGACAGACATAGACTTTGAAGGCAGAACTATAAGTCTAATTGCTGAAAAAGGAAGCAACCCACGAATCTTTAGACTAACAAATAAGCTCTTGAACATGCTAAGTGCAACATCGAAAGAGAACCAAAGAATATTCAACATCTACCTAAATCTAAACAACCTAAGAAGAACATTCGAAAGACAGAGAAATAGAACCGCCAAAAGATTATGCAATCCTCGCCTACATAAAATAACATTCCATACACTAAGACATTGGAAAGGCTCAACTGAGTACCATAGAACCAAAGATATCCTCCATGTAATGCAAGTGCTAGGTCACAAGAACATCAAAAACACACTGTTATACACGCAACTTATGAATGTAGAAAAAGACGATTCATTCATTTGCAAAGTTGCAAAGACACCACAAGAAGTCATTGAAGCTATTGAAGCTGGCTTTAACTTTGTTTGTGAGATGGATGGTGCCAAATTCTTCAGAAAGGCAAAATAACGGAATCACCCGCTTGTCGCAGGTTTATTCCAAGTTAATGTTATGGTGCCGAGGGCAGGGTTTGAACATGCGACAACTCGGTCTTCAGCCGAGCGCTCTCCCAGGCTGAGCTACCTCGGCACAGTATACCTGGGTTTGCGCCTCATTTTTTTAGAGGCTATTTAGTCTGTGTCACGGCTGCTTATTTACGTTTTTGTATCTAAACAGTGAAGTATTTGACTAAACAACCGGTTGACTGGTTTCTAACAAGTTAGGTGGGTTATATGCCAAATATGGCGGCAGCGTTAACTAGTAATAGCCGGCTATTGCTCCAGCTAGGAAGCAGAGAAAAAGCCATAACCCGTCATAGTTACTTTCTTGGAAGTCAAGTCTCAACATTTTAGTTTTACACCTACCCCATTTTTGACGTAAGATAGGGAAAGGCTTTATGAATGACTGCTATGTATTTTGAATCCAAGCATGGGCCGTTAGTCTAGCTGGCTAGGACGTCGCCCTCACGCGGCGAAGATCACCGGTTCAAATCCGGTACGGCCCACCAATCTTATAACCAACTATTGCGTTGGTATGTATTAGGCGATTTTTATGCATCACAAAAAACTGTTTGCTTTAGCGGGTGTTTTTTTAGCTGTTGCTCTGTTTACGCCTCCAATTGTTCTGTATCTTCAGGGGGTTACTGAGGAAGCGATTTTTCAGGAGCGTTTGGCGCATGAAACTGCGGGGAATTTTTCTTTTCTTGAGAAGATTCAGCAGAGTAGGCAGAATTCTTTGGTTTTGGTTACGGTAGTTGAGGTGGTTTTTGTTTCGCTTTTTGTGGTTGCTATGTATTATGGGATTAATCATCTTGCTATGACTGGCGGTAAAATTAGGCCCGGCATGGATGATTAGCGGCGGCTTGCTTGGTTTAATTAAGTATTGCAGGTGTAGTGTTACAGTCACATATTCTTTTTAAGCAATTAGTTATTTGTGCTATTGGTAGCTTGCTATTGGGAGGTGTAGTTTGATGCCTGAATCATCCGTTAACATAACTGAGAAATTGGCCAAAATCGGTGAAACTGCCCAGGAGTATAAAGACGCGATTGTTAGCCAGTTTAAGGATATGGAAGTTGAAGTGAAGGATTGGAATTTCTCGGTTGGGAAATCCGATAAGGAGTATACTGTGGAGGTTAACCTCAAGCTGGGAATACGCTCAAAGAAGTCCTAAGCAGATTGTGGCACCAAAACAGATAAAAACTTGGCGTGCTATCCATCACAGCGGAACATTAATTGAGGAACAAACAAAATGCCATCTGAGATCACCGATGTTGAGAAATTCGTGGCCATGAGCGCCAAAGCAAAACAGTGCCAAGTTAAACGCTTAAAGGACGGCGTAAAATTGAAGCTTCGAATGCCAAGTCAACTCTATACCCTCAAAATCGAGGCTATACGAGCGGATGAAATCATAAAGAAGCTGCAATGTGAAATTAAAGAGGAAGAGAAGGACTAACTTCCTTTACTTTGTATCTTTCTTGTTAAAATCTACATTCACGTTCTAGGGCCGTTTTGGGTTCTTTTGGTTTTGTGGGCTGGTTGTGCTCTCGCGGAGGAATCGCTCCCTTACGTATAGAGTCAACTTCGGGTTCAACTTGGGCTTGAAAAATCCATAGCTGGGCTAAACTGTGGTTCCTTCTTCGTTGGTGAGGCTGTTGCTTTGCATATATCCAAGCAAGCTCGCCTGGTTCCTAATTGCCATCTCAAGCAGTAACCACTTCTCCGTTTTCTCCAACTCATCTAACTGTGCTGTTATTGCCAGAACTTGCTGCATTAAATTCATGCGTTCATGTAGGACGTCGTCGTTTTGGCTGCGGTAGACTTTGAGGGCTTCTTTATATTTCTGTATAGCCGCGGTTTCTGCTTTTTCTCTGGCTTGCCTGCCTCCCTTTGCGTCTGTACTGCTTGGAGTATATACCGGCAAAGCGTTGAGTCTGTCGCGTTCATTGAGTGCTTGCTGGGCTAGGGCTATTTGTGCTAGTTTCTGTGTTAGCGTTGTTTTTTGTTGCTGGATTTGTGTGTACTGCAGCCTCTGGGATTCTGATGCTCTCTTAAGTGCCTCCTTTAGAAGCTTAGCCTGGTACTCCTCACCGCTAACCATCAGATCTGCCACCCAACAACTCTAACAAGCAACCCATACCCATAAGGGTTGTTTTAAACTAACGTTTCTAATCCCAGCAATGCCCCATTTTTGGTTCTGCTTGCCAGTTAGAGCGCGCTTGAAGATGGTTTGGTTAAGCAGGGCGATATTTATAATTGGCTTGGTGGGTTGCTTGTCTACTTGCATGCCTGTTAGATTCATAATGGGGCTGTGGATGGAAATGTTGCCCTTTGACTACACCAAACCTATTAATGCCATCTTGGGCGTAATCAAAATGGTGTTTCTTTGCAATACCGACCCTTCGGCAAATTAGCTTGGAAGATTTCAGTGCTTGGCTTTGGGACAATGCGCCTCCCAAAAAACAGCGCCGACGAAGCAGACATAAACGAGCCACAAGCTATATCGCTTATACGGAGCGCAATCGATCAGGGCATTAACTACATTGACTCGGCATACTATTATCATGATGGTCAAAGCGAAGTAGTTGTTGGTAAAGCATTAGCTGAAGGGTACCGAGACAAGGTTAAAATTGCCACAAAAATGCCCGTCTATGCAATCGAGAAAAAAGAGGATCTAGACGCAATCCTAGAAACTCAGCTTAGACGCCTAAAAACCGACCATATCGACTTCTATCTACTGCATGCACTCATGTCGTCTTCATGGAAAAAATCTCAGGAGCTAGATGTCCTTGACTGGGCAGAACGCCAAAAAGCTGAAGGCAAAATCGGCCACTTAGGGTTCAGCTTCCATGACGAGTATGAAGTATTCAAGGAAATCATAGATGCCTACAAGGGCTGGGAGTTCTGCCAAATACAATACAACTACCTCGACGAGCACTATCAAGCCGGAAGAGAGGGCCTACAATACGCCACGCAAAAAGGATTAGCGGTAATTGTGATGGAGCCTCTTGCAGGTGGTTTATTGGCTGTTAAGCCGCCGCCCGAAATTCAAAAGGAATGGGACAAAACAGGCGTTAAGCGTACGCCCCCCGATTGGGGGTTACAATGGGTTTGGAATCACCCCGAAGTTGCATGTGCTCTAAGCGGCATGAACACAATCGAGCAGTTGCAGGCAAACATAGAGAGCGCAAATAAATCCGGACCAAGCACGCTAACCTCCCAAGAGCTCTTGGCGCTTAGCAGATCGAGGGAACTGTTTCAGCAATGTGGCTACATAGGCTGCACCAAATGCCACTACTGCAATCACTGCCCACAAAGCATCGACATACCCCTAACCTTAGCCTTCCTCAACCGCTATGCAAGTAAACGACGTTACCCCAAAGTGCAGGAAAAGATTAAACAGCAATATGCCCAAGAGATAACATCTGAGCGTAGGGCAAACAACTGCATTCATTGCGGTCAATGCGAGAACCTCTGTCCACAGCATCTGCCTGTACGTAAACTGCTAGCGGAAGCAGCAACAAGTCTACAATAGCGGGTACTTGTAGGCACATATGGGTTTCAACAACTCCTTATAGCAACGTTTTCAGTACCTTAGCGTGAGACTGCAATGTGAAATACGCAGCGAAACCATGCCGGTCCATCGCTGCAGTTGGCTTGTGTTAACTTTCAAGAAGTAAAGCTTCGTCCCTTGAGGAGTTCTAATGATCGTTTATGTTCATCAACCAGAATACCTACCTTGGTTAGGCTTTTTTGATAAACTGTCAAGATGCGAGGTCTACGTCATCTATGACGACGCCCAGTACCAGCATGGAGGTTTTCACAATCGGAACCGAATCCGCACCCCCCAAGGATGGGAATGGCTCACAGTCCCTATAAAGCACGGCCACCCCCAAATCATAAAAAACGTCAAAATCGCCGGAGACCAATGGAAAAACAAGCACTTAAGCAGCATAAAGCGGCACTACCAAAAAACACCCTACTTCCAAAAATACTACCCCCCAATCGAAGATGCCATCACATCTGACCATAGCATGCTAATAGACCTCAATCTGCAACTGATTAAAGTCTTCGCTGAAATCCTAGGCATAAACGTGAAGATGGTTCGATCCTCAGAATTCCCCTATGGTGGGACAGAAAAAAACGAAAAGCTGGTTTCAATGTGCAAGTTCCTTGGCGCCGACACTTACCTTTCAGGATCAGGCGGAAGGAACTATGTAAAAGAAGAAATTTTTACTCAAGCAAAAATCAACCTGCAATGGCACAACTATGAGCATCCTACCTACAAGCAGTGTTTTGAGGGGTTTGAACCCAACATGTCAATCATAGACTTACTATTCAACGAAGGCCCAAACGCCAAAAAGATACTACAGACGGGCGTAAAAATTGAAATTAAAGAAGCGAAAGCGGCACTTGAATATGCAGCGCCTTTGATTATAGATCAAGCAGGCTAAGCACGGCATTGCTGATTCATTTACCCCGGAGATTAAGAGGCGAGAAGGGACAAGTCGGCTGGTGAAGCTGACACCTCAGGTTTGGGTTCAGATGATTTCAGCGGTTCAGTCAATAAAGAACTCGAGGTATTAAAATCTAGGCGGAGCATTCGGTGTTTGCATTTGCTGTCCTTGCAGCCGTATAGTAGGATGTTTGGGTTGTTGTGGTTGGTCGTGAGAATTTCTGTTGTGGATTTGCAGTTTTCACATCGCAGAGCTCTCACTTGATCGTTTAGGACATAGCCTTTTACGAGTCGAACACTCCAGGATTTTTCTTTAATAGAATGAAACAAAATAGGGGCACCTAAAGAAAAAAACGAGTCACTAAAGCTGCTTTTTCCTGAAAAGTGCAGTCTCATGGTTACTTAAATGGGTTTGTTGTTGGGTCCTGATGGATACAGACAGTGCGAATGAAGTACATTAAGGATCTTAAACCAAATGTTGCCGATTGTAGAGGAAGCAAGGGATCAGGAGCCTGTTCCTTACTAAGCCCTTTTTAGTTTAATTGCGATGATGGCAAATAAAATCGAGAACGACGACGTAAACTATCCGTCTTGCTTTCTCATTTTTGTGCAAAACCCTTAAACTTTAGCTTTCGGAGTTTTGCTGTTGGAGAATTGATTCTTTGGAACGGTCAGCAATTATTCTCGCCGGTGGAATGTCAAGCGAATTTGACAGCGAAAAAGTCATCCCCGAATTAGAGGGAAAACCCCTAATCAGCTATGTAGTTGAAGCCGTACAGGATATAGCTGAACAGGTTATCGTGGTCACTGATTCACAGCAAGTCGCCGACACTTACGCCCAAATCGTACCCTACGCAGAGTTCATCGTTAACAAGAATCCAAACGCAGGCGTCTTAGGCGAAGCCTTGGCTGGGTTTGAAGCCGCACAGGGCGAGTACTCCCTTATTCTTCCCTCCGGCAGCCCCTTTGTTTCGCCTGAACTGATTTCTTTGCTTTACGAATTGTGCATTGGAAAATCCGCAGTGGTGCCCCGCTGGACCAACCAAGAATGCGAACCCTTACATGCAGTTTACAATACAAAAGCAGCGTTAGAGGCTGGCAGGGAGGTTTTAGCGGAGGGTAAAACGGATATGGTGTCGCTGGTAGAGACGCTCCGGGGGGTTCGTTACCTGTCAACTATGGTTATCGAGCAGCTGGATCCTGATTTCAGGTCCTTCTTTACTGTGACTACGCCAGTTGCCCTCAAGAGGGCGATTGCTATGGCCAAGCCTAAACCGAAAGGGAAAGTTAAGACAAAAGTAAAAAAGTCAAAGTAGCTACTCCTAACGCATTTTTCCTTTTTTGCAGGAAAGTTGTGGGGGGGAATCGCTTAACTTAAATTAAAAGTCGCCCATACCTTGTTAGGCGAACCTCATGCGTTTGAAGCTTACCCTCCTTTGCGTATTAATAGTAGCTTTAGGCACTTTAACCTGCGTCTCTGTTGATGCTGATCCAGCCTTAACCATAAGCCTGTACAAAAACAATGGCTACGGCTTTGGAGATGACATGAGCGGTCTATGGACCGTAAACACCAGTCCCCCCTCTGACACGCTAAAAGTAGACTTCTATCTTGACGATGAACTTCAAGAAGTGGATACTTCAGCGCCATTTAGTTGGCAATTTAATACAGGCGACTACCCCATAGGAGTCCACACAATAAAAGCAATTGCTTATGGTGCAGCCGGCGACAGCTACACAGCTGAGATACAGCGCAATTTTGTCGAAGACAACACCAACACTGTGGTATTCATAACAATCGGTGTTGTAGTGGTGGTTTTTGCGGTTGCAACCGTGCTTGCAGTAATAAAAATTAGAAAATCAAAAAAGTAGAGCACAAAGCATGCCAAACCCTAAGGGGTCAGTTGAAGAACTGAAGCTGACCAAACTGGTTCCCGCCATAAGAGCGCAAGTGGTGGAAATCCTAAAACGATCTTCCGCTGATTTAGCGGGGCATCAAGCGTTCAAGTCAGACCAGAGAAAGCTTGCGCGGTGGGCAGCAGACTGCGCCGAGCATATTCTCCCCCTTTTTGAAAGCAAATATCCCCCGGACTTTAGGCCCCGCCGAGCCATCGAGACTTGCCGAGTCTGGGTTGCTACCGGCGAATTCAAGATGGCCCTGATTCGTAAGGCGTCTCTTGATTCTCATGCGGCGGCACGTCAAGCAGAAAGAAACTCTGCTGCTTATTATGCAGCGCGGTCAGCGGGGCATGCGGTTGCAACTGCGCATGTTCCAACGCATGCTTTGGGTGCTTCCGCGTATGCTATTAAAGCCGCCGCAACCTACACTGGAAACCCTGATGACGGTCTAGTTGTTGAACGTAGTTGGCAAATAATGCGGCTGCGTGAATACGCTAATAGGTAGGTTATTGGGGTTTCTTTTCGTATTTCTTTAGTAGCTCTTTAGCACGTTCTGTGTAGGGGTTGATGAACGCTTCGTTTTCTAGCTTATTACCTTCGCTAAAAAAGTCGTCGATCCCTTTGCCCATTGCTTTTCCGCGGGCTGTATGTCTATCCAGCGCGAACTCGGGAATCGGTGGAAGTGTAGCTTGGTTTTCTCTTTCAGTGTAGACTACGTTTAGGAGGTCGTCAGTTATTCGGCTTTTTTGGCTAAAACAGAGGCAAACAACTGCGTTTACAAGATAGAGTTTATAAGCGCTGTCTGTGAGCTTTGATTTCTCGACGAGATAGTTTTTCTGCATTACGTCGACGAGTATTGGCATGAGGGGGTTGGCTGGGCCGATGTCTTCACAGGCTATGATGCGCAGACGGTTCCATAGCATGGTGGGGTTGAATTCCTCTAGTTCCACCGCAAAATGTACCGCTTCATATTCCATGCCTCTGCGGATGCATTTCTGCAGGGCACTAAGCAATTCATAGTGGTCATAGCCGTTTTTCGTGTTAGCCAATGTTCTCCCTTAGGCTAAACTTTACTGTCAAAATAAAAAAGGTTTCAGTGACAGAGCGACTAATGTTGATTGTTTGTTAGGAAGTCTTCAATATCTTGGATGAATTGGGTAGTGGTTTTTTCGATTTTTGTGGTTATGTCTTGCAGGTCATTAAAGTCAGCTGTATCGGTTATGGTGGTATTAACAAAGCGGTCTGGCTCTATGGGTGTATCGGTGAGGGGATATTTGTTGAAACTTTTTCTTAGAAAATCTTCCAATACTTTGCTTGAGTGTCCCTGTTATACCCTGCTAAGAGGACTTCAAGTTTGAAGCTATCGTGGCTAAATAGGATTACAACCTTTAGTTTTTGCTGTTGTATTGTTTTTGGGAAGAAGTAGAAATAAGTGTAATCCATGCGTCCGTAGTGGATCTCTGATATGAATAGTCAGGATACTTAGTTTTTAGGTGTAGTCTAAGGGTGTCAAAATACTCCATTAGTCCCTGGTAAGCTGTTTTTACGGTGCCGACATCGAGTTGTTTTCTGTATTCAGGCATCAATTTACTAAAAGAATCATCTAACACGATGTTGCCCTACTCTATACTCATATGTAATGATTTAACTATATTTGTATTGGTGTGTGAAAAAATTTAAACTACACACCGCTATACACCAACCACGGCAACATTTTTTTTCTGGAGGTGAAAGGGTGATTTTTATTTTTCTGCTAAAATGGAAAAAAGCCGTAGACAAGGAAGTCCTTGATAAATTTACAAAAATCTACGATGCCCTTAGGAATCAGGATGTTAAGCTGCAGCTGTACTGGACGCTGGGGCATTTTAACTTTGTATGCATAATGGAGGCCCCCGTCTGAAAAGGACGCCATTAAGCTGATGCCGCCGTTTGCGGATGTTGCTGACGTGGAGGCTCTTACGGCTATCCCTAGGGATGAAGCGGTAAAACTAGTCTAATTTGCGAAGCTACCGATGGCTACAGCGATTCCTAAAATAAACCTTTATTTCTGCATATTCTCTATTTTTGGGCAAGCTGCCACTTTTAGTGCTTCTAGTTGTTTATCGATTTCCTGTATCTTCGCCAGCGCATAGGTGTTTATGCTTGCCCAATGCTGCATACAAATCGCTGGATTTGCCTCAGAATGGTTACATGCTTCTAGAACTTTTTCCCATTCTTTACGCTGATACTCGAAAAAGGAAACCTTAATGTTAATTGGCAATGAATCCGGTAAACTACTCATCAGTATACCTCTATATCTTCTGCGAGACACCCAAAAATTGGGTCGACTGATTATATCATACTTTGTAGTAGCTAGACTGTAACCACAACACCAAAAATACCCTTACCTGCCGTTAACTAATATGTAGAGGATGGTTTTTGTCATGGATTCGGCAGAGGCTAATACCGTTCTAAATGAAATAATAAGCGTGTTAGGGGATAGTTATACTGAGAAGCCTCTGATTGAGATACAAAACCGTGTCTCTGCAGGGTATTCGGTGTGTATTAAGACCTTCTTGGGTGCGGCAATGAAGCAGGAAGTAGAAGCCATAGCGCAAAAGCATAAGTTGATTGTTTCTGAGGAATCCGAGGGGCTTGTTCTCTGCTAACCCCTAATTATCTCAAAGATTGTATCTCAAAATAAAGTGTTAAGTTTTTTGGGCTACAATCATAGCATGCGCTTTATCGTAGGGGTCTAACTCAACGGTTTCTTTTACGTCATAGCCCCTCTTCTTTAGTACACGCGCTTCCTGCTCATAAACAGCCTGCGGAGACATCGTCACATCGATACTCTGTGATTTGCAGGCAAGCATTACCCAGCCTTCCGGTTTAAGAAACACGTCTGCATTGTCTGCTAACAGTTTAGCTTGCTCTGGTTGGGCAACGTCACAGTAGATCAAGTCGACTTTTCCTGATATGAACATTGCATAACGTTCTGGCATGCGGGCGTCCTCAAGCATCGGAGTAATATTTGAGCGGAACTGGGCAACATTGTTAACCAGATCACGCAGTGAACGTTGGGCAAACTCGACGCAGTAAACATGCCCCGATTCGCCTACAATGTCTGAAATATGACTGGGTGTCGTGCCTGAGGCTGCGCCAAGGTAGAGAACTTTAGAGCCCTCCTCAACTGGCACGGTTTGTAAACCTTTTATGATTGCGCCTGCCAGTTTGCTGCGAAAAGCATCCCAAACACGATACTCGGTGCCCTTCCATTTTACTAGCCGCTCGCCATACACGCTACGGCCCGGAGTAAGGTTTTTAGTTCCTAAACGTTTTGCACCGTCTTCAAGCACTATATTATAGATGCCCTTGAAGGTTGGGTGCGGTTTAACTCTCAGACCCACGTCACTCTTATCTCCGGTTCTTGCCGCCCCTTCTGTCTCGTCTGTCAAACCGTCTACCGCCGCCTCCGCCACCATAGTGCTTAGGTTTACGGTCGCGGCCTCTATCTGCTTCTCTACGCTCAAACCCTTCCCGTTTCTCTTTGGGTTTCGGTTCCTTGGGCGGCGGGGGCTCTTTATATTTCTCGCGGATTTCATCAATACGCTTGATGATGTCTGCTTTTAACTCGTCCCCTATATAGTGACCATCGCCGAATGCGTCTGCTCTCGCCGCGATTGCAAGTTTCCCCGCGATGACTCGCGCGATCTTTCCACGCTGCCACCGTTTTGCATCATGCAAAAGCGTATGCTGGAAAATTAAGCCATGCTTAGGCGGCCGTGCACCCGTTTTTAGCGATCGAAACAGCGCTTTTTCTGCGCCGAGAACTTGGATGGTGCTAGCTGGTCGCATGGCAAGGTTCTGTAGGCTTCCCGCAATTGATATTATGCGTGCGCCTAGAAGTGCGCCGGCGACTACTCGAACGTTTGGCGCCGTCTCTTCCATTGTGTGGTCAACGTATTCTTCCATGCTCTTTCTTAGCTCATAGAAGGCAAGTACGTCTTTGGCTAATTGCTGTACCTGTGAAAGGTCGCTGTCTGAGATGTCTGCGCCCATGGAGGACTCGGCTGCTTTGGATAAAAGCTGGGCGCGTTCTTTAGGGACGTTTTCAGCTTCCAAATTGTCAGCTGTATAATTATCGCGGTTGCCCAACTTTAAGACGAGTCGAGCGTAGGTTTCGTGTTTCTCTATTAGGCGATCCATTTCTGGGAAGTAGATTCCGTACCATTCGCGGAGTCGGCCCATGAAGAGGTTGACTGTTTGATCGAGGCTGTCAAGGGTTTGTATGCCCTGCGAGATTATGAGGTCTCGTTTGCCTGTGGCGCCTTTGATGCGTAGCTTGGAGAGTTCCATGCTGACGTTGCGGTTCCATGTGTCGAGTTCCTGCTGGTTTGAGGCGAACCCGGACTCCAGGGCTACCTCGCTCATCTTGGCGCTATGTACTGCCGCTTGGGCGGGTGTAGCAACTTCAACTGTTACATCGAGTTTTTTCTGTGCTTCCTCAGCCAATTTGGCATTGGAGAAAACGAAGGTGTCATACCCTGCGTTTTTGAGTAATGTGATTAGTGATGTGGTTTGGTCTGATAACTTGCCCGATTCGGCTCGAAGCAGGCTTTTGGCTGCTGCCTGCGGCTTTTTGGGAAACAGAGCCTTCTCTATTAAGCTGTTCTTCTCGTCGAAGGCTGCTACGCCGAATGGGAATTGAACTATGAAAGCTTTCATGTCATTTGCCCCAATAAACTATGTATTGTCAACACTCAGGCTTAATAAATAAATTGTTAAAATTTTCATTGATGCATAGGTGCTTGTTTGCATTTGCTTATAGCTGCGCTGTAGAACTCGAAATCTTTTTTGTTTGTTAGCTGTTTTCGTGGGCTTGAATACTATTTTCTGTTTGGCCCTTAGAGGCTGTTAACTCCAGGATCTTTTTAACTACATCAATACCCGATATGACACCAATTAGTTGCTGCTCGTCGTCTACAACAAAGACATGATCCTCTTGAGTGTCCATCATTTGAAGAGCGATGCATTCTAGACTGGTATCTTTTGCTACAAGGGTGGGTTTATGGAATATGGTTTCAGGGAGAAATTGTTCTTGTTGTCTAACGTCGATGTATCCGAGATCCTCCAAGTTTACCACACCGACCACCTGATTGTTTTCATCAATCACTGGCATTACCCGAAGGTTATGCTCCTCGAAGGTTTCCACCGCTGCCTTGACTGTGGTGCCCTTGTAAAGGATAAAGGGGTTTTTAGTCATGAATTCTGCTGCCTTAGTTTGTTGGAGTTCATTTGGCACTACTTTTTGTCCTCTAAGATAGAACCGCTCAAGTGCCAATCCCTCGGTCTTTAGGCGTGTATGTGGCTGAAGAGGATAGAATGAGTGTTTACCCGATAGAACAAAACTAACACCGCTAGCTAAAAGCGCCGGTATGGCAAAAACGCCACCTAAAGTTTCGACAACGAATGCTACAGGCGTTAAAAGTATTTTATGAGTTCCGGCAAGCAGGGCAGCCATTCCAACTGCGATAAACATAACTGCCAAGTTTATGTTAAATGCCAGCGAGAACAGGTAGCCTAGGCCGGCTCCGATGACGATTGTGGGGAAGAATAAGCCGCCGCTGCCACCCCAATTAAGTGTAGTTGTGGTAACTAATGTTTTTAGCAGAATTGTTAGGACAAGCACAGCTATGCTGATTCCTGCGGCTCCACCAATTAGTGCATCCACGAAATGTAGACCCACTCCAATAGAGTAGATTGAAACGACCCCTGAAACCCCAAGGAATAAAGCACATAAAGTCACAAGAGCAGCGCTACCATACTTCTCTTTGATTCTTAATCCAACTTTGTCCATAAAAGAGAACGTCTTGGTAAATAAAACCGCATATAACCCACAGACAACTCCCAGCAATAGTGAAAGTCCAATAACATCAAGCGTGAGGGGCACTGAGGCTATGGCGCCAAAGATTGATTCTGGGCCAAGTATCGCTACTGAGAGCAGGTAAGCGGGGATTGAGGCGATGATTGCTTCTATGAAGGTTTCTCGGTCCAAATCGTTTTTGTAGGGGATTTCAAGGGCAAATAAGATGCCTGTTAGCGGCGTTCTGAATGTTGCTGCTAACCCTGCGGCGGCACCGGCGACAAAGAGTCGGCGTCGAAGGTCTGGTTTCACTTTGAAGTGCCTTGCCATAGCCGATGCCATGCCGCCGCCTGCAAGTAAACTGGGGCCTTCTGGACCCGCGCTGCCTCCTAAACCGATTGTTAACATCGCCGCGATAGGTTTCACCGCTGTGTCACGTAGGCTAACCTCGCCGTTGGTTAGGTGATAAGCTTCCAATACAGTGTGGGTTCCTGAACCGGTTGTTTTAGTCTTAGCGAACCGTTTAACTAAATAGTATGATAAGCCTATCGCTGCAAATGAAAGCGGAATTATAGCTAGCTCTGTGTAGCTTAGTGAGGCTAATGTTACCTGCCATAACTCTGTATATACAAGGTACAAGCCGATTGCGAGACTCGCTGAAAGCAAACCTGTAATGCCGACTAGTACATAGTACTTTATGTTATCAGATAGCCGACTCATTATCGCTTAAGCCACGATACACCTTTGAAATTTAAATGTATTGAACACAAAGGGGAAACCCGGGCGTAGGAGCGTTACCTTTTTTCGCGGTTGATTATCACGCTGTTTTTTCTTCTGTGGCTCTCAAAAAGTTAATAGAATACTCCATAAATTAATTGCATTCAAGGATGGCCAAGCATATTACAAACGAAAAATCAACAAACCAAACTGGTACAGTTACAGTAGGGTTAATCCAGACAGCCGTGTCTGATGATATATCAGCCAACATGGAAAAAACCTGTAAAAAAATCGCAGAAGCAGCCAAACAAGGTGCCCAGATCATCTGCCTGCAGGAACTCTACCGATCACGGTACTTCCCCCAGCAGCAAGGCGTAGATGTATCGGCGTTGGCGGAAACCATCCCCGGCGACTCCACACGCGCCTTCTCTTCATTAGCAAAGGAACTCGGCATCGTGATTATCGCCCCGATCTTCGAAAAAAACCACGACGGCAAAAATTATAACACCGCTGTTATTATCGATGCCGATGGCTCCATAGTGGGTACCTACCGCAAAGTCCACATACCCTTTGATCCCTACTTCTATGAAAAGGACTACTTCGCCCCCGGTCAGCAACCATACCAAGCCTACAATACCAAATACGCTCGCGTAGGCGTCTTGATCTGCTATGACCAATGGTTCCCTGAACCAGCCCGCATCAATGCCCTAGACGGCGCAGAAATAATCTTCTATCCAACCGCCATAGGCTACATTAAAGGCCACACCTCTGCAGACGGCGACTGGCATGACGCATGGCGAACCGTGCAGCGGGCCCACGCCATCGCAAACGGCGTTCACGTTGCAGCGGTAAATCGTGTCGGCGAAGAGGATTGGCTGGAGTTTTGGGGCGGCAGCTTCATCTGCGACTCATTCGGCAAAGTCCTAGCGGAAGGCAGCACTACTAAAGAGCAAGTTGTGGTTGCAAAAGTCGATTTATCACATAACCAACGCATAAAAGATGGCTGGGGTTTTCTACGCAACAGAAGACCCGACACCTACAACCCCCTCACAAAAGCCGTGGAGGACCAAAAATGAGTCGCCGCTGCCCCCGTGAAGAAGGCTACATTATGCCTGCAGAATGGCAACATCACAGCGCAATCTGGCTCGCCTGGCCATACGAGCAAACCACATTCCCAGATCGCGTTCACAATGTGGAAGTTACCTATGTTCAAATAATCAAAGAAATCCATGAGAGCGAAGACGTTAACCTCTTTGTTATCGATGAACCTACAAAAAAGAAAGTCACATCGATGCTTCAACAGGCAGGCGTAAACCTAACCAAAGTGCATCTATGGGTATCTGATTATGCTGATGTCTGGTTCCGAGACTACGGCCCAATCTTTGTCAAAAACCCCCAGCATAAGCTGGCGATGATTCACTGGGACTTTAACAGTTGGGGCGAAAAGTACGAGACACTACTCAAAGACAAAGAAATTCCCGAGGTCATAAACAAAGAGCTCAAGTTAACCTGCTTCAAACCCGGCATCGTCTTGGAAGGTGGCTCCATAGATGTCAACGGCGAAGGCACCCTACTTACCACCGAGCAATGCCTGCTAAACAGCAACCGCAACCCCCACCTAAACAAGCAAGACATAGAACAATATCTCAAGGACTACCTTGGAGTACGACACTTTATTTGGCTTAAGCGCGGCATCTTAGGCGACGACACAGACGGACACATAGACGACTTAGCCCGCTTCGTTAACCCAACAACCATCGTCTGTGCCTTCGAAGATAACCCCGCTGACCCTGACTATGCTGTCCTCAAGGAAAACTATGACTTACTCCGTAAATCCACCGACCAAGAGGGTAAGCCACTTAAAATCATCAAGCTGCCCATGCCTAAAGTTGAAAGCGACGAAGGCTACAGGTTACCAGCAAGCTACACAAACTTCTACATAGGCAACACCAAAGTGCTTGTGCCAGTTTTCGATCACCCCAACGATGCAAAGGCATTAGCGATACTGCAAGAGCTATTCCCCGATCGCAAAGTAGTGGGTATATGCTGTAAAGACCTCGTGTATGGCTTTGGCACGCTACACTGTATCAGTCAACAGCAACCAAGCGCAGACTAAACGCATACCTGCTCAACACTTACCTGTTTCTTTTCTTTTTAGTTAAGTTTAAACTCTGCAGTGGAATAATAGGTAGAGCACCACAAAAAGGAGCAGAGGGATAGGGGTATGGGAAATCAGCAACCGCATCGAAGCCGCGGCGTAAAAGTTCTCAAAGCCGTTTCGTCACCTCTGCGTCTACAAATCCTAAACCTTCTTTTCGACAAAAGCGCTTTGTCCTATACAGAATTGATGAACGAACTAAAAATGAATCCCAGCCGCGATGCAGGACGATTCGCTTATCACCTAAAATTTATGATCAAAGCTGGGTTGGTTGAAGCAGATGTTGAAGCAAAAAAGTATTACTTAACCGACTTGGGCAAAATGGTCCTTGATGTAGCTGACCGGGTCGAGAAAAAAGCAGTTAAACCCTCCGGCATGATGGTGCGCACCTCGCGTTTGACATTGGAAGAGTTTGATGTTAACAAAATCGTAAATTCACTCATTAAAGAAGCGAAAGTTCCTGTTGAACTTGCACAGAAAGCCGCCAAAGAAGCCGAGAAACGCCTCATCAAATCCAAAACCAAGTACATCACGGCGCCCCTAATCCGCGAAATAGTTAACGGAATCCTAGTAGAGAAGGGTTATGAGGACTACCGTCACAAACTCACCCGAGTAGGCATGCCTATCAATGAAGTAACCGCACTCCTGGAATCCAAAGATGCACAGCTAAACTCTGGGGAAACCATCGATAAGGCAGGGCAAACTGTTCTCTCAGAATATGCTTTGTTGAATATTTTTCCACGTGACATCGCTGATGCTCATCTCTCGGGCGCTATCCACATCGATAATTTAGGTACATGGGCGCTCAAACCCAACGAAGTAATCCATGAACTGCGCTACTTCTACCAGCACGGCGTCAAACTAAGCAACCCCCAACAGTTCTCCATTAAACCACCTACCAACTTCAAATCCGCACTAGCAGTTGCTTTTGACGTCATGCTGCTCACAAGCAGAGAAATTAATCAAACTCAGACCTTCAATTACTTCAACGTACACCTCGGGCCCTTTGTAGGTGGCTGCGATACCGCCGAATTAAAAGAGAACCTGCGCCTTTTTTTGCTCAACATTAACCGGCATGCAGATGCCACAATCGGCATAGAACTATACATGTCAAAATCATTCATGGAGAAAGAAGCGATTGGACCTCAAGGGGCGATATATGGAAAATACGGCAATTTCTTCCATGAAAGCCAACTAGTCGCCTCATTGCTGGTTGAGATTTTTGCCGAAGAATGCGCATTAACGCCTCTACTTAACCCAAAACTAGTCTTACGCGTCAACAACGACGCTTTAAATGATGAAAAAAGCCTCTCCATAATAGAGAAAGCTCACGAAGCTGCAGCCAAATCCGGCGCCATATACTTCGCCAACTTAACCAGGAAAGAAAACGAGAACGCCTCTTTTTCCTCCACAGGCATAAAATTCACCCCTGACCTAACGGGGGAATGGGAAACTGACACTCTACGAGTATGCAACTTAGGCCGCATAGCCATTAACATGCCACGAATAGCCCTAGAATGCGACAAAGACCCCAACAAATTCATTGAATTAGCCAAGGAACGCTTTGAATTCGCCGCACGCGCCTTAACAATAAAGAGCAATGCACTCAAACAGTTCGGCAAGGGCGCTATGCCCTTTTTAATGCAGAAAGGCAACGGCGACAGTTACTTCCGAATTGAGAATTGCTCCAAACTCATTAATCTTGTTGGCATCCAAGAAGCAATCGAGACCCTCACTGAGACGCCTATAACCAGCGAGGAAAGCCGCAAGTTCCTCGGAGAACTCATCACAAACCTTTTTACTTTTAGGCAGAAACTGGGACGTAAGTATGGGAAACGCATTTACCCCGTACTCTTAGGTGACCGTGAAGCAGCAGAACGCCTTGCCTTACTTGACATCGAACGCTTCGGCGTGACCAAAACCAAGTTTTCGGGTACCCGCGACAAACCATACTATTCCACAATACGACGCATACCTGTAAAGCGGGGTCAGCCGCTTGTGGCGCCACAGGGCACCTTGGAGATGGCGCGTCTAGTAGAAAGCTTAAATGCGGGAGGGAGCCTCGACGTCTATGAGCTAGACGACGGCGAATACCAACTCGACGCACTAATGTATTTCACTAAGAGGGTTTTTGATAATCAAGCCAGTGACCTCTTTACCTACAACCGGATTGTAAGCTTCTGTGGAAACTGCAAGAAAAGCGGAGTTGGAATAATTCATAAGTGCCCAAGCTGCGGTTCAATGAGCACTATTACCCGGTTTGATCGCTTTGTTTCTACTTAACTACACTGCGCCCAGGACTAAGGATAGCAGCGCCATTCTCACGACCATGCCGTTCCATACCTGCGTGAAATACTTCGCTTGCGGGGTGGCATCGACTTCAGGTGCGATTTCGTCTACCCGTGGCAAGGGATGAAGAATGGTTAGGTCTTTTTTGGCTTTTTCGATCGATTTGAGGTCTATGCGGTATGCCCCTTTTACTTTAGCGAACTCGGCTGCGTCGGGGAAGCGTTCTTTTTGTATGCGGGTAACATAGAGGACGTCTAGTTGGGGCATAATCTTCTCGAGGTCGGCGTTTTCTGTAACGGACACGCAATTTTTGATGCCACTTAGAACATCTTTTCTCATGCGCAAGGTTTCGGGAGACACAAAGTAGAGTTCCACATCATACTTAGCAAGAGCATACGAGAGTGAATGCACGGTTCTGCCGTATCGTAGATCTCCAATTAAGGCAATTTTTAAGCCGTCAATTTTGCCTTTTTCTTTGCGTATAGTGTATAGATCTATTAGGGCTTGTGTGGGGTGCTCTTCTGCGCCTGTTCCGGCATTGATGATTGGCACCTTGGAGAATTCAGCCGCCAGCTTTGCGGAGCCCTCAAGATTATGACGTAACGCGATTACATCGGCGTAGTTCTCGACTGTGCGTATGGTGTCGGCTAGGTTTTCGCCTTTGCGGGCACTGCTTACTTCGGAATCTGCAAACCCGATATAGCTACCACCGAGTTTTAGCATCGCGGTTTCGAAGCTAAGCCTTGTGCGTGTGCTGGGTTCAAAGAAGAGTGTGGCAAGGATTTTGCCTTTTAGAAGGTCAGAGCCGCCTTTGGCGTGGGTTTCCATCGATTGGGTTACGTTTAGGATGTGGTTTATTTCTTGTTGTGTGAAGTCTTCGATTGAGATTATGTCTCTGCCTTTAAACTCCAAGAGGTTAAGCACCCTGAAGAGAGATGCCTAATACTGCTAATTAACACTTGTGTGTCGAAGACTCGGTTGAGCGTTATTCGCCGACTATTAGAGATTTACCTGTCATTTCGCTAGGCTGCTTGATATGCATTAACTGCAGAATTGTTGGCGCCACATCACCCAACCGTCCGCCCTCACGCAACTTTATGTCCTCATCAGTTACTACAATGAACGGTATGGGGTTGAGGGTATGAGCTGTCCAAGGGCCGCCAGTTTCTAAATCAAACAACTGCTCGGCATGCCCATGATCCGACATAACTACGCAAACTGCCCCAACCTCTTTTGCCGCTGCAACAACACGCGATAAGCATGCATCAACGTACTCAAGCGCCTTTATTGTTGCTTCAAGGTTTGCGGTATGCGAAACCATGTCTGGATTAGCATAATTAACCAGAATAAACGCGTATTTTTTTGAGTAGATTTGCTCGACTAGTTTATCCGTAACTTCACAAGCGCTCATCTCAGGCTTTAAATCATAGGTCGAGACTTTGGGTGAATTTACCAAAATCCGGTCTTCGCCGGGACTTGGGGTTTCTTCGCCTCCGTTAAAAAAGAATGTAACATGTGCATACTTTTCGGTTTCTGCGATGCGTAACTGCCGTAGCCCCAAGCGACTTATGACTTGGCCTAGTTTGTTTTCAAGTCGCAACGGCGGAAATACAGTTGGTAACTGGAATGTTTTATCATATTCGGTCATGCATACAACGTCGGTTTTGTGGAAAATTATGCGGTCAAATCCATCAAAATCGGGCTTGTAGAAACTCTGGACCAATTGCCTTGGGCGGTCAGACCTAAAATTGTAAAATATCACTAAGTCACCGTCCTCAAAGCCAAAATAATTCGTGTCTTCGTTTTTTATGACGGTTGGGCAAACAAATTCGTCGCCTTCATCGCGCTGATAAGCATGTTCCAAAGCATTTTCCGCGGAAGTATCTTGGAGTCCTCTACCTAACGCTATTGCAAAGTACGCTTTAGCAGTACGATCCCATCGGCAATCTCTGTCCATAGCGTAGTAGCGGCCCATCACAGTTGCGATCCTGCCAACATTTAGCTGTCGGATTTTTTCCTGCAATGCCAGAATGTACTTTTTAGCGATTCTAGGTGGCGTATCTCTTCCATCCAGAATAGCATGGACCCATACCTTTTGGCAGTCTAATCGACGTGTAAACTCGAGCAATGCAAACAGGTGCCCTATGTCGCTATGTACGCCGCCGTCCGATAGTAACCCGATTAAGTGCACGTTTTTGTTGTTTTCTTTGGCTTTTTTTAGATGTGTTTGCAGGGTTTGATTTTTGAAAAAGTCGCCGTTTTTTATGGACGTGTTTATTCTTACTAGGTCTTGGGGAACTACGCGTCCTGCGCCTATGTTAAGGTGTCCAACTTCCGAGTTTCCCATTATGCCTTCGGGGAGACCCACGTCGCCGTTAGATGCACTAAGTGTAGTGTGTGGATACTGGTTCTGCAGTTTGGTCATAGTTGGCAGGTTTGCTTGTGCAATGGCGTTGCCAGGTGTTTTGGGTGCTATCCCCCAGCCGTCGAGGATAACTAGTATGAGCGGTTTGATATTTTGGGCCTCAGGACGAGATGTTACCAATGAGTTTTCCTCCTGTTGAATGACGGGTTAGTGCTAATAGGTCTTTTTGTTGATTGTAAAAACTTCTATACTAGGGGTTTGTTGTCTGTTTTTTATATGTGACAGCGGCATTAAGAATGCTGATGAGGGACTGTATTGATGCGTGTTTGGTATGATGCTGGTACAGGAAAACAGGTCCGATACGCTGCAGCAATAGGTAAACGCCTGCGGAAAAAGTACAAGTATATTTTTACAACTCGAGAGCACCCCGATACTGTAGCGTTGGCGCGGTTGATTGGCGAGGAACCGCTGGTTGTGGGGAACTATAATCCTGCCTCATTAAATACTCGTCTAAAAGAGAGCGCTGAACGCATACTTGACTTCTTGGAGATGTTTAAAGATAATCTTCCCGACGCTGCGGTGGCGCACCAATCGGTGGAGCTGTGTTCAACTGCGTTTGGGTTAGGGATTCCGATTATCCTGACGGCTGATACACCCTACGCTTACGCAGTTAACAGACTCACGATACCTCTAGCACATACGCTTGTGGTTTCTGAGGCGTTGCCAAGAGGCTTCGCAAAGTGTTTCTGTGCCCGAAACGTTGTGACTTTTAGGGGTGTTGATGAGGTTGCATGGATAAAGGGGTTAAAGCCTACGCCTATTGAGGGTTTGAAGCGGCCGTTTATAGTCGTTAGGCAGATGGAGACTAAAGCCGCTTATGCAGCCAACAAAGCCGACGTCTCAGATGCACTGCTACAAAAGCTCTCAAAGTTAGGATCTGTACATTATCTTAACAGGTATAACCCCAACGGTCAGAGCTATAGGAAAAAACCTGTGTTCGAAGACTCGGTGAATTTAGTAGCCAATGCCGATTTAGTGGTTAATTATGGCGGAACCATCGCCCGCGAAGCTGCACTGCTGGGGGTTCCAAGCATCGCCATATCAGATATGGCCAAGACCTACGTTAACCGTTACGTAGCCAAGAAAGGTTTCCCGCTGTTCATAACTAACGAAGACCGCGTGTTTGAGTACGCCAAGAAGTATATAGGTAAACGATTTGACGTACATGACAAGCTCGATGCGTTAGAGAACCCCGTGGACCTTATAGAGGGCTTAGTGGAGCAGGTAACAAAGAAATAACTTGTATAACTCAAGCTTTTGCTGGTCTGTTATATTGGAGTATCCGTTTTTGAGCGGTACCTTTAATATTTATTGCCCAAATCCTCATTGGTGCCTAATGGTGAATCTTATGGCAAAAATTAGCGTAAACCAACTCGCGTGGCAAAAAGCCCAAAAACTCCTCGAGAATCCCGTCTATTATGGCGTAGAAATCACCAAATCCGCCGCAGGCGCAACAATAATCGACGCAGGCGTCAAGGCCCCTGGCGGTTTTGAAGCAGGAAAACTGCTAACCGAGCTATGCTTGGGCGGCGCAGGCAAAGCAGAACTTGGTTACAAGAGCTACGGCGATCTTGACTTCCCTTCGATAACAATTACCTCTGATTATCCGGCTATAGCCATGTTAGGCAGTCAGTTTGCAGGCTGGCGGATAAAAGACGGCGACAATATCGCCATCGGCTCCGGTCCTGTCCGCGCCATCGCACTTAAACCTAAGGAAATCTATGAGGAGCTTCACTATACCGATGCAAGCGATAGAGCGGTCATAACTTTGGAGAGCAACGTACTCCCCTCTGACACGCTAGTAGAGAAGGTCTGTAAGGCAAGCAACCTACTGCCCCAGAATCTAATCATTATGGTGGCTCCAACTGCAAGCATTGCTGGGTTAACACAGGTTGCAGGTCGCGTTGTAGAAGTGGGCATTCATAAACTTCACACCTTAGGTTTCGACCCCAAAGTTATCCGCTATGCAATGGGTTATGCACCGATTCCACCTGTTGGCCCAGACTTCGAAGTCGCTATGGCAAGAACCAACGACGTCATACTCTATGGAGGAACCGTTTATTTGACTGTTGATTACGATGATGAAGCAAAACTGCAGGACCTTGTTAAGAAGGCGCCTTCAATTAACTCAAAAGATTACGGCAAACCATTCATAGACATATTCCTAAATGCCGACAAAGACTTTTACAAGATTGATCCGGGCCTATTTGCTCCTGCAGTGTTAATGATAAACAATGCAAGGACAGGCCGAACGTTTAAAGCTGGAGAAATAAATCCGAAAGTTTTAGCCCAAGCGTTGGGCTTCTAAACTTTCTTTAATTTTTTACTTTTACTCTATTTTCTATTGCAGCGGTTACAGCCATCGAGACCGGTATTGTGTATGCTGCGATTATGGCGTTAAAGATTGCTATTACAGGTATTAAGGCCATGACAACTGGTTCACCTAATTCATAACCGAAGGGGGGGCTTTGCGGTAACGCGAAATAGTTAACGACTGACATGACAGCTACGCGTAGGATTGCGCCGAGGGCGGTTGCGGCTAGAGTTATTATGAGTATGTGTTTTTTTAGGTAGTTTGTTTTGTTTTCTTTTTTGTTCCAGGTTGCTAGCTTGTAGGGGAGGTATATGCCCAGCATCATGGCAAGTGCTGCAGTTAAATTATATATTGGTCCTGCTGGTAGGCCGCCTTGGAAGAACATGAATAGGACAATGGTGTTTAGTCCTGCTACTGCTAATCCGGTTTTGGGGCCGATTAGTAGGAAGGCGACTACGATGGGGATTTCCCATATTTGGAAGTATAGGAAGTCTGCGAGTGGGAAGGGGATTTTTGGTCCGTATAGGTTTAGTGCGATTGCTAGTGCGGAGAAGATTATGATGAGTGCGAGTGTTTTTGTGCTGGTTTTTAGGTTCACTTTGTTTCCTCGGTTCTAACATGCCCTTGCTACCTATTTAAGAGTAGCTACCCAAAATAGAGTATATCAATTTGGCTAAAAATACATAAACAAGCAAACCTAACAATTGGTAAGTGAGACGATTTGGCTGAAACCACAATCCGATTCTCCACGTCCATAGAAGCCAAACGCTGGCTGGAAAACCAAACAGGCTCCGTCTTAACCCCCGTCCACGCCCAAGCAAAACGATTACGCGACGAAATGAACCTACAAATACTCGCCCTCGCCGACGTAAGCAACCTACTCCAAGATGTAAGCGCCAAAGAAATCGAGAAAAGAAACATGAAAGTCTACAACCGCGCACGAGCCCTAAACAAACTAGCAAAACTATTCCTTGACCGACTCAAAAAATTAACCCCGCCAGAACAGGTCTCATACGACTCCATCAACAGATATGCTGGAGAAATACAAAAAATACTGATAGTCTTTGATATAGACACTAAGAACTGGTTTCCCCGAATTTCACCCTTCTTCATAATGGACCGCCGAAAATTCTTAGGTATCTACGAAAAAACCAGACAAACCTACAATGCCTTAACCGACTTTTTAAACAAAGAATACATAAAAACAAAAACCCTCGAAGAAGCCCTACAACAATTAAACGACCTACAAAATATAGAAAAACAACTCCAAACGATTGAAGAAGACAAAAACAACATAAAAAACGAGCGTGTCCCACTTGAGCAGGAAATTGCTGATTTAGAACAAAAAGTTAAGACGTTGCAAACTCAAGGACCTATCGAAAAGCTCAACCTTGTTAACACTGAAATTGAAACTCTTAGCAATGAAATCAAATATGCGCTGCGGCATCTGCAGAAGCCTTTTATTAAGATGCAGGCGATGGCCACTTCGGGCGGCGGAGGCGGCATTAGACCTGACGAACTTGCAAAAATTAATCAGTATCTAGAAAAACCCTTTGATGCATTAGCCCAAGAGCAAACGGGATACCCCACTCTTAGAGAGATACTTGAAAAACTTGAAGGTATGCTAGCTAAAGATACCTTGAAGCTAAAGCCTGACAAAGCCCGAAAAGCGGAAGAATCTATCCGTGAAATCCTGCGCCAAAACTCGCTGGATAACTTGCAGCTTAGATGCAAAGCCATGGCAGTCAACCGTGATCAACTATTGGCCTCAGCGAAACTAGACGAAACCCTCCAAAGCATAGCAGACTATCAAGACAAGCTAGTACAGCTTAAAGCCAGAAAAACAAGCATAGAAACCCATGAAAGCGTAAAAGACAGCGCATACCAAGAGACCATAGACAAAATCAATAACCAAAAAAGGGTAATAGAAAAGAATATTGCAACTGCACTGGGCACAAAAATTCAGATAGCTTAACTTCCCTTTTTGTGAACCTCGTAGACCAATAATACGTGGTCTTTTATCTGCTCACATTTTGTCATGGTAAGCTTAACTGGTGTTTCTACATTTCTAAACAAGTTAACTGCTTTTTTGCCCACTATCTCTGGGGCAACCATTAACCAGATCTCATTAACTAGCCCTGCTTCTAGAAGTGCAGCCGCCAAAACACCGCCCGTATCTGTAGCTGCAGTTTCAAAACCATACCGCCTGTTTAACTCTTCAAGCGCGACCCTATAATCTACATGATCGCTACCGGCGACGATATAATCATAGTTTCTTGCCTTGAGATACTCCAAATAGTCAGGTGGGGTCTTGCTTGAAACCAGTACTATAACGTCTTTGCCGTAACCGGATTGGCGGTAAACATGCAATAACCCTTTTAATTTGGCCCTGCTGTCTGCGATTGCCCAGTAAGGTCGAGGGTCTCCCGGTTTTATTTTGGGTTTTATGCAGTCCTGGGTTTGCTCGTCGGGGATTTTTTCGTAAAACAACTCGATTCCTGTTCGGGCGGTGTCTGATCCAACGAGCATGACTTGAGCGCCTAATTGGCTTGCGACTTCATAGTGTGAAGGTATGTTAATGTCAAAGTCCTTGATGGCGCCATCTATGCTGATGGTATTAAAAATGATGACTTTGGGTAACATGGATAGCGATTAGAGATACTTTGTATTTTAGAATTGTTAACTTATCCATGGCAAGTCTGTGGCGGGGGACTTAGGGGTTGCTTTTCATTTCTTCTTTGAATGTTTCTTCAAGCATCTTTTTGTTTATCCCAAGTTCTTCAGCAAGCCGCTTAGTTTGCTTGACATAGGTGCGAAAGAGGCTTTGGAGAATTTCGGTTTTTTCCCCTTCATTTAATTCCTCTTCTTCTGCCAAGAGTAGAGCGAACCATCTTCCGAGAGTTGTAAGTTGGTAGGCTTTAATCCAGATGATGCGGCCTTCGTTTTCCTTTTTTTCCATGCTTTCGTTTAGCACGCCTAGGGCAGTCATGGTTTTTAGGTTCTCGATTATGGTTTTATTTGAATAGTTGAGTTTTTTTACGAGGTCTTTTTGGTAAATGTTTTTGATTATGCCCTGTTTTAGGCTAAATCGTAGTATGTCAACGCCAGCTTTTGAACCAAAAATCGCGGATAGGATTTTATCCTTTTTTTCTGCGGGAAGAAATACTACATAGGGATTTAGTTTTTCTATCAATGCTGGCTTACCTAAATAGCTATGGAGACTTTCTCCTTTTAAAAATTACCCATGCTATACCGAAGCTTCTATCAACACAGCTATAGTTCAAAACCGCTAATTTGGAAAAACCGTTTTATACTCCGCGTCAGCTTTGACAGCTATAAACCATAACGCGAGGGCACAATGATGAAAAAAGGCTTAATCTGCCTCTTAATCGTACTAGCCGTATCCTCATTAACACTAAACTTTATCCCACAAGCCTCAAGCGCAACCCAAGACATCAAAATACTTGACAACTATACATGCTACACCGATAACTTAGGGAACCTGGTGGTGGTAGGTGAAGTTCAAAACGTTGGCACAAATGTAATCCAAAACGTGGGAATAGGTGCCAGCGTTACTGAATCAGATGGAACCGAAGGCATCAGCGGCGGCTATGCATGGGCCGATTATTTACTACCGGGGCAGATCGCTCCTTTCTACATTGAGTTTGCTCCCCAAGGTTCCGATCCTAATCCATGGAACGGCGTAACTGCTTCCAGCGTAACCCTATCCGTAACCCGTGCCCCCGAAACCACCAAGTACCAATATCAAGGCGTAACCATACAAAGCCAGAAGGCAACCCCCACAAACACAGGCGAATACTGGGTAACTGCAGAACTGAAAAACAACGGCGACCAAACCGCATCAAAAGTAGTAATCATCGGTACCTTCTACAATTCTCAGAACAATACTGTTGCTGTGGGCTACTCGGAACCCATTGATATCCCAGTGGGCGGTTCAAAGACAATCAAGGTTCCTGCCTTTGACTTAAATCAAACCTCCGTTAGTGCAGACAAAAAAATTGCCTCTTGGCGTTTACTGCTTCAGGTTGCATCGCCTATTCAAACAGATGGAAATGCGCCGACCGTTAGCTCCAACCCAACCATAAATGATGGATCCAACCCAGCGATAGGTGGAGAAAGCACATCGGATGAGGCAAAGATGGAATTGCCCTTAAGTTATGTAGTGGCTGGTATGGTTGGTATTGTAATTGTGCTAGTAGCCGTGATAGCCCTAAAGAAGCAAAAATCGAAGACAAACAACACCAAAAATATCAAGCCAAAAGAGAACATAAATGGAAAGCGTCTAAACAAGTCAAGGCATAAAAACAAAAGACCGCAAGCTCGTTTAGTGCTGACTATCTTATCCTTTAAATACCACCTGTCACCACTGAGGATACTATGAGTTTCAGACCACAAAAAACCCCCAAGGCCAAGGCAAACTCAAAAGCTGCACAAGAGAAAAAGACCAAGGCAAAAAGACAACGCAAAACAACCAAACGTCTAAAAGAGGAAACTCCACAAGCAGCCCCCAAAGAAGTAGCTGAACGCGCCATAAGCGGGATTAACAAGCTTGGGAGCCAAGTTTTTGCGCTTTCCCCCTTTAGCCAATACTTCGATGATTGGCTTGTCAACCTAAGACAGGCTGTTTCAGAGTTCGAATCCAACCCAGCAATCCAGGTTGACGAGCAGTTCCAAAATGAGCGAACACAGATATTCTCAGATGTCACCGCTGCATTGACTGAGATCAAGCTGGCGGAATCCTCTCTAAATGAGGAAGCCAAAGCCCTTGAGGAAAATAACCATAAAATTGCAGACGCAGACCGAGAATATGCAGAAAAAACCCGTGAAATCAACAACAAACGCAACAGCGAAATCCAGAGACTAAGCAATAATATTCACATGCTTGAAGACAGTTTAGCTGCTCAGCAACAGGTTAAGATAGGCTTCTTTAAATTCAAGGAGAAAAAGCTAGCCGCTCAAAGACTAGAGCAAACCAAAAAAGAACTCGCAGCAGCCAAAAACGAGTTAGAAGTAAAACTTGAAAGCTTCAAGGCAGAACAGGAAAAACTCCACGACAACTACATGAAGCGAAAGCAAGAGCTTAGCGAAATCAGCGATCGACTTCGTAAGGAACTTGAAAAACTCGAAACCGACTCATCCTCTGAAGCAAGACAGAAAGCCTGCGACGCACTAGTTCAAGCAATAAATGCGCAGGTCTCCCGTTTAGCAGCCACATAATCCCCTATTTTTTCGTAAAAACTACCTTTCCTTCTATATGCCTTACTTGCATATCGCTAACAAGGGATAATCGGCATTTTTTTGTAAAAAGAGAATTAAGCATGCTCGCAGGTTGATTGTTTAGGTCTATTGTAACCTGCTCTGCGGGGCTAATCAGGTTTTTTTGTGATTTAACCTCATTTCGTAATTCGCCTATCTCCATTTCTAGTGCGTTGGCTTTGGCGTCTGCTTGTTTTTGGAGAGGTTCAAGTTCAATTTGAAGCTTTTTCTTTTCCTATTCTAAGGCTTTTATTCTTTCTATTGTGTCTTTTGGCTACCGCTCATATGCTTGGGTCCCCAACGTATTTTAGATGACTGTTTTTGCACTTAAGACTCTTGCATGCAAAACCCCTTAGAAGCCATCTTGAGGCTGCTTAGAATTTGGATACCTGTTGATTTTTTATAGATGCAGTTTTATATAGGCAGTTGTAAATTAAACATAACTAATTTGCTCACATTATCGGAATGTGTCTAAATGAGAAAGACTATATTTAAAAAACTAGAAGCGCAGGGGCTAATAGCAAACTACAATCGCCTACGTAAAAACCTGCCGCCTAAACTACCAGACCGCACATACATCTGGGATGAAACCTTCCGCGAAGGAATCAAGGCCCCCACGGTGTACTTAACATATGTCGAGCAAGTTAGGCTTGCTAAACTCATGGATGAGGCCGGTATAGAGGTAATCAACGTCGGCTTCCCTGCATTATCAGAGGATGAAAAGCGCGCAGTTAAACGAATTGTTAATGAATCATTTACCCACACAAAACTCGTCGCCTCAGCTGAACCCACAAAAAACAGCATAGACGCGTGTCTGGATTGTGGAATAAAAGAAATCGTTATTGAATCACCAATCAACGGATTAAACCTCCAGTATAAACTCAAAATTACCAAAGAACAAGGCCTTCAACGCATAGTCGACTCAATTGACTACGCCAAAAAACATGGCGTAACCGTAAACTTTACCCTCATGGATGGTACCCGAACCCCCCTCGAAGATATAATTCAGGTGTTTGAAGCAGCAGCCAATGCAGGCGCCGTCCGCTTAGTAATCGCTGACAGCGTAGGCTTCATAAGACCGCTATCAATGCGTTACTTAATTTCTCATATACGAGACGGTTTATCTGAAGCGGTTAAGAAAAAAGCTCCTCTGGGCATTCACTGCCATAACGACTTCGGCTTGGCTTCTGCCAACACTTTAGCGGCCATGGAAGAAGGTGTCTCATTCCTTCATACGTGCATCGCCGGATTCGGTGAACGCGCAGGCATAGCGCCCTTTGAAGAAGTCGTTACCGCCGCCGAATTACTCTACAATATCGATACAGGGGTTGATTTAGGTAAAATCTATCGTATCGCTCAATCAGCAGAAAAAGCCTTTGCCATGCCAATACAGTTCCACAAGCCCATTATCGGCGAGAACATTTTCACTCATGAAGTCGAAGAAGAAGTCGAAGAAATGATGTCCCAGCCACTTGTGTATGAGCCGTTCCCGCCTGAAATCGTAGGTAGGGAAACAATGATATTCATAGGCCGAAACACAGGTCAAACCTTAATTCAGAAACTGCTGGAAAAAGCCGGAATCCGCGCCTCCCCTCGCCAAATGGATGAATTATTCCGTCGCATCAAGGGCCCGCAGGAAAGTCTTGATAAAGGCGAAGCTCAAATGACTTACTATCAAGTCAAGAAACTGATGAAAGACCTTCTCAAGGGCTACACTATGGATGAATTCTGGCGGCTTGTCGAGCAAGTTACGCGTCAACGCCCCAAACTAACAAAACCCACTAAGAAATCAGAAACCGCTGACAAGTTAATACCCTAATTCGCTTCTTATTTTATTTATTTCTTTGTTGCTGGGGTTTTTTGGGTAATTGTAGATGGGTCCGCTTGGCTTTTCGTTGTAGTAGGGTCGATTGCAGTCTGGGCAGCCGCTGGTGCAGAACGCTTGGCCCTCCTCAAGTACCTTGTCGATTTCTTGGCTGGGTACGCCGTAGCTGGCGATTTCGTTTTGACTGTTGAAACTCATTTTTGCAGCCGATGTTTTGCCTGAGATGATTAAGTGTCTTGCAAGCTGAATGCGCCTATATGACTTAAGATTCGGCGGCTGATTCCGCTCCATTCTTGCGCCTTTAATGGGCGTGAACGCAAAAAGCGCAGGCAACACACCTAAATCTATACAGCGCTGAATAACCTCAACTGCTTCTTTCTCGGTTTCGCCTAAACCAACAATCACATGAGTACTGACGTTGTCTTTTCCGAATACACTTTGAGCAAGCGAGAACAGGTCGAACTGATTATCCCACTTATAGCAGCCGCCGATATCCTTACCTTTTACCTTATCAAAGATCGTTTGGGTTGCCGCATCTAGGGCGATGCCGAGTCTGGTTACACCGGCTGATTTTAGGCGTTCGATGTCTGCGTGGTTTTGTGGTTGGCAAGAAACTGATACTGCCACAAAGGTTTGCTCTTTAATTCTGCGTACTATGGCTTCCAGATCAGCGAAAACTTCTGGGTAGTTGATGGCTTGGATGCAGACGCGCCTGATTTTTTTCTGCTCGACCGATAGTTTGAGCGCTGGCACAACATCTGCAAGGGGATAGGGGGGCCAAGTTACTCTGGAGAGGAGTTCTGTGCTGCTTTTGCTTTCACGTGCTTGAGAGCAGAAACCGCAATTTCCGGCGCATTTTCCACTGTGGTAAGTCATGAAGTAAGCCGTGGTTGGTTCAGCATCTAATTTATTTCTTAATAACCCTAGGACTGCGGCGGTACCTATGGAAACTCGGATTAAGTCACTGTTTTTCTGTGCCAAGCAATCATCAGCTCAATAGAGGAAGCAGTTGTGAAGCGGGGTAATTCTATTTTTTGTCGTTCCAAGTCTGGAACGATGTGTTCCAGCATTAGAGTAATATCATAACCTACTTATTTCCAACGTGAGACGGTGGATAATGAATCTGCTTGGGACAAGAAAGATGAAAGCCTTTTGGGCTGTGTTGATTGTGGCGCTGATGGTTTCGGCCTTGGCGCTATTTCTGCTTGATGCTTCAATAGCGACCGCTGCTTCGCTCTCTGATCCAGTTGTAATTAGCACAGAGATACCCGGACTAATGGGATACTGTGTTTACCAGTTGTCGGATGGAAGCTTGGTGGTAAACAGCGCAAACGAATCCTGTACTTTCCTAACTAAACTTGACTCAAAATACCAACTTCTCTGGAGCAAGCCAGTGATAAACCAAAGTGGCATGCAGCGGTTGCTTCCACTTCGAGACGGCGGCTTCCTGCTTGCAGACGTCATAGACAACCAGTATGTTTTGTTAAAGACCGATTCTGAGGGCGATATCCAGTGGACCGAATCGTATAGTTCCGGAGCGCAAATAAACTATCTACTGGACATTATCCAAGCAAGCGACGGCGGCTTTGCTATGGCTGGCTTTGGAGTGCCAGTTATCGATGGTTTAGGCTGGATTTGGTTTGCTAAAACAGACGCAGCGGGGCGGTTGCAGTGGTGCAAAAATATTTCCGGTCCAACCAATGATTGCCCTTCAAGCATTTTCGAAACCCCTGACGGCGGATATGTACTTTCGGACACGGCCTACTCATTTGTTCCGGATCAGGCCTTCTATAGGTTAATCAGAATGGATTCGGAGGGAGGGTTGCTTGGAAACACTTCCTACGGCGGTTATGATTATTACAATCAGCCCGAATGCAACTTTGCGATTGAAACCAGTGACGGGGGGTACTTGATGTGCGGGTATCTGTGGCGTAAACCGGCATGGGTAGTGAAAGTTGACTCGGAGGGCGCCATGCAGTGGAACCAAACCTATGGCGAGGACTGGTGCTCTATTGTTGGTGCAAGAGAAACTCAAAATGGGTATCTGCTTGTGATGTATGCGGGAAATCAGACTGGAATAATCTTAACGGATAGAGCTGGGCTAACTATTTGGAATACTACGATTCCAGGTGTGTCTTTGTCGTGGGGTTTGGAATCGAATTTTAACACCATAACCGCCTCTAACGGCGGCTATATTATGGTAGCGTCTAAGGATCAGGCGGTTTGGCTAGCAAAACTAGAATACACAAGTGATAACCCGGCGGTTCCAATGTTTGCGATTGGCCTGTTAGTGCTCGCTGCCGCTTTGGCCTCCGCGCTTCTATTGAATGCTAAAAACAAAAATAAGCTCTAATGCCTTACCTAAGGGGTTATGTTATCTGCCGTCGAGGATATTTGCAGCTTAGCCTTTCGTAACAGCAGGGTTTTGCGGTAGTTAGCGACTAGGCCTATGGCGTGGGTGACAAAAGAGATTAACGCAAACGATGGGAAGCCAACTTCGACCAATGCAAATATTATCGGGGTTGGCGAGAGTAGTGTTAAGCCTATTGCGATGTACAGTACACTTCCGATGTATCTGCCCACTGGATCATAGAGCTTCTTTGTATAGCAACTTAATACGATAAATTGGCCGAAGGATGCGACGATAAGCAGCATTACCCAAACAGGGTAGTAACCGCTTAAAGTAAAAGCGGCAAATATACCCGTTATAAATGTGAAGTCGACTATGGCGTCAAAGTAGGCGCCTGTTTTCGAGGCTACCCCAAGTTTGCGTGCAACAAATCCGTCGATTAAATCGGTAATTTGTGCCAAACCAAAAATCAGTATGCAAGCGACGGGGTTAGCTGTACTGTAGTAATAGAGGAAAAGGGGCAGGGCTGCAAGTCGCAGCGAACTGATGCTTGAGGGAACTAGTGCTTTTTTGTTCATGACATATCCTTTATGGCGTTAATTTGGCGGCTTCGTCTTGAAGTTGATTAAAGTTCCGGTTGCTCCTGTAAGACGTTAACACTTGGCTGATGTTGCCGTTGGCGTCCTCGATAGTTTTGGTCATGGCTTCTTTGACGTTAAAGGGGTCTAAGCCTCCACCTAGTACTATGACAACGGTGTTTATACCGTTTAGGTTTCCTACGCGGTGAATATGGTCGGTTATGGTGGGCGCCGGGTTAAAGTCATAGATTGCCCAGCTTAAGACTAAGAGAGAATATTTGGTGAGGTCGGTTGGGGCTTGTGGGCTTGCGGTTGCAACTTCGACACGCCAGCCATTTGCCGCAAGGGCTTCTGCATAAGTATTGGTTATGTTTTCCGCGTAGTCAGTTAGACCGGGGTGATAGATTACTAGGGCGGTTTTCGAACCTTCTGCGTTTAGTACCTTTGTTGGAGTTGTGGTTTCTCTGTATACGCTGTATTCAAGGTATGCGAAAAGGCCGCCGATGACAGCTATTGTTATGAGAAGGGTGGTTAGCAAGATTTTTTTCCACCTTTTTTGGGGCCAAAACTTCAAAACTGCAACCCCCGTTTAAAAGAATTTGAGGTTGAAGATTGTTTTTCCGTGGCTACTCTGATTGTGTTCATGTTGTTTCACAAGCCACTTTTGGGGCTTCGATGTATAAACTGTGCCGCACTAAAGCTATACACCAAAGGTGAATAAAAAAAGAGGACTTATGCAGATTTATCGTCGGATAAGTCGGGCATTAGTTTCTCTTCGATGCTTGCTAGCTGGTTTAGCCGTTTTTCCCATTTTCGGAAGAAGCGGTACTGAAAACTCATAAGGTAAATGCTGTAAACGAGCAGACCCGCTAAAACAGCTATTAAGATGATACCGCTAACCGAGTAGCCCCGGGGAATCAACGCATATGAAACAAAAAAAATCAGAACCAACATAAACACAGATATCAGGATGCTTATTATCGCGCCCCGCTTGAATCGGTTGGTTTCTTGTTCCACTTGGTGAAGGAACTCATGTATTGTCCTTACGGGATACAGTGGGTCTGTTTCTTTTTTTGTCATCACGTTTTCTTTCCTTGTTAATGTTATATAGGTAGTTCACCAGTGGTGAAGGCTACATTAGTGAGGGTAGAGCATCTCGGAGGCTTGTGTAGATCTTGCGTCCTTGGGCTGTGATTAATATATGACCTTCGGCAGTTTCGTTTATGAAGCCTTTGTCTTTGAGGTATAGGAGGTGTTTTAGGAAGTCGTCGTATGAGGCGTCGGTAGCTTTTCGCCAGACATGGGTACGCAGCTGAATTTTGTTAGCGAAGAAAAGGTATTCTAGTATTTCAAAGCGTATTTGAACTGCGCCTTTGCGTTTATCCGCCATGGGTGTGCCCGTAGCCTGTATGTACAACTGACGGATGTGTTTAAAAGGTTAAGGGTACGCTACATTGGGATTAGAATCATCTATATTTCTGTCTGTCCATTGTATTTAGTGAGAGGACTTTTTTGATGGAAACAAAAAATGAATCTATGACCACTAAGCCAAAACACATTTTAGTTGTTGACGACGACAAGTCGGTTCTTACGTCAACGGTTCGGGTTCTTGATCGAAATGGGTTTATTGCACATACGGCAGAAACGGGTAAAGAAGCAATAGAAAAAGCCAAAACCCAGCCTTATGACGCAGTTTTGATCGATTTAAAGCTTCCAGATATGGATGGTATCGATGTTCTATCTCGAGCGGATTTCGGAAGAGCGGTAATAATTATGTTAACGGGGTTTCCTTCGTTGGTTTCGGGATTGGCGGCTCAGGATAAAGGGGTAGATGCTTACTTGTCTAAGCCGGTGAGACCTGAAGA
>JBLNCY010000005.1:0-12974 GCA_050261115.1 Methanocella sp.
CAATTATTTTTCTTTTAAATTAAATCACTATTTCATCGAGTATAGTGGTAAGTCTTTGCCTTTTAATTTACCACACGAATTTGAAACATTCCTAAAAAAGCAACTGCAACTTCGAGAACAAAATAAAATTATTTTGCCTAATTTTTTTGTTGGTATAGACGTAAAGGATGAGGAGAATAGCCCATTAGCAAATGAAGTAGTAAAAATATACAGACAAGAAAAAGCTCATCAAAAACAATTAATCGATACCGTGATTACCAACGATTTAGGCGTTATTGGACTAAAACTTCAAGAAGGCTCTTACATAGCTGAATTGGATAAATATCGTTTGACGAACTCTTTTAAATTAAAATGGCATTCGACAATAACCTTTACAAAACCCAGTTTCTTGCTGTCGGCAAAGGTGGTTGACCCAGATAACAAACCAATAGATAATATAGAAATACAGATTTCTGCCACTGATGCTTTAAACAAGAAGTTTAGAACAATTGTTAGCAATAATTTTGAGGATTCTACAATAAAAGTTCCTATGGGGCATTATTTGGTTGAAGTAAGAGATTATAATCTTTCGAGAAATTGCGATATATCGAAAAACTGTAATGTCAAGTTTACGCTTCCGAGAATATCTGTGAAGGTAGTTGACCCAGACAATAAACAAATAGGCAATATAAAAATTAGGATTAGTTCTATTGGCAATTCAAACCAGAAATTTAAGACAATAGTAAGTAGTAAGTATGGAAATTCAGTTACAACAGTTCCTTTGGGGAATTATTTGGTTGAAATAAAGAAATATAATCTTTCAAAAACCTGCAATTTATCTAAAGACTGTTTTCAAGATAGTTATGTCCTATTTACTCTTCCAAGAAAGCGTCATTGGTGGCAAAAATATTAAGGAAGGAACTTTGCGATAGCAAAACTTAACTTCTTTAAGAATCATCTGGTTTTAGTTGGTGCCGATATTGGAGTACAGTGAAGTGCCTTCTTTGCTTAAAGAGTTATGGGGTATGAATCTAAAGCCAACGGTTGAAGACAGTTATGGGAAAGCAATGTTGCTTATACAAAAAAGTGAGTTACAGAATGAAAAAGTCCTGAAAACAATCAAGCTTATAACCAAACAAAAAGAACTCAAACTCATTGATTTTCAGAGCCAAACTGCACTTTATTAATTTTCTAACTTAGTTAGCGATTGTTCTATCCTAAAATAGCCTTACACTTTCTGTTTTAGGTATATTTCAGCAGGGGTTAAATAGCCTATTCCCTCATGCGGTCGAGTATAGTTATAGTAACGAATAAAACTCCAATGCGTTTGAAACAAATGAGCTTCTATCTGGTAAGCTTTATGAAACGCCTCAATCTTGCCGCAAGTAGTCGGTCTGCGGACACTGGCAGTGATGTGCTCAATACCCAACTTCATGCAGTGAAGCCTAAAAGCAGAGGTCCCACCCCTTGCAGGCTTAAACTGCGTACCCTGATCCGTTAAAATCTGACCAGGCACACCAAACCGCTTAACAGCCCTATTTAGCAGCATAATAGCGCTCTCACCAGTCGGACTCCAAATCTTAACCGAGCCGGTGATGAAGCGTGAATGGTCATCTTGGTAGCTGATCATCCAAAAATCATCATCACACAGCTTGAAATCCGCCTGCCAGAGGCTATTGTTGTGTGCTCTCTCAAAACGCTTTGTTCCCCAAGTCTTTCTTGGAGCTGATATGGGATGGTTCAATCCCGCCTGGCAGATTACAGCATATACTTGATGATGATCAACGTATATGTCTTTGTGGTTTAGGTCGCCTGCTATCTTTTTGGGTCCCCACTCGTAGCGTTTCCTTAGTTTGATAATTTTCTCTTTTATAGGTTCATCGAGCTGAGGTCCACATGGGCGTCCTTTGGGTTTTTCTTTTAGCCCTTCCCATCCTTGGGTCTGGTAGCGGTTCCACCAACGGTAGAACATGTCTCTGCTTATCTGAACTGAGGCACATATGTCAGTGACGGACCATCCTTGTAGTTTCTTTTTTATGATCCATGCTTTGAGTTGATCTATGTCTCTGTCCAATCCCTCTCCACTCTTGCCCTATATTACGATGCAAGAGTGTAAGGCATTTTCTGGATAGAACAACCTTAGTTAGCGATGGAAAAGCTTAAAAATTGATTAATTCAAGAGGGTTCGGTAAGTCAAATGTCAAGAAAGTCTTGGGAAATTGGCGTTGCTGTGGTTCTAATTAGTATAGTCTTAATTTGGCAAAGTCCAAATATTATCTCAGCGATTAAATCTTCGAATCCAAATCAAAGCCCAACAGATTTGCCCTCCAATACAACAAATACGCCAATACCAACCTTGCGACCAGCCAACTTTAAAATATCTTTAGGAGATACACACGGCACAGTGACTCAAGGAAATCAAATCCAAACACAAGTCTATATACAAGGAATTGATGGCGAACCTCTTGCAGTTAGCCTAAACGGTGATTCAGGTTCAAGTGGAATAAAATGTAGTTTCTTACCGTCTTCACGTGTACCAGATTTTTCAAGTATTCTAACAATGCAAGTGTCTGCTTCAACGCCCACAAATATTTATCAGGTGACGGTTTCTGCTTCTGACGGCGAAATAACTCATACTGTAACTTATACTGTTTCGGTATTGAGTGCTGAAGTCCATGTCTCAGGAACGTTCAGTGGCATTTTGGTAAATAGTAATGGATATAGTAATTTCCAAAATATTGTATTCGTTGATAAGGCGACAGGGGCACAATATTCAGGTATAATGTATGGAACATATCGTAGCTCATACAGTATAACTTTGGAAAATGGACATACATATGAAGTTCGGGGAAATAATAGTGACGGAACAACAAGATACGGCTTAGGTGAAATTTATGTTTATGCCGCCGCTGGACAGGATATAATGACAAAGGACTTTTTAATGTAAGAATCAAGTTACTTATCCCAAGTAACATTTGGATGTTGAATCTAAAGACAATCCTTTTAAGCGGTTGCTTAAAACAACACACTTGAGATAAAAATGGCTGAACTGACCAAAGAGGAACAAAAGGTTCAAGCTGTTATTGATAACATAGAAGCGTTTACCAGAAATAAAGCCGCTTATGAGAAACTTCATGAAAAACTTCATGTGAGCCTTGAGAAGCCAAATGAAAGCAAAAATGATTATTCTACCGCATGGGAAGCAATCAAATTATTTTTAGCTTCGGTGTTAGGTGCTGTTGGCGGAGTGTTAATAGGCGAACTCGGTAAGAATTGGGATTCGTTACTTTTTGTTGAGACTATAGCTGTCCTTTTTGTTTCTTCAATTATTTTTGCAGGAATCACTTTTTATTTGCCCAATTGGCGAAAGAAAAGAAAAAGCAATAAGTCTACAAATCAACCTATTTAAATCGGAAAAGCAGCAAACAATTTTTAGCTTGGGAATTTTTTAGGTAAGCCTCTTCGAACAATCATTTATAAATTCTCAGGAAACCCAATGGTTTTTTCAGCGCCCTGATTTTTGAGAGGAGGAGCGTGGCACTTTCAAGCGTTTTATTCTAGAAACCCAAAATACTGCTTAGTAAGTCTCTGAAATCATGTGGGTAATAGTTCTTATCAGTTGCATCCTTGCCAAACGCTGAAATGCAAGCATTCTTTAAGACAGCGTTAAAGGTTTGTTTCTGCTTGCCTTTTTCGCTACCGCAAACGTTCTTTTTATATTCAACAAACAGCGGAGTTTTTCCGTCACATGGCAGTCCTAAATTTGCTAATTCCAGCTTATACGCTTCTAATTTCTCCACTGCATAAGAATGTAAGAAGCCTACATGATGGGCTTTAGCATATTTGCCTTTTCTATGTCCTTAAGGTTCTCAGCTGAAATCTCAAACCATAATGGAACTTGGCTGTCGCCTGTTGGTTTCAAGTCTTCCCAATTCAGTTTTAAACTCTGACTGGGGAAGATTCAAGCAACCAAACAAAAAACCTGTCCCTTGCGTTAGTCATGGCTTTTTCAATTTCAATGCAGTCTTTCAGGGATGGGCTTTTCTGTTCCTTGATGCGTTTCTTTTCAGTGATAAAAGTTCTTGCAGTTTCCTTATGCAACTCTCTCATGTTGGAAGCATAGAACTTCTGACAGAAACAGCAGTGGTCTTGCGGATTGTGTAAGGCACTGATTCATCCGCTATGTAGCTGATTAACAGCTTATCGCCTTTATCCTCATCAAGATTTTCGTTTTTAGCTATTTCTCTCTGCTTAGGCTTGAAGCTTAGCAATTCATCTAAGTTAGGATTTCTAAAGAACCGCTTAGAATGTCTTTTTTATTGAGATACTGGCAGTAGTTGAAAAGGCTGTTAGTGTAGTTTAGTGCGGTTTGTTGGCTGTCTTTCAGTTACTGTTATTGAACCGCTTACCAGATTCAAACGACAACAGCCATGCTTTAGTCATATCAGCCTTAGTTATTGATTCAGTCATTATGCACCAAGCCCTTGAGTAATCAGACCATTATTTAAGTCTTAAAAATAGCCAAAAAAGCCCAATGTTTAATCAGTTGATTAAACAGAGGATAATACAAGTCGCTTTTAAAAAAGAAGCTTTCTTTTTGGCTGATGGCTTGGTTAGATATTTTGCTCATTTCTGAGTTTTTATTCGGTGTGTGAATATTTCTCTCATGTCTTAACATTTTTTTAAAAAAAATATTTTTTTTTCAGTAAGTGTTAGTTTCTCCGACTGATAGAGCAGCGCTTGACATATGTTTCCCAAGAATAGTGCTTAGAAGTAGCAATGATTTGCCACTCTTGCGCTTTATGTTTTGTGATATCCTTAAGTGGGTTAAAGGGAATTGCTGCATAGAGCGAATAAGCGAGGGATCTCCACTAATTGGTCAGCGGGGGCTGCCTCTTCGCCGTTAAAGGTTCAAATCCCATCCCTGCGCGAACTTCATCCGCGATTCGAGGCAACTAAAAAGCGGCTTGTTAAATGTTTATAATTGGCTGCCCGGCAGATGCGATTTCATGGGCGCAAGGCAGTACAATGCCCAGCCCATATATTGACTTTGGAACTGTAAATAGTCATCTTGGTCAGCGCGGAAGAACTTGAAAACCTGTTCGCGGTCAGGGTGCATGGGGTTTTCTTCCAGCCAACGTATCAGTCCATACCAACTATCGGAAACGTATCGGTCCCAGTCATCGCGACTGGAACGGATGATGTATTCGAGTTCAAAGCCTTCTTTTCGGGTAAACTCTGCCAATTCTGGTTCCGTGTAGGTGCTTGCCTGTTTTTGGGCATATTGCGGATGTACTTGATTGCTAAGCCAATGGGTTTCGCCGATGCCTAAACGTCCATTCTGGTCCACGGCTCGCTTCATCGCTTTTATTGTCTGCTGGAAGCCGCCGAAAGCAAAAGTTGCTCCGATACATGTTGCAGCATCAAACGAGCCTTCTTCGAACGTGTAGTCAGAGGCCGGGGAGCATACGATTTCGATTTGCCCCGATAACCCTTTCGTAGCCAGCTTATCTTTCGCTCGATTACAGAAATCCCTTGATATGTCTATGCCGACACCGATGATATCGAATTTCTCGGCCCAGAGAATGAGAGATTCAGCGCAGCCGCAACCGAAATCGATGACTCGACTGCCTTTTTTTAGCTTGAGTAGTTTGCCGAGTTGGACGATTTTTTCTGGTGTAGTTGGATCGAGTAGTTCCATGTAGCGGTGCGATATACACATTAGGTCAAAGAATTCCATGTTTGATGACTCCTTTAGGCAATAGTAACTTCATGTTAAAGCCAGCTATTAAAGAAGTTAATGCCCGCTCTATCTGTTGAACTTAACTGTACGGCAATTGAGCGACTGAAAATTAAGAAAAGAAGCTCTTGCCAATGTAAAGGGGTAGCTGCCAATGTCTTCCAACTGAAAAACCACTGCAACCCTCTTCCAAGAACAGACCGCCAGTGCAAACGCCCACACCAGTACTGGAACATATAAAAAGCAGATTTCTGCAATAGCGCTTTTATAATAACAAAGTAATTGTAGCTGGAAAAAGTTGCCGCCTTCTTACTACTGCAAAAAATGTGGCAGAACCCACTCATATCAGGAATACTCCCAGAGCTTATTCTGCAAAGAATGCGGCACCTTCCTCACACCCGGCAGCAGACCAAACAATTTCAAGCCAGCCCCAGTCAAACCGCCACAAACTAAACCAGTAAACACTACAAAAAAAGAACCGCCCCCACAGAAAGTTCAGGCCCCACAAAGCCCTATTGCACACACCCAAATAATTCCGGCGCAGGAAGCATGCTATGGGGAACTGGAGAAGCCCCTTCCGAAAAACATTAGCGCTTTCTTGCAGAACAAGAAAATCAGGTTCTATTCCCATCAGGCGGAAGCCATTAACAAGGCGCGGCAGGGCAAAAACGTAATTATCAACACCCACACGGCTTCAGGAAAAACCTTAGCATTCAACATCCCAGTATTTGATAGCCTCGCAACCGATAGGAAAGCGACGGCACTCTACATTTACCCCTCAAAAGCATTAACGAATGATCAGCTCAAAGTTTTACAGGAAATCGAGCAGGGCACCGGTATAAAAGCAGATTCTAACGTTTATGATGGCGACACACCAAAAGAGCAGCGCCAATACATACGGGAAAACTCGAGAATAATATTGACTAACCCTTATGGTTTGCACCTGTACCTGCCCTGGCATAAGCTCTGGCGGTCTTTTTTCCAGAACCTACGCTACATAGTTCTTGATGAAGCGCATGTTTACCGGGGCGTTTTTGGCTCAAACGTAGCCATGGTTCTGCGAAGACTATTAAGAATCTGCCATTTTTATCATGCAGACCCCCAGATCATACTCTCATCAGCAACTATAGCTAACCCTCAGGAGCACGCAAAGAAACTAACCGGAAAAGACTTCGAAATAGTCTCAAACGATGGCTCCCCAAGAGGTAAAAAAACATTCGTATTTTGGAATCCTCCCTTCATTAATCCACAAAAAACAATTCGCCGATCAACCCACCAAGAAACCAAAGACCTACTAACCGTAAGCGTTATGAAAAACTTGCAAACCCTATGCTTTACAACCTCACGACAAATGGCCGAGCTTATAACGCGATGGACTAAAGAAGACCTAAGACGAAGAAATCCCAAGTTATACGGTTCAGTAACTGCCTACAGGGCAGGCTACCTTGCTCAGGAACGACGTGACATAGAGAATCGCCTAAAAAACAAGGACTTAATCGGTTTGGTTTCAACAAATGCATTAGAGCTTGGTATCGACATAGGTTCTTTGGATTCAGTGATAATTTCAGGCTATCCTGGAACAATCATATCTACATGGCAGCAAGCCGGCCGTGCGGGTAGAAGCAAAAACGATTCAACCGTAACTTTAGTTGCTTTCCAAAATCCTCTTGACCAATATTTTATGAAGCACCCACAAGACTTCTTTGATAGACCTCATGAGCAAGCAATCATTAACCTGCACAATCGACAAATTACTTCAGGCCACATTATGTGTGCAGCTGACGAGTTGCCCCTTAACGATTCCGACCAAAAATTCTTTCCCGAACTCTTCATAGAAAGCGTTCAAGCCCTCGCACAAAAAGCCCTATTGAAAAAGACAACTCAAGGCTGGACCTACGTCGGAGCAGAAAGGGCAACCATGATTGTCAACCTTGAAAGTATAAGCGGAAAAACCGTGAATGTACTCTGCAATGGACGCATTCTCGAAACGCTTCCCTTAAACAAGGCTTACGAGGAAACCCATGAGGGCGCAATCTTGCTGCATCAAGGCGAAACCTACCGCTCACTAGAACTGGACCTCAACAATTGCACTGCAACAGTTCGTCAAGAGAGCGCCAACTATTACACTGAAACCCAAAAAACCGTCGAAGTAGCAATCAAGAAAACATTAGAGGAAAAACAAAAAGACCTCAAAACGGCATTGGGCGAATTAACAATAACCGAAAACTATCCTTCGTACGTTGTAAAATCCAACGATGTGGTTATCAAAAAACATACGCTTGATTTACCCTCTTCATCTTTCTCAACGGTAGGTATGTGGTTTATTATTCCTGAACAGATCCAAGAAGAAATAGAAGATAAGGGCTTGAATTTCGAGGGGGGATTGCATGCCGTTGAACACGCCATCATTGCGATTGCACCAATGTTTGCAATGTGTGACCGATGGGATATAGGCGGAATGTCAACAGCCAAACATATGGACACAGGAAAACCAACAATTTTCATCTACGATGGCTTTGAGGGAGGAATTGGTATCTCAGAAAACCTCTACTCAAACATAAAACCGCTACTAGAAAAAACGTTAAAGTTGATTGAAACCTGCGAATGCAAAGAAGGCTGCCCCTCATGCATATACTCGCCCAAATGCGGAAACGGGAACGAACCATTAGATAAAAAAGCAGCACACTTCATCTTGCAAAGCCTAATTAAATAATGCATAGGAAACCTTTCAAAAGCTAAGGCAGCCAATTTTTAACTGCCATTTCTTCGCAGGCGTTTTAGGTTTAAAGCCAAATATAGCCGCCATTGGTGTCTAACTGGCGCTAGGTTTTGCGGTTCGGCGTTTATTAAAAAAAGGTTAAAAGGAAAGCTTGGACATTTGTATCAAGCAAGCGATCACTATGAAAAAAACGCTTGCTGCCGCAATAGCGATTATTATTGTAGCTTTACTTCTAACTGGAGCATTATATGCTTCATTTATCAACCGACCGGATTATTCAAAGCAAATAAAGTCCATGATGGACGAAAAATGGGCAGAATATGCCGCCGATAACCCTGCGTTTAACGGCTCATTGTCCATACGTATAATCTCCCCTAAAGGTGACTTTTATGTCACCACAAGTCAAGATAGCATGGGAGGCAATGTTCATTTTCGAGGTGCCAGCACGACTAAAACGTTTACGGCTGCAGCAATCATGCTCCTCCATCAGGAGGGCCAACTAAATATTGATGACAAAATAACTCAAACAATCCCCGGAAAAGACATACCCTATGTCCCAACCTCTGCCGACTACGCTATTCCCTATAAAGAGGATATTACGATCCGTCAACTTTTAGGGCACACAGCAGGCGTCTTTGATGTAAGCAACAGCCCTATTCCACAGAACGTTTCAGCTCCATACGCAGGAGTAACCTATACGGACTACATCAAAGACAGCGCACCTGAACATAACTTTACTTTTGACGAGTTAGTCGGCGTAGTAGCAACCAACCAGCTAGCCTACTTCGCACCTAACGAAGGCTACCACTACAGCAACACAGGATACTCTATTCTTGGAAAAATAATCGAGCGCGTTTCAGGCATGAGTTACCCAACCTTTGTTGAGCAGCGGCTACTGCAGCCAAACGGATTAGAAGACACTTCTTTCCCCTCCCTCGGAAACGACCTCCAACTGCCAGCACCTTACGCAAAGGGCTACACCTACATTGGAGGAGAACTCTACGAAACAACCCAAGACAATATGTCGCCACATATGGCTGAAGGAAACGTTATCACCACTGCCGACGATTTGTGCAAGTGGGCAAAACTCCTCTACAGCGGTCAAGCAGGCATCAACAATGACCTAGTGGCTCAAATGACTGACGTCAAACCCACAGGCGAAGAACACAAAGTTTACGGCTTAGGCACCGAATACGCCGAGGGCCTCGGTTTTGGCCATAACGGCGCACACGCCGGTTACATGACAGTTATGCGTTATGATAAGGAAAACGACATAGCTATAGTCATTTCTGCAGCTGTACTGAATGCTGACGACCTTTACGGTCAGATAGAAGTCATGTATGAAGTTGGGCGTGAAAGCAAACAAATACTCGGATACAGCACATAAAAAAAAAATAGCTCCACCCAATAGCCAGCAAACGGTGAGGCTCAAAGGAGAAAAAAATTCTCTCCCGCCCTCCTTTGAGTTTAGTTCATACAAATGCGATCAGGAAAAAAAGGAGCTCCTGACCACCTCGCTTAGAGAAGCCAAGACTACCCGTGATATTGGCATACTCCATCCGAACCAAGTAGGCATTGGCAAGGCTCACCCTCATGTCCATGACCTTCACGTGGCTTTAGACAGCGCTTACTTTGATCCAATCTACTCAGAGCTTCACATCTCTCCCACATTTCCACAAACACATTAGCACTGCCATTGAGCGCCTCACACACAGTTTCCCCATTGGCACACGCTTTGATTGCCTGCAGAAAATCGGGTAACATTCCATAATGGGCAACGCCATCACTGCCGTAATCCCATTCCTTGTTACCCGTTTTGCATTTGGTAAAAGTGCTGTCGTAGGTTACCAAACCCGGCATCGGCACTGGACCCTTAACAAGTCCGTTAATGTCTGTTCCAAACCCAACAGATCGCCCCTTCATGCCGTTCAAAGCCGCTGTATAGGCAGATATGAACGCTTGGGGAGTTGTTTCAGCTACACCTAGCCCTAGCATGCCTCCGAGATTTGCGATCCTTTGCAGTTGTTCATCGGTTCGTTGATTCTCATTTGAGGCTTGAGGCGCATGGGATCTTGGTCCATTATGCCCAGAGTTCAGTGGATAACCACCTTGCTTGCTGCAAAAAGCCTCCGCCAACTCCAACGATAGGTTAGCTGCCTTCTGAGACATATGGTCAATGTCGATTATCAGGCCAAGTTTCATCATCTCCTTGAGCGCCTTTTTACCCAACGACGTGAGAGACTTCGAGTTCACATGTCCAATGCCAGAACTACATTGGGGTGGTGTAGGCGGCTCACGGAAAATATCAATGCCTAATTTGGTGGCTTTTACCAATGCTACAGCGACATCAAACCCATTCTTAGTGTATTGGTATGTGATTTTATCCTCAGGACTGGAGCACTCAAGCGACCAAAATGCACCGTACTCCCTGTAGTTTGACATGTTAAAAGCGCCCTCATACACAGCGGTGCCTCCAAGCTTGTTATCAATGGAGTGAATGGGGAAAATGTACCGCACCCCCATACCGAACAGCCGCCTGAGTTCCTGTCTTACCTTCGAGATCGACGGGGGTTTTCCCTTATGAAAATTCCCAAACGCATCCAACTCAATGCCAAGCACAACACCAAGTTTGTTGCCTTGAACGATTCTTCGAAGATCCTTAGGGCTATAGGCAACTTCCATAAAATCTGAATGACGACCCACAAAGGCCTTGATCTCCTCAATCTGCAAGTCACCCGAACCTTTATCATCTGTTGGTCCATCCCCAGGCCCTGAGACAGCTGCAGCAAGGGTCTGATTATTGACGGCAAGCGCAACTAAAACTCGCAAGCCCCCTAAATATGCTCGTTCAATCCAGTCAATCCACATCTTCTGATGGGTGATATCGTCCCATCTTGGCCAATCTTGAAAATCGTGCCCCTTTCGCGCCGTCAGGAGTCTTATAGGCCTTGTTTTCCTCTTGCAAAGCGTCGATGACAGACTGTCGAATGGTATCACCACAAGGGTTATCAAACATACCATACCCCGCATGAGTTGAGCGGTCATCACACAATGCATGCTCCATGCTTTCGGCACGAACATTCTTTCGGCAGTGATTATCCGCCGGCAGTAGCGATCCCACGTCAGGACCTCCATGAATTAATTTTCCACCAAACGCAAGGTTTACCATGGGATGCGTGTGCATATCCACCCATCCTGTCAATTTACTTTTTGTATTACCTTCACCCGACATAATATATTCACCCAGTTAGAGCCAATGAATCAATTACTAAATAGCTCACTATGGCTTGATAGACTATTTAATCGTTTGACTCTGCCTGCGCATTGTGAGCACTGCTTAAACGTATGTCTCTTTTAGAAAGAAACTTCGTTTCTGTATGGCTTGGTTGCTAAAGTTGGCGCAAAACGATTCTAAAATTTAAAGACTAACCACAGGGGTACTGTATACAGTTAAGCTTAACTTAGGAGGTATACACTACAGTCAATGAGGCGTCTAAGCAGTGAAAAAGAAGAGAGACAGCGTTGAAGTGAGTGAATGCGAGACTTTTCAGTCTTATGATGAGAAGCTTAGACAGAAGTATGGGGATAACTGGCTTGGGAAGGGGAAGTGTACGGGGTTGGAGTTTAAGCGGTGGTTGGCGTTGAGAGATAATTTGACCGAGATTCCCTAATCTGGGCTTTACGTTTTGGTCGAAACAGGGTTGTGAGAGGTTAATCGGTTAAGCGCCTATTTTACGGCACGTTGTTTTGGGGGTTGTTTTTTGGCAATTTGTTGCTGATTGTTTGTATCATTTGTGGGTTCACTGTATGGTATAACTGGCAGTATATGCAGAAGTTACAAAATGCTTAAGTACTTACAAGCCAACCCTATGTATTACCAATTTAGGAGAAGAAAGAATGCATAAAAAAGTATTTGCGACCTTATTAGTGGTAGCTTTCCTCATTGGAACGCTCGCCACTTTACAAGGAGCAATTAATGTAAGCGCACAAGCAACGATGAAAACCTACGCCATTTCTGACGCTATCCCCAACTCAATCGGTCTCGGGGAACAGACACTACTCAAATGCGGTATCACTGAAGCACTACAATCACAGGCTTATGGATGGACCGGCATCAAAATCAAGGTGGTAGCACCTGATGGAAAAACCCAAGAACTAGGCCCATTCACAACTGACTCCACAGGCTCAACATATACTTTGTTCACACCAGACCAAGTCGGCACCTACACCGTAACAACAATCTTCCCAGAACAGGAAATGCCAGTCGACACCATCGTAAACGAAAGAAACGGCATGGTAATTCCCAAAGGAACAATCATGCTAGCAAGCAACGCAACCAGCACATTTACCGTAACTGAAGAGCCAAGTCCATTCTATCCAGGCCACTCCTTGCCATCAGAGTATTGGAGTAGACCAATTGACCCACAACTCAGAGAGTGGTATAGTATCTCAGGTAACTGGGTTGCTAGACCAGATAACTCTGTTGCTCTGTATAATGATGATGCACCTGAAACTGCACACGTTCTATGGGCAAGA
>JBLNCY010000006.1:0-118598 GCA_050261115.1 Methanocella sp.
ACCACATTCAAGTTCAGATCGATGTGCCGTTTGACCGGTTGAAAAAGTATCTTTCCGAGTTACGCGCACTAGATTTTATAGAAAAGGGAAAAACGCTAAAAGTAACTAACAAAGGCAAAGAATACATGCAAGAGTATGAACATATTGTTGATTTTATTGAGAAGCTAAGTCCCCGACCCAACTAAGCGAGAGTCTTTCCACCAGTCAAGTTACCTAATGACAAATCAGGCATGCTTGCGGTTCATTGAAAACAGAAAAGTTTTCGGGAAAATAGTGGATAAAAAGATGGTTCGTAGCTATTTTGTGCGAACGATTTTTACTCTTTCCATGACTTTCCAGTACTCGATTTCGGCACCTGGAGCTAGTTTGGCTTTGAGGTCTTCTTCATCTGGGAAAGGCGCATCGATGTACTCGAAGGTCTCAAGATCCATAATTTGGACGCCATTTGGAGTAACTGAGAATACTTGGCCGGCACGTTTATCGATGATTGGAACTTCTGCGCCGCCATCTACTGACTTGACGAACTGTCTTTTTTGATTATCGAAAATGCCTATTGCAACTATTCTTGCTTTTGCTGCGCCGTGTTTTCCTGGTTTGGATTTGGCTATGTCTACGATGCGGCTCGGTTCTCCGTCGATTATCATGTAGCCGCCAACGCGCAATTCTCCGACGTCTACTGGCTTGCTCATATATTACACCACGTTTGAATCTAACAATGCAATTCCCCATAACTGCCATATATAGATTAAGGTTCCCCAGCGAATGTTGAGATAGCGTCATGGCTGATTTTAGCTTGAAAACTTGAAAACAGCACATTTCAAGTTCAATCACAGTGCCGCAAACAGCAAAAACCCCCGAAGCAACGGTTATCTAGCTGTTTATACCATCAGCAACCACCCACCCATCGCCATACCAAATCGGCGCTATCGTCTGGTAAGGAACGAATTTGCAGAAAAGCTCTGCGCCTTGTAAGATTAAAACAGCTTATTGCTTCACACAAACAAGACACCCTAGAGAACCTTGAGAGGGCAGTTTCTATCGAAACAGTTGCCCAGCCAACAATAAAACCAGCCTCAATCACTCAGCTCCCTTCGCATGGAACTAACAAACACCCAAACCTACACCGCCACCATCCTACGGATGCTGAGTCTATATATAAGGGAGGGGCCCTCGGCAAAGCAGAAGACTTTCCTCAATCCAAACAAAACCGACCTCAACCTGCGAACGTTAATATCCCAGATTACTTCAAGCTTATTGGTGCAAGACGTGTTCAAAAGTGCAGGTTTAGTTGCTCGCTTTGACCAGAAACAGGCGCTTCGATTCACAGAAGACCTCACGACGTTTCTGGCAAAAAAGGGCTTACAGGTCTACATAGAGGACTCCTTAAAGGACAAAGTAGACTGCAGCGTAGAGTTCATCCCACTCACAGAAATGAAAACCGACTTCATCATAACAATCGGCGGAGACGGCACAATCCTGCGAGCAGCCCTAAACATCCCCAAACCTGACACGCCACTCCTAGCCGTCAACATGGGAGTACGGGGATTCCTCACCGAAGTCGAACCACAAGACACCTACCAAGCCATCGAACGCATCCTAAAAGGCGACTTCCGAGTCGAAAAATCCACCAAAATGGCCATAACCGCAGGCAAACAACACCTCCCCGACGCCTTAAACGACGTCGTCATATCAACCGGGGAACCATCCAAAATCCTCTACAGCGAAATCTGCAAAGACGGCAAACCCATCCTCAAATGCCAAGCAGACGGCATCATCATGGGCACCCAAACCGGCTCCACAGGATACTCACTCTCCGCAGGCGGACCCGTTCTTGACAGCGACGTAGACGCCTTCGTCTTAACCCCAATCTGCTCCCTAACCGTATTCCACGCACTTGTCCTACCCACAACCGCCGCCATAACCTTCAACGTCCTACGCCCCGAAAAAATGCTGATACAAATCGACGGCAACTACCGCAAAACCATAGACACCGACAAACTCACCATAACCGTAACAAAATCCCAAAACGTAACCTCATTCATCCGATTCGAATCCAACTTTTACGATCGACTCCGCAACCGGCTACTCTTCAAAGGAACAGAATAAAATGAGCAACAACCCCAAAAGAGTCACCGTACTTGACACCTCAGCTTTTCTTGCGGGCTATGATCCTTTTGCATCAGCCGATGAACAGGTTACTACACCCAAGGTTGAGCAGGAAATCCTTCGCAACAGCATGATAAAACTACGGTTCCAGACAGCAGTTGAAAGCGGCAAAGTCAAAATCAAAACACCCAACCAAGACATAACCGCCAAAGCGCAAGCCACCAAAGCCGGCGACGCATGCAAACTCTCAGAGACAGACATGCAACTCCTCTCATTAGCAGCAGAACTCAAAGAACAAGGTTACACCCCCAAAATCGTAACCGACGACTATTCAATCCAAAACGTCGCCAAACAAATAGGCATAGAAACCACCGCCCTAGCCACCTACGGCATCAAACGGCAGCTGGAATGGATACGCTACTGCCCCGCATGCTACAAACAGTACCCCTCAGACGCCAAATTCAAAGAATGCCAAGTCTGCGGCACCGAACTGAAACGCAAACCAAAACGCCAACCAACCTAGAATAGCAACAGTAAAAGAACGAGAAGCAAGCCTTCGATACCAAACACTGCGGGCGCGGCTTTTTTGGCTTTGACTATGGCTTTGTCGACCAGTATCGAGATAGAGTTTAGGCGCTCTTCCCCTATCACGCGCACTTTTGGAACCACAAACTCTACGCACCCCGACTTTGCAGCGTCCAAGGTTTGGGCGGCTTTCTTTGCAGCTTCTAGAATGTATTTGATTAGCAGGTTGTGGTCCATGGCTTCGCCTACTGGATGGTAACCGCGTCGCCCCGTTACCAAGGCACTTACTGCATGAGTATCGGTAGTAAACACTTCACACTCATCAAACCCTGCATCGGTCAAAGCATCCAAAATTTTCTCTCGCAGATGCGGCACCATGTTATTACCGTCAATAACCACATAAGCAGTCTTTTGCGCCTCAACCTCTACCGCAATCGCAGTTATGCCGCCTGCGCCCATACCCATCTTCTCTGAAAACTCAACAGGATAAACAGTTGCCGAGCCAACCTTAAACGGCTTAGCCTCAAACGCTACGGCTTTTTTGAGGCAACCAATCGCCGCCCGCTTAAGCTCATCCATATGCTCAGACATATCCGCTGAATCGTCCGCCAAAGCATTATGCGCATTAACCGCCATAGCATGCTTAAGCCCAACCCGCCTAGCCTCTTCAGCAACTATGCGGCCCAGTTCTTGGGGAAGGTCCTCGGTTGTTTTAGGCGCTATCGAAAAAGACAACAAAGCCGTGTCACCAAAGACTTGGCAGGAAGCGATGGCGTCGCCTTGGGTGGAACGAACGAATGGTGAAGCCAAGGATTGAGCGGCAGCGAGGTTAGCTTGTTTTAGGACTTCGGCTACGATTTTTCGGTTTTGCGCTTGAGATGCTAAGTCAAGCTCATGACCCAAAATCCCCAGCGGCGTGCAGGCGTCACAGCCGTATTCTTTTTCGAAGTCATGTTTTAGCATGGAGGGAAGTAGGCTGCTGCCTATGTTCTTGAAGGGACCCGGATGCACCAGCGGCATGATGAAGGCTGCTTTGGGCTTTGCTGCGTCGAATTTTATGAAGCTAACAGAAATGTCTGCGTCTTGGCCTACCTCTTCAAGATGCTTCTCTAAGGGCGCGTTGGCGTCTGTTACCCAGTTAAGTATGAAAGCCCGAAAAAAAGACATCGCAGGCAACCCATAGGATGATTTGCCTAGCTGATCGATAGATCGCAAAAACAAGTAAACCGCGGCGTAGGCGATTATAGGGGTTAAGATGGCATAGGGGAGCACCTGTGGAATGATCGAAAATGAGGATGCTGACCAAAAAACCAAGAACACAGCCACACAGAGGAGGGGTTGGAGCAGCGCCGAGGCTAGCTGGCGCCACTTTGATCTGTAGGAAGTAGCGGATAATACAATGATGCGTAATGTCACAACCGCCCCGTATCCGATTAGGGCAAGTTTTATCCACAATATACCGCCGAATAGAAACCCGAAAACGGCACCCAATGCAGCAAACGCTAGCCACAGAAGCCAGCAGTAGAAGGACATGGCAGATGTTCTGCGCACGGTAAAGATGGGATCGTTTCTGAGTAGGGCTTTGCTTAGGATCAGGTCTGTTGTGAAGGTTACTGTGAATAGGGTAAGCCCTAGTAGGAGGCTGTTTATGCTGGGAAAGAGGGCATATGCACTTAGGGTTATGCCTATGGTGGTGAGGGCGATGTTGCCAAGGAGCGATTTTTTGAAGGATGGTAAGAAGAAGAGTGAGGAGTAGTGTTTTTTGGCTTGATCCATTGCGTGGTTTAGGGAGCCTTCGGTGGGCATTTTTCGGTCTTGACTATGGAATTGGGGGGCAGTATTAGAATATTGCTAAGTTATGGCTTGTCATTTATTACATGTTTAGTTTAAACATAAACAGCGCAACTTCAGGTTTTAACACAGAAACAGCAAAGACACAAGCCTTTTAGGACCTGTTTTGCTCCGTGCCACGCAGAAGCATCCATGGCTAAGAGGAGCAACGGTTTTATGCATAGGCGGCGTATGTTAGTATTCCCGAAGTCTAAAATATGCCCGATCAAGAACTGCCCCCATCAATCTTCCTTATGCTTGAGCGAAATGTGGGCAAAAGAATCCGAGTCATCGTAGAACCCTCTTACGGATTTGAAGGCACCCTACTGGCAGCTGCGCAGGAACTCTCCGCGATTTGGCTAAGTGAAGCTGAAGCAATCGTTCTACGCTCCACCCTCGCCCAGCCCATACCCCAAATCGCAAACCGAGAAGAACGAGGCGACATATACCTCAACCTAAAAGGTATACAGAGAATCGAAGTGCTCCCCGCTGCACCATCAAGAAGCAGCAGATAAAACAAACAACAAAAGAATTTTTTAGAGGAAGATTTTAGCTACAACAGAGACCACAATAAGAGTCACTGCCATGACGATAAGTAGTTCTGGCCGAACCTTAACGCCCTCAGTTTCCTCCTCAAAGAAGCGGAGCAAACCTGCACTCCCCGCCGGCATTGGACCAGAATCACGTTTCTTTTTTCGCATACCCATAAAGGTCAAATCCCACTTGTGTTGTAGCAATATTTTCTCTTGACCTAATTAATGTTACGCCGGGCTGATTCTCATTCTGCTTTCCTGATAGGGGATGCGTCTGCTGCTCTGCCGACCTACCCCCCCCTTATACATAGAACCAACCACAGGTTCAACCGCACTTAGAACAAACCAGCGGAAACCTACCAAAGAGACGGCTCCTTGTATGATTGGGTGGCTAAAGCCCGGTGTGGGAGTGAAAACTCTTTTAGAGGGAAACGCAAACATACATGCGGAGCCGGGGTGGCGGAGTGGTTATCGCGCCAGCCTCGAGATCATATCGAAAGGCGGCCAGAATAAAAATGGCGGGATAGCTGGTGGGCTTCGTGCTCGCAGGGGTTCGAATCCCTTCCCCGGCGCCAACCAACTTGCCACTCGTCGAGCGCTTGTTAACCATTAGTCAACTTTGTGTTTGTTAACTCCAGAATCCTGTCCCATTGTGCATCAGTGAGTCGGAAATTGGTGCCTTGGGGATTCTTAATAACTTGCATACCTGAGAGTATGCAATCTTTATTGCACTCTTCTTGAAGAAGCGGTTTCTCTAAGTAAATTTTAAAATATTCCACATAAGCGCTGGATCTTTCTTGAAACTTGCCTGTGTCACATTTGTTAAGGAAGTATTTTTCTTGGCTGGGTGTGAGAGGGTTTTTTGCTGGATTGGTCAGTATCGTACCTAACGCATAAATCCCCGCGTTCTGCCCTGAACTCCAAATTGCAACAAAGTCACCTTTAGAAATCAATTTAACATGTTGACTTACCAGCCACTGCTCAGGTTCTTTTGCTTCTTTTATTCTCTCGAACCAATTATATATTGAAGGGTTAAATTGGAAAAGCCAATATTTCGGTTGAGGTCTGATATTAAGTAAAGTTCCGCAGCTAGAGCAAAAGCGACTAATTTTATACTGTTCAGCAGGCGTTACTTTTCCGCATTTTCTACATTCAAATTCTAGCCGAGCCATTTGGCTAACCTCTATTACAGTTATGGCATTCTAATTTAACGTTTTATTTTCCTTTTTATCCTGTTGCTGCGGATTGCTTAGGTAATAAAGCGTTAGATACAATCCTCCTCCACAAGAATGCGACCCAAGAATCATGCGACCACTCATGTCATCTTATCACAGAATCCATGTCCGCTTTCTTCTATTACTTAAAATAGGGATAGCCTTGACACATATTTTTCTGAAATCAAAGGTTTGGTCTTTAGAATACAAATTTTGGTAGACTAAATCAAAGGTAGATACAGAGATAAGTATACAAAAAAAGAAGGGAAAGTCTTGTTTCCCTTTAGGGTTTTTTGAGCATCATAAATGCCAGCATCGCCAGCACTATGACAATCAAGACCACGATTGCTATGGTTGCAGGAACAAAGTACAGGTCTGCTGCTGAGGGTTGCTGTGTTGGTTGGGATGTTGCTGGTTCGGGTGCGGGCATTGCATAGAAGCTTGATCGCGAGGAGGAGCCGTAGTAAGAGTTGCTGCCTTCAAAGGTTGCGATTACGGTGTATAGTCCGTCGATGTCGGGTGCCCAGGCGTAGCTGAACATGCCGCTTGAGTCTGTGGTTGTGGTACCGATTGTGCGGTAGTTGCCGTTAGCGTCGATTACATTAAGTGTGACGGTTACGCCGGTGACGTCGGTTGGTTTGGCTTTTTGCATGTAGACGTATTCCATCCATGCTGCTTGGCTCTCGTCAGAGACTGCGGGGACACCGTTGGGGAAGCGGGCCGCCTGCTCATTTTGTTTGGTGCCTGCTGCGATGTCGGTTACTGTGCCGCGTATTACGATGGGTGTGCCCACGGTTGTTGCGATGTCTGGTGCTGTTACGGTTAGGGCGCTTGGGCCTTTGCCTAGAGAGTAGACTTTCATGTCGTAAGCGTTGAGGTAGGTTATTTGTCCGTCTGCGATTGGGAAGCCCCAGTCGCCAAAGTTGCCGACTGCTGCCCAGCTCATTAAGGTAAAGATTTCTTCGCCGGTAGTTGCGTTGAGGGCACGTATTTTTTCGTCTCGGTATAGTGGTGTGTTGGGTGAGTGCTCGTTGCTATAGACGTAGACTTTGTCGTCGCAGATTGCTGCAATAAAGGTTGGATAGAGACCCCAGGAGGTTTCAGTTCCGCTGTTTGTGCTATTACCCGGTCCGCCGCCACCATAGGACCAAACAAGTTCGCCAGTTTTGGTGTCGTAGGCGAAGATTTCACCGCCATAGCCGCCTACGTAGAGTTTTCCGTATGCTACATAGCCGATTTGGGCGACTCCGCCGCTGCCGATGGTTGGGTAATAGTTGAATGGTTTTGCGTAACTGACTGGCCCCCAGACTTGGTTTCCGTTGTCTAGGTTAAAGCCGTACCATTGCATGGTTTCTTTGGTGCTTACAAAGAACATGCGGTTTATTGGGTCAACGGTGCCTAGCTGCATTGTGACGTTGCCTTCGGGTACTTGTATGTCTTTGGACCAGAGTAGCCGTCCTCTGGAGCTTTCTTCGAGGCTGACTGCCCATACAGTTCCATAGACCGCTGTGTTACCTGCTGCTGCGCCACCCCAGGTGGGTTGCCCAAAGCTTGATCTCATATTTCCATAGCCGAGGAGCAAATCGTCGTTAATTGCCCAGCCTATGCCTGCGCCTGATGTAGGTAAGGTTGGCAGCGTTACGTTCCACGAATAGGATTGTCGCTGTTGTGTGTTAAACACTTGGTTGACTGGTCGATATCCGTTGCTTGTTAATGCGTTTAGTGGTCCGTTGCTTACGACGTTGGTGAAGTTCCAGAGTGCTAGCCATTTGTTTGCGAGGTTGATTTGGTATATTAGTGGTTCGCCGCTGGGTCCGAAACTCATTGTTCCGGCGGGGACATTGGTTATGTTGAAAACCCAGGTGCCGTCTATTGGGTCATACATGCTCCATGTTGTAGCTCCGCTTATGGTTTGGGTTGCGATTAGGTATGCTATTGCGCCGTGCTGGTTGGGTGAGTCAAAATTCACGATCGCACCAAACGTGGGGTTTACTGCGTAGTTTTGTCGCCAGATTTCTTCGCCTGTTCGAAGGTCAACACAGATGTAGCCGCCGCCTGCGCCGTTGTTGCTGTGGGGTAATCCGTAGAATAACCGTCCGCTTATGATGATTGGACTGTTAAATTTGGTTTCGTATGAGAGGCCTGTGTAGTAAGATGTACCGGTGATTCCAGTCTGGGCTGAGGGCGAGTTTGGTTCTTGGAAGTCATTGTTTCCTCCTACGATGCCCCCTAAGGTGATTTCTTTGCTCCACATGACGTGTGCGCTATCTGGGCCTGTACCGTCAGGTTGATAGCGTACTGATCCAAAGCTGTAGGCTGCACCCATCGGGTAGAGGTAGTTTGAGCCGATTGTGTACCAGTTTGAATTTTGGCCTTCAATTGGTCTTGTCCAGTATTCGGTGGGCAGGGGTGTGAAGGTTCCGCCAGAAACTGGTTCTTCTTGGACTGTCAGAGTTGTTGTTGCGGTGCTGGGTAGGTAGGTGTCGTTTACAAATGCAGAGTTGGGGTTGTGTTCATAGGCGGTGTATTTTTGTCCGGGGAAGGTAAAGTTGAATGTGTAGGTGCCGACTTGTGTGGGGGTGAATGTTGTGTATGCTGATGAGGTAGTGTCGGTGACTGTTTCCCATGTGACGGTTTCGGTTTTTCCGTCTGGGGCTGTAATTACGCATTTGAAGTTATGGAAGCGGATGTTGTTGGTTACTAGAGCGCCGTCTGGGATTTTGTCAAGCCAGACTACCAAGAGGCATTGTTGACCTACGCCCGCAGGGTTTGGGGAGACATTAACGAAGGCATAGGTAGGTATGTCCCAACCAGGGTCATGTGCGGTTGCGGCTGGTATTGAGGTTAGCGTTACAGCGATGCTCAGTAGCAGTACTGCAATGATTAGGGTTGCGCCTGTTTTTTTAGAACAAGTTTTATAGTCTAAAATTCTCAATTTTTTCTTTCTCCTATGTTTGTGGGTTAAAGTTCGATTGGTTCTTGTTTTAACGCATTGTGTTTGTAGGGTACAACAACAGCACCTATCCGTTTGGGAAAAAATCAGTCAATATACTAAGACGATAGAGCACTCCTTTTGATACCCTTAGAGCGACCCCAGGTCAACTCAAAATACTCTTCAATCAACCCCACAATACAATGATTATTTACATACAAACTAGGTTTTCCGCGAGGCGAAAGCGAGGGAGTCATACTAAGAAGCGCCTTTTTCCCATCGGCAATGGATATAGTCGCCTTAGGCGGCGTGGAAACTTTTCTTATCTCAAAAAGAGGATACTTACATAGACACATAACCTGTCTGGGCAGCCGCTCGTTGTTTTTTAGAAAAACGATCACTCGGAGTTTTATTCCCTTGTCTAGAAGCTTGGTCCATATGGAGACGACATCGTCGGTTTGATCCTTAAAGTCTGACCAGTAAACCAAGACGTCCATGGCTTTCCTGTTAGAATTTACCATCTCAGCGGCTTTATGCCTAGTTAGGAACCCGTCAGGAAGCAGAACAAATTCCGAAGTATCATCGGTGATGTCGGAGTTGACTCGTTTGTAGCGTTCCAGCATTTCTTGGGTTCTTACGGTGATTTCTTTGTGCTCTTTTTCTCTTTGGTCAAGGAGCATCTTTGCGCCTTCAGCCACGGGTAGAGCTCTAAAAACGGTAGGGGTTGAGAGGATTTTCTCGACCAAATTAAGATTCATTAGGCTAGTTATTACTCGGTGTACGTTTGCGCGGTCTATGTCGGAGGTTAAAGCGAGATTTTTTAGTGTTGCTTTACCCATTCTTGCTAGGGTAAGGTATACCTCTGCTTGTAATTCGGTTAAGCCTAGTCTCATTAGAAGCTGGGTATCTTCATTGAGATTACAGATCATTAACTCTAAGTTAACACTGGAATTATATAACACTTGACAACAGCAAAGGCCTCAACCGCAAAACGCCCAAAAGCTATTGGTTCGGTTGCAAAAAGAAAGAAGGGAGAATTACATATTCTCAAGGCGAGCAGAAAAGTTCTTGAGCCCTTGAACAAACGGCGCAAGCGGCGGCACTTCATCAGCAATGATGCAGTCAATGACCGCAGGCTTATTCTCTTCGATAACTTTGGGCAGCAACGCTTCTAGTTCACCTGGACGCTCTATAGTGTAGCCTTTTGCGCCTAAGCCCTCGGCTACTTTAGCGGCATCAATCCGCTTAAATCGAGTAGTAACCGTTTTTTCACCTAGGTTTAGCCGCTGGAACTCATGAACCAAGCCGAGTTTAGCGTTGTTCTGCACTATCCACACAACAGGCAGGTCATAACTTACGGCGGTTTGGATTTCCATACCGTTCATGAGGAAGCAGCCATCGCCGACCACTGAAACGACTGGACGATCGGGAGCGGCAAGTTTACCACCTATTGCAGCGGCGGTCGAGTAACCCATGGTTAGCAGCCCGAATGGGCAGATAAACGAGTCGGGGGTCCGCGCTTGCATATAGTGGATAGCCCAACACATCGGGTTACCAGTATCGACGAATAGTATTGCATCTTTGGGTAAAGCACGCTCAAGCTCTTTGAACATACGTTGGGGCAGTATGGGCACAGCGTTTGATTCCATTTTTTCTGGGCCTACGCATATACCGACTTCACGGCGGATTCTTGCAACCCGCTCAACTCCGTTGCTCTTGGGTTTGTGGTCTTCGACTACATAGCGCATGATGCGGAATGAGATTTCGTTAATGATCGTTCGAGCGTCGCCGATGAGTGCGATGTCAGTTTTGTAATTTTTACCGATGTCGGTACCGTCGATATTTATGTGGATTAGGCATTTGGTTGGCGCGAGACGTGGATCCCAGGAGCTAGTTGTCATTTGGTTAAGGCTTGAGCCGATTACTAGTAGTACGTCGGTTTGGCCTTCTGTTAAGCACCGTTCCGCAACAGGGGAACCGCAGAATCCAAGCACACCCAACGAAAGCGGGTGATCCTCCGGGAAGGCCCCTTTTGCTTTGGGGGAAGTAGCGACTGGGATGCAGAGGGTTTCGGCTAAGTCACGGATTTCTTCTGTTGCTTTGGATGCTACTGCGCCACTGCCAATCAAGATAACGGGGTTTTGGGCGTTAACAAGCTGCTCAGCGGCTTCGATTACTAGGCGGCGGTCAAAATATTCGCTTGGCGGACGATAGGAAGTGGAGATTGGGAGTTCTGCTTCTATCTCTTCAGCCATAATGTCCTTAGGCAAACTCAAGTGGACAGGGCCTTTTTTCCCTGTCAAAGCTGCCCGAAGAGCTACTCGAATTTCCTCGTCGACCCGGTACTTAGAGATAACCATGGAGCTGAATTTGGTGATGGGGTCAAACATTAAGACCGAGTCAACACCGTTCTTGGTGGAATCTTGGAATGCGCCGCCACCGGATATCGAGGTTGCCACTTGACCGGTGAGGACCATTACGGGGATGTTATCGAGGTATGAGGTTGCGACGCCTGTTATGAGATTGGTTGCACCTGGGCCTGAGGTTGCAAAGCATACGCCTAGGGTGCCTTTGACGCGTGCGTAACCGTCAGCCATGAATGCTGCGCCTTCTTCGTGTTTGGCGAGGATGGGTTTAATCTTAGTTTGCCGGTTACATGCCTCAAAAAGGGGCAGTAAACTGAGCCCTGGAACGCCGAAGATGTATTCGACGCCCTCGTTTTCTAGATACTTTAGTAGTAGATCAGCGCTTGTTATTTTCATCGAATCAGCCTATGTTAACGCTTTCACTGCTTCCTCGACTGTGGGGTAGATTTGGAAGATGCGGTTTAACCCCGATATTTCAAAGACTTCCATAACATATGGCTTAACGTTGCAGAGCACCATCTTGCCGCCTGCACGCGACAAGCCCTTAGATGCCGTTAACAGTACACGTAGTCCTGCACTGGCAAGGTACTCCGTTTGGCTAAAGTCACATGCAATTTTTTTTGTGCCCTCAGACACCAGACGGTTTAATTCTACCTCAACTTGACTTGCGGTGTAGGCGTCAAACCTTCGTAGGATACCAACAATTTTTGCGTCGCCAACAGTTTTAACTTCAATACTGCTCATCACAAAACCTCATTTTAGGATTTTAGTCATCGTTAACTCGTTTTCCATACCACGGGAGGCGTATTTAACGGTTTGCATGTAGCGTTTCATAAAGAAAATCCCCAAGCCCCCGACCTTGCGGTCCTCTAAGGCGGCATCTACGTTGGGATTCTGCACCTGTTGGGGGTCAAAGGGGATGCCGCTATCTCTTAGCTGCACAGTGAACTCTTTGGGAGCAGTTAACTTACAGCGTATAGTGATTTGTCCGCCAGATTGTCCTGTGTAGGCATGCTCAATTATGTTGGTTAAGGCTTCATCTACAGCCAATTGTACGTCAAATATGTCCTTGTCGATGGCGCCAAGCTGCCGCATTATTTTTGCTAAGAAGGCGCTTGCTACTTCGAGATTTCTAAGGTCACTGTCCATTTTTAGCTCTGACCAACCATCGTTACTCATACACACTTCGCCTCTCTAAGTTACCTTCAATATCATTAAGGTGATGTCGTCAAATTGCGGTTGACCGCCAGCATGTGCTGTCACGGCGTCTTGGATTCTGCGCAGAATCTCTTTGGCGGATAAGCCTCGATTTTCCTCAACAATGGCAAGGAGCCGCTGCTGACCGAATTGTTCCTCTGCAGAGTTGATGGCTTCGGTGACGCCGTCAGTGTAGAGGATGACTATGTCGCCGCTTTCCAGCTGCAACTCTGCCTCTTCTAACTTGACACCATCAATTATGCCCAAGGCGATTCCTTCCGCTTTAAGCAGCGCCGTGCCGCCTGCTGGATGCTTTAGCAGTGGCGGGTTATGACCTGCGTTAACATATCGAAGGCGCCGTTTTTTAGCATCCAATATAGCGTAGAAGAGGGTGACAAACATGCCTGATTTTGCGTCTGCACATATCAAGTCGTTGGCTTTTTCGATGGCGTCGCCAACTTTTGGGTTGCCTGTAGCGCTTGCACGTACCAATGTGCGGGACAGGGCCATGAAGAGGGCGGCGGGTACACCTTTGCCAGATACGTCAGCTATGGTTAGGCCCCATTGATCGGCGGATATGGGGATGAAGTCGTAAAAGTCTCCACCGACTTCTTTTGCGGGAATGTTTGAGGCAGCAATCTCAAAGCCAGGTATGTCGGGTTCCTTTTCGGGGAGGAAGCTTTGTTGGATACCTTTGGCGATTTCAAGTTCCTTTATTAGGCGCTCTTTTTCTGCGGTTGTGCGTTTTAGTTCTGCCATTTGATCCTGCAAGTCTGTAGTCATCTTGTTGAAGGACACAGCTAAGGCCTCAAGCTCGTCACCGGAGTTGACTTTGACTCGGGAATTTAGGTCGCCTGCGCCGATTGCCTTTGCACCCCGCATCAGACTCATAATGGGGTTAACTATCATTCTGGATAGCAAGTAGGAGACTATGGCAACAAGAATTATGATGACTACAAACATGGTGATGAAGTAGTTTCGAATGGTTTGGGTTTGGGCATCAACGTATGCACCCGCCATGTCTACGGTACTTGCTATTTTGCCCTGCGTAACTAATGCGGGCTCTATAATGGTACTTACAGGTAAAACTATGGCTAGACTCCAGCCAGTAACCCCAAGCGGCGCATACGCAACATAGTTGTCGCTACCACTGATGGTACACATGGTTACGCCTGTTTTGCCCGCCTTCATGTCTCGGGCTATGCCGCCAAAAGTGGTATTTTCAAGAGACAGGTCGGAGCTCTCGATAAACTCGTTTGACGGCTCCTCGTCTCCGCCTACAGAATGCGTGATCATGTTGCCTTTATTGTCTAGGATGAAGGTATATCCGCCTAGTTGCTCTATCTGTGTGTTAACTACATTGCGATTTAGAGAAGCTATAGTTACATCTAAACCGATAACCCAATAGAACCCATGTGTCGAGGAACGTATGGCAGTGGAGCAAGTTATCATTAAACCGTAGCCGCTAGCGTCAAGGTAGGGTTCTGACCAATAAACAGAGCCTTCCCTGGCGTTCTTATACCAAGCTCGTTCTCGGGGATCAAAAGAGGAGCCGATGCCGTCGGTCCAAGGGTAAATCTGGGCAACACCCGATTTAGTCGTAACATACGCCTGCGTTATCAGGGGATCGCTGTTGTAGATTGCGGCAAAGGCGTCTTGTATGTTACTGGTGTAGTTTAATTCTGCTTCTACATCCCTAAAGTTCACGTTTGGGGCTAGGTAGTAGACTGATGTGGCTTTGGGGTTTGGGGGGGTTTGGTTTTGAGCAAACAATCCCTCTTGGGGTACAGATGAGCGCGCTAAGAGTTGAGAAGCTAAGTACCGGATGGTCATTAGTTCGGATTCTACCTGTTTAAAGACGGCGTTACTTATCTCCGCCTGGTCTACCGCTAGACTATGCAGGTAATGCTCGGCTTGGCTCTCTAATGCGACGGTGCTGTCGTTTACTGCGCTGTCGCCTAAAGCCCGGCTGCTCTGCATTGAATAAGCATTCAACTCGTTTATACCGTTAAAGGCTATGAATCCAAGCAGTATTAGTGAAATAAGCGATATGCCTAGAAAAGCGGTCAGCACCTTCGTTTTTATGCTTAATCCACGGAGCCTCGTGTGCTTAGTCATAGCTTGCTTTCCTAGCAAGTCAATGCTTAGCCGAGATATTTTTAGTTATGCATATAATGCATAGATCAAACTCATTTGGAACATGTTTTCTGCTGACTGCTTTTGGCTCTGCAAGCAGATGTGCAGTAAATGGGTTGGCTGAAAAGAGGAGTTTGCTGAGGCTCTGGATTTTTTTCAGGAGAAAAGAAATGCAAAAATCGCGGCCCTTCTGCTCGCAACTTTGTAATTGTTCCAGAGCCTTCTCAGCCATTGCATTTCTTTCTGCCAGTTTGGGACTAAAAAAGGGAGAGGGGGATGTTTGTGGTTTGTGTTATGGTCGTTTTCTGAGGGATAGGATGATGACTAAACCGACGAGGACAATTGCTATGATGATGGCGATGACTGCCGGGATGAAGTATAGTTCAACTATGCTTGCGTCTGTAGCGGGCGTTGGTGTTGGTGTTGCTGCTGTGTCGTCTACTGCTATGGCGGTTATGGAGTGTGAGCCCCAGAACGATTTAGACCCCGCGAATGTGGCTATGATCCTGTATTCTCCTGGAACTTCGGGGACAAATGAGGCACTGTAGAATCCGTCTACATCGCTTGTGGCTGTTCCGACAACATAGTTGTTGCCGTTGGGGTCAATGACTGATATGGTTACGGGTACACCGGTTGTGTCTGTGGGTTTTGGATACTGCATGTAGACGTATTGCATAAAGTCAGTCATGCTCTCATCTGAGACTGCTGGGACACCGTTGGGGAAGCGCACTGCAACGTCATAATCCTCTGTGCCTGGTGCAAGATCGGTTACATAGCCCTCAACTAGGATGCGCTCGCCAAGTGTGGAGGTCTTAGGTCCTGCCTCAACTGAGATTGCACTTGGTCCTTTGCCGAAGGAATAGATGCGGTTGTCATAGCCTGCGTTAAGTCCTGCCATTATGCTGTCGCCGATGACGCATGTTCCGCCCCACCAAACGCCAAACCAGCTGATTCGCCAGATTTCTTCGCCGGTTGTTGCGTTAAGGCAAACCAAGGGTGCGCCTCTTGCACTTAGGTTGGGGGAGTGCTCAGCATAGGATAGGTAGATTTTGCCGTCGGTTGCGAAGTGGAACATTGTCGGGAAGTTTTCGCTCCAGAGGATTTCTGAGTAGGGGTCTGAGCAGTTGTAGTTCCAGAGCTGCTTGCCAGTTTGGATATCATAGGCTATTGTTTGTCCGCTCATACGTTCGCTTAGGAACATGCCGTATGCGTGCATCGGGCCATACCATTTGTCGTAGAATTGCAGGTAGGATTCGGGTTCAGTTGCCCACTTGTAATTGCCGTTATCTAAGTCAAAGCCGTAGAAGCGCCGATCCTCTTTGCATGAGATGATGAATACGCGGTCCTCAAAGCTTACGTCGCTCCAGACCCAAGCGCATTCTTCGGTGCCTGTCGGTACTGTCCAAGTTTTGTTAAAGATTAGTCTTCCTGCGTCTTCGTTTTTGGTGCTGATTGCCCAGGAGGTGATGGTTGAGCCGCTATAGCTTGGGAAGGCGGAGGATTGTGAGCCGAGAATGCAGTCTTCAACTTCTGCGTGGCAGACTGAGCCGGGTAAGCCTTTAGGTATGGTTACGTTCCATTGTATGCCTCTTGAAGCATCAAATACTTGGCCGGGTACATCCCAGCTACCGTCACCTACTGACATTGCTGTTTGTGGGTTTGTGGCTCTGCTAGAGTTCCACATGGTCATCCAGCCAGCTTGCTGGTTAACTTGGTAGCGGATGATTTCGCCTCTTGGTCCGTAGTAGTTAAAGTTGGGGTTTGCTGAGGTCATGTTTTCGATGCTGTATACCCATCTTCCAGTGAGGGCGTCGTATGCTTTCCAGGTTGTGCCAGTTACTGTCCATAGGTATGCAAATGCACCGTAGTAGTTGAAGCCTTGGAAGTTGTAGACTTGGCCGAAAGCTAGTCTTTCATTATTCCAGTTTCTAACCCAGAATTGCTCGCCAGTCTTTAGGTCAACTGCAATAACGTTCTGCTCGACCGATTGTCCCCCTGTGGCTTGGAATTGGTTGTAGTACATGATGCCGTTGATTACAACTGTGCCATCGAATTTGCCGACGTATGCGTCGCCCATCTCAAAACCCATTTCGCCCTGTTCGCCGCCCGTCATGCCGCCCATGGCGTATGGAGTGGTCCAGAGTATGTGGGCTGTTTCGGGTGCATCCGCGTTGCCTTCACGAAACTTTGGGATTGGTGGCATGGTGTAGCTGCCTACTGGGCGTAACCAGTTGCCGGTTAGGGGTACCCATTCGTAGAATTGTGCGTTGATTGGTCTGTTCCAGTATTCCGTTGGTAGGGGGAATGGTGGGAAGTAGGGGATAGGTTCTTCTTGGACGACTAGGGTGTACCATTCGCTTTCGCTTGCTGCATAGGTTCTTTCTACTGCGGGGAACGTGAAGGCTGGGACCATTTTCTGTTCTGGGAAGTGTGTTTTGAATTGGTATGTGCCTACTTTGTCGGGGATGAAGATGTCGCCTGTGCCGCCCGTTGAGTCAGTGTCGTAGGGGCCTAGGGTGCGGGTTTGGTTGTCTGGGTCGATGACTGTTACGGTTAGGCCTTTCCATTTCCAGTAGGTGCCGTTGGTGGCTTCGGATATGCCGATGTGTAGCAGTGTTTCTTGGCCTACACCGACTGGGTTTGGGGTAGCGGAGATGAATGCGTAGGTTGGTTTTGGCTTCGGGGTAGCTTGTGCGTCAGCTGTCTGTATCAATGGTATTACTGAACTGACTAATGCCAGTATCAGTATCATTGATAGAATTTTTTTACTTATGTTTTGCATTTTTTATTCTCCAATTTGGGATACAGTTGAGTTTGCTTTGAACCGTTTATAATACTTTTCAAAGCAACGCTTGTTCATGCATTATTATTAATAAAAAAAGGAACTACGCTAACAAAAGTGCAAGCTACTACGCCGTCATACGCACTTTCATTATATAAAAAATACTTACCACTTAATGATAAGTAAAAATTTAAATCAGCAGGCAACCATTAGATGCCCAAATGAGCCCTCCCGCACCAGTCCAAATAGACGCCACAGACAAAAAAATCCTAAACATCCTAATCCAAGACGCCCGAACAAGCCTAAAAGACATCGCCAAAGAATGCAACCTCTCAGCCGTATCCGTCATGAACCGCATCAAACGGTTAAAAAAAGAAGGCGTCATAACAGGCGCAACACTCTTCCCCATACTCGCACCACTTGGCTTCACCATAGTTGCAACAATAGGAATGGAAACCGACTCAAAAGTTGACGAAATCCTAAGGTACCTAAAAGATCACATGTACCTCATCGAACCCTCAATCAGCATTGGAGAATAAGATTTAACAGCAGTCGTATATGCTGAAAACATAACTATCTTAAACGAACGGGTTGAGGATATCCGTAGACGATTTGGCGTACGCAGAGTAATCGTTAATGTTTGGTCCGGTATACCCTACCTATGTTATGGCAATGTTGACTTAACCCCCCTCAAAGAGGAGTAGACATGGATAGACTTGATTATCTAATACTAAGCGAACTACTAAAAGACGCAGAGGCATCATTCGTTGATATTGCCAAGAAGGTTGATTCGACCCCTTACACCGTAAGAAGACGCTATGAGAAAATGAAGAAGGAGGGCACAATCTTTGGCTGCATCGCCTCAATTGACCTCTCCAAGTTAGGTTATCAGGGCAAAGCGGTGCTCTTAATTACGCTTGTACCCAACAGTAACAGGCTAGAAACCATAATGTACCTTAAAAACGTCAGAAACGTTATGGTTGTCACTGAAACAATGGGGCCTTTTGATATTATGGCAATTGCGCCAATCACCGATTTCAAAAGCATAAAGGATTTAGTGACGGAGGCAAAAAAGGCACCTAATGTGCAACGCATAAAGCTGACATGCAACAGCGACGTTAGTTTTCCTATAGGCAGCAATTTCTCTGCGGTGTTAAGTAAAAAGAGCGAATCCCTTGCCAACATGCCTAAAAAAACGCCACCATAGCCAGATTTGATGCTACAAGCGCTGGATGGATTGGTATAACAAGTTATATCTATCCAGAAACAGTCATAGTAGAGCCAAGTGTCCTGTGGATGAATACAAAAGCAATCGGGCTAGTCATTGCTTTCACGGCACTTGCAGCTGCGCTTAATCTTATAAAAATTCCAGTTGTCTACAACCCTTATTTTAATTATCAATTAGGCGACATAATTTTTGTGATTGCCTTTCTGCTTTTTGGCTTAAAAATCGGGTTTGCGGTTGTGGCACTCAATATGATGGTTTCTATTGCGATTATGCCTAGCATAATAGGTGTTGTTGGGGGTCCATATTACATGGTTGCAGTTGCAACTATGGTTCTTGGCGTCTACCTATATGAGAAAACAATCAAGCCCAGAATACGGAGCCGCCAGTTTTTTCTGGCGAAAGCAGCTGCATTATCCACAGCAATCGGTGTGGTTTCACGCACTTTAATTATGTTACCGCTAGACTATTTTGCCCTTGGGTTCTTAGTGTCGGTGGTTTCAGGGCTTAGTCTTGCAGAGGCCTACTCGATAGTTTTGTTTTATATGCCCAGCATCGTACTATACAACATCATAGTACCCCTCTATGTTATTCCAACAAGTTACTTTACTGCAAACAAAGTAAACAAGCACATGAATTCCCCGCTTTTCGCTGACTCGATGCTAAAAAGGTGATCCGCCTCCAGAGTAAGCATTAACGTTGGCAGATTCTAAGCGGTAGGTGTTAGGGTTTGCTGGGGCTTGGTTTTCTTATAGAAAGGAAAGAAAATTTACATGGTGATTATAAGTATCGTACCCAAAGAAGCCTCTTAGCCTCTGGCTTGTGCTTAAGCAAAAAAAGAAAGAGAGTGGTTTTCTCTTTGGTTGTTTATGGGCGTTTCTTGGTCATCATGATGGTCAGTAAGCCGACCACGATGATGGCGACGAATAGGCCTGCGACTGCTGGGATGAAGTATAGGTCAGCTGCGGATGGTGCCTGTGTTGGTTGTGGGGTTGGGGTTGCTGGTGCGGGGTCAACGTTGAATGCTGTGACTGCGTGTGAGGGCCAGTAGGATTCAGAGCCCATGAATGATGCATAGACTGTGTATTTGCCTTCGATGTCGGGCATCCAGTTGAAGCTGAAGAATCCATCTGCGTCTGCGGTAGTAGTGCCGATTGTGCGGTAGTTACCGTTAGCGTCAACTACGCTTATTTCAACTGTTACACCTGTAACGTTGGTTGGGCGTGGTTTTTGCATGTAGACGTATTCCATCCATTCGCTTTGGCTTTCGTCAGAGACTGCTGGAACGCCGTTGGGGAAGCGTGCTGTCTGCTCGGGTTGCGTGGTGCCTGCTGAAACGTCGGTTACTGTGCCTTTTATCATGACACTCTTGCCTGCTTCGACTACGTCGTTTGTGATTGATACTGTGGTGCTGCTTGGTCCTTTGCCGATTGCGTAGACTTGGTGGTCGTAGTTGTTCCAGTAGGTTAATACGCCGTCTGCTACTGCGATGGTTCCGGGGTGAGCCCAGCCAAGCATGCTCCAGACGTATTCGCCTGTTTCAACGTCGAATGCACGGACTTTTGCGCCTTTTAGGAGCGGGGTGTCTGCGCTGTGTTCGTGGGTGCCGATGTAGATTTTGCCGTCTGCTGTTACACCGTGGAATAGTGTGTAGTACTTGAAGATTTCACCGCCTGTAGGTGCTTCCTGTTTCCAGATGAGGGTGCCGTTGTAGAGGTCATATGCGTATACTGCGCCAGTGTAGCCTGTGGTGAAGAGTTTACCGTTTGAGATTGTTGAGCCATAGACGTTCATCAAGCTGACCCAGCTGTAGTAGCCGAATGGGTTGAAGTCAGCTTGTGGTTCACTTTCCCAGAGCATGTTTCCTGTGTAGATGTCAAATACTTGCCATGTTAGGCTTGGCATTTCTTGCATTACGAATACGCCGTCTGCTGCGCGGATGAATAGTCTCTGTGAACCGTCTGCGAATGTCATGTCAAAGTTCTTTTGCCAGAGGACTCTGCCTTCTTCGCCTGATTTGAGGCTGATGGCTGTTAGAGTGGCTTCTTCTGCGTTGTGGTAGTATAGTGAGCTTGTGCCTGCTGTTGGTAGGGTGCCGTTGCTGACTAGCATTACGTCGCCATATTGGGCCATTCTGATGGTTGGGTTAGATGCAAATCTGCTGCCGAGTGAAACGTTAAAGTCCCAAGTTGTTATTTCTGGCGCGGTGTATGTAGATGCAGGTCTTAGTAGGCTTGCTAAGCTGCCGTTTCTGGTTCCAGAGTTTTCATATCTGAATACTCTTGATGAGTTCCATTGGTAGAGGTGGTAGTCAGGATTCTGTGTTGTACCGTCATTTTGTATAACATAGCGCAGGATTTCGCCTTTTGGACCGACATTGTCGAAGCCTGAGGGAACATCGGTGACGTTAAGGTTGATGGTTGTGCCGTACCGTGGGTGTATGAATGCCCAGTTGTTGATAGTTCTTGAACCTGACCTAGAGGTGTATTGTGAAACTATGTAGCCGGGGTTTACAACACCGTGTTGGTTCATGTCGTCTAAGTCGTAGTAGTAGCCGAATTGTGGCTGGTAAGTCATGGTTTGGTTGCGCCAGATTTCTTCACCGGTCTTTAAGTCAACGCATACCCAGTCACCGCCGGTGCCTGCCCAAGCGATTGGTTCACGGTAGAGGAGGCGTCCGTGCATGATGATCTGTGTGCCTGCATATCTGGTCTGGTATTGGTGGCCTGCGTTGAAGACTTCTCCGTCTGTTGAGAAGAATTGGTCGCCTCCGACAACACCACCGTCCTCGGTTATTTTAGTCCAGAGGATGTGTCCGCTGTTTGGTGCGGTACCGTCTCGTTGGACACGGTTGTCAGTGTATCCGCTGTTTCTGTCTGCTGCATTGCCATACCAGTTTGAGGAGATTTTTCCCCATTCTGTGTTTTGTCCCTCAATTGGGCGGGTCCAGTACTCTGTTGGTAGTGGGTAGTGAGTAACTGCACCGGGGGATACTGGTTCTTCTTGTACCTCTACTGTGTAGGTTTTGTTGCTGGATAGGAAAGTTACGCCATAGTAGTCGCGGCCAGCGCCAGAGCCACTCCATTTCCAGTATAGTTCCTCAAAAACTAGTGTAACTGAATAGTTACCGACTGTGTCGGGAGTGTAGGATGTGTAGGTTGTTCCTGTTGAGTCAGAGACAAGTGATCCGCTGGAGGGTAGTCGTACTTTTGATCCGTCGGGTTTTGTGATGTCAACGTGGTATTTGTATCGGATGTCATTGCCTTCAGAAGCTTGATAGGGGACCTGTGGGTTGAATATGACCATGGTGAATTTCTGGCCGACACCTACGGGGTTCGGGGAGATAACACCATAGACCCATGTTGGGACTTTGTCTTCATAGCGTTCCCACATTAGGAGCCTAATAGCGGAAGCGTTGATGTCGGGAAGGTCCCAGTTCATACCATCGTCAATAGCGTCCTGTGTTGTTTTGTTGTAACCTGCGGAGACAGAAGGTATCATTGAAACTGCCATGCTTGATACCAGTAATATCGCAAAGATTGCTGCGATAAACTGTTTTGTTTTTTGTATTTTCATTTTTCTTTCTCCTAAATTGTGGCAGGTGGCCTAAGTTGTAAATCGTATGCACACCTGTCTAGCCTAAGAAATGCGGTAAGGAAAGCTATAAGATGGTGTTGGTTGATGCTCCACCAACAGCTTTGGGGTTGAATCCCTGAAATACACTAGAAGTACATCTATTTTATATACTAACTATGGGCATATAGGAAAAAAAGTATAGGAGTAAATTTTTGGATGCGGGACCAAGAGATGAACATAAAAACGCTAGTAGACTTTGGACTCAATAGGACCCAAGCCAAAATATACCTCGCATTAGCAGAAAAGGGAACTCTAACCATACGAGCTGCCGCCGATTACTCAGAGGTAGGCCGACCAGACACTTACCGCGCAATGCTTGAACTCAAAAAAGCAGGTCTCATAGAAGTAGTGCTGGATAACCCAACAAAATATAGAGCAGTCCCACTGTCAGAAGCCATCTCGATTCTAATGGGACAAAAAAGAAAAGAAATCCTAAACCTGAAAGAAAAATCTGCAAAACTACTCCAGCAATTCGAAAACAAGAATAGCACTGACATGCCTGTTGTCGAAGGCGAATTCATCATTTTACCTAAAGGCGCAGCATGCATAAAAAAGAGGGTAGAGGCAATAAGAAGCGCTGAATACAGCATCGACTGCTTGACTTCATTCAAACGATTCAATCAAACGCTCCTAGTTGCAGGCGATGACATAATAGAGGCAGCCAACAAAGGAGTAAAAATAAGATTCATTCTAGAAAAAGAAAGCATCAACAAACCATTATCAAAAGAACTAACATTATTCTGCAAGAACTCCTCATGCGAAGTAAAGTTTATTTCTGAACCACCTCAATCGTTTGTAGCAATCTTTGACAAAAAAGAAGTACATCTAGCGACGTCTGAAGCAGGAGACTTTTCCCAGGTGCCGATTCTATGGTCAAACAACACTGCCCTTCTTCGGATTTGCCAACACTATTTTGAAGGTTACTGGGCAGAGAAACCTAGTCCACAAAACCTCTTGGAAGAATTCAAGTTAGCATAGAGCGGCTATATTGATAAGCCCATTCTTCTAAGAACCTCATTTGTCTTATGGATTTGATGCAGACACTTAAGACCCTTTTCTGTAATCAACAACCCTTCCTCAACGCGTCGAGCCATACCGACTTCAATAAGATGGTCGATAATCTTTTGGAACCGGTCATAGGGGATGTTTGCTCGATGGGCTACTCTCGTGGGGCTTGCTTTTCCATTTTTTGCCCCCTCTTCACAGAGGCACTCTAGAATTGCAGAGTAGATATCAACCTTGCTGCGTTTGCTGCTTGTCAACGGTTGATACCTCCTTGCATGCTGAATAGTAGATCGATAGGAATATGCTTAGACTTGCGAGACTGGTGAGTTCTGAACCAAGTAAGAAATAAAATCCGCCATTAAAGTTGTCCCAGATAATAAACATGAGTTGCCCTAACCAAAATAGGCCAAAAGCTATAGGTGCGGCCAGTAAGGCTGAAACTTTTCCGGAAGCCAACTTGATTCTTTTAAGCAGTAGAATTATGACGAAAGTTAATATTCCAAGATTAATTGTTGCAAAAATGGAGTTATCAGCATAAACGGATGGCGTCCATGTAGGGTTAATTACCAACAGAGAAGCAAAAATGGCGCCTACCACGGCAATTGATAGTACTGAAAGGGACAGAAAGCCATACTTGAGTTTCATGTTGATCCTGTTTGTAAAGAAGTAAGATATGGCGATTAACGTAAAACCCCAGGTTTGGGTTGCCACACGCAGCCACATAAGGGAAGTGGAAAGCGCACCCGCATAGGGGTATATGAGGTGAAACCCTAGAAAAGTGAAGGAGATAGATAGAAAGAGAAAACCCAGAGGTAGCCCAAGCAGAGAAAGCGAGCGTTGATATCGGTAGACGAAGAAGAATAGGCAGACAAGGGCAATTGCCACTGGGATGGTTATTAGCCCAAATAGCATAAGGAAGATGCTTTCTATAGCCGAGGGCAAAGGTCCACCTAGCATTACAGATTGGTATTCAGCCATAGAATATAAGCTTGAGTATACCAGCTTGCACACAAGGCAGAATAGATTTAGGCAACAGGTACACTGCTAATCTGAGAGCCAGACATGTCTAAACGCATCTATCTAGCCGGCCCCGAAGTGTTCTTATCAAACGCTAAAGAGATTGGCGAGCAGAAGAAAGCACTCTGTAGAAAGTACGGGTTTGAAGGCATCTTCCCCATCGATGTTGAGGTTGACGTTAAAGGAAAAAGCCCACGGGAAATCGGGTTATGCATAAGTGACATAAACGAGGCGCTAATCAGAAGCTGCGACATAGTCATCGCCAACATTACACCCTTCAGAGGACCAAGCGCGGATGTGGGTACTGTTTATGAGATGGGGTTTGCGCATGGATTAGGCAAAAAAGTCTTAGCATACACTAATGACCCTGAACCGTTTACGCAACGCACCCTAAAAGCGTTAGACGGCAAAGTTAGCCGCGAATTGGATGGGCGACTGCGGGATAGGCTTGGCATGTTTATCGAAGAGAACGCTTTAGTGGATAATCTCATGATTGATGGCTGCATTAATGCGAACAGCAAGTTGCTGGTTGTGGAAAAGGCGCCTGCCAGGGAGAGGTTTACTTTTTTGGGTGGCTTTGAGAAGTGCGTGATAGCGGCTTCCAAGATGACCACCCGCTAAGCATCCCGCCCCATAGGTATGCTTTCCTCATAATTTTTTCAAGCGAAGGTTCAACCTGTGGTTGACTCTATATATAAGGGAGGGGATTCCTCGGCAGAGCAACAGAACAGTTTTGTGGCCAACGCAACATGCCTTTTGCGAAAACCAAGCCGAGCTTCGGTTATGCGGCTGAAAAAAGCCCCCAGATTGACAGAGGCAAACTCGTTTCTTATGAACAAAAAAGGAAAATGGCGCTTAAGACAGCCATTTCAAAGGAATATCTTGGAAGGTGCCATCGGGCAGAGTTCTGCGTATAGTGATAGGCAGAATGTTTGCTTCGAGCTCGCTTACTGCTATGTCGATTGGGTTTGTGTTTTCTTCTGCATCAACCAAGATTGGGGCTCCCATCGAGATTTGCAATGCGCGTGCACCGACGATTCTTGCTTTCTCGAAGCGAGTAATTTTTGGTGGTCCAACATTCACTGTTTTTTCTATCATTCTACATCATTCCTGGCATGCCACCCATACCGGGCATTCCGCCCATACCGCCTGCGCCTCCCGGTGGCATCGGAGGAGGCTGCATCTTTGCGGTTGAGATCACATCGTCAATCTTTAGGATCAGGGTTGCTGCTTCAGTTGCGGATTTAATGATCTGCTTCTTTACTGCGAGCGGTTCGTAAACGTCAAGTGTAGTCATGTCGGCAACTTTGCCCTCAGCGAGGTTTATGCCAGCCCAGGTTTGGCCCGTCTCATGAGCCGCACGCAAAGCAGTCAACAAATCGATGGGTTCAAGACCCGCGTTTTCTGCAAGGACGGTGGCTATGGTTTCAAGGGACTCGGCAAAAATACGCACGGCAAACTGTTCACGACCCGCTAGAGTTGCAGCGTACCTTTTGAGTTCACTTGCCATTTCAAGCTCTGAAGCTGCACCGCCCGCTAACACACGAGGCTCCTCGATTAAGTCACGAACCACACAAAGCGCATCATGTATACTGCGTTCAGCTTCAGCAGTTAAGCGCTGATTACCGCCCCGGACTAGAATGGTGACGGATTTGGGGTTCTTGCAACCCTCAATGTAGGTCATCTTGTCATCGCCAGTTCGGCGTTCCTCAACTAAACAGGCTTCGCCAAGATCAGCCGCGCTTAATGCATTAAGGTTACTTAGGATTTTGCCGCCTACGGCACGCTGAAGCTTTTCCATGTCACTGCGTTTAGCCCGTCTGATAGCGATGATGCCTTTTCTAGCCATGAAGTGCTGCGCCATATCATCGATACCCTTCTGGCAGATCACCACGTTGGCGCCTGAAGAGACGATTTTTTCCACCATGGCTTTTAGGTTAGCTTCTTCCTGTTGGAGGAAAGCTTCAATCTGCTGGGGGCTTTCAATGTTGATTTTCGCATCAAGCTCTGGCTTTTCGTTCTCAAGCGAAACGTCAAGCAAAGCAATCTTGGCATTCTCAACCCGTTTAGGCATTCCAGAATGAACAATCTCCTTGTCTAGGACGATGCCGTTGATTAAGCCCGTGTCGCCAAGTGATAAACCAGTTTTTTTCTCGACTTTCACGTCGTCTACGTCGGCTTTCATGCCGCCGTCCTCGGTTTTTTGGGCGACTGCAAGCATCGCTTTAACGGCAACATCCGATAGGGCCTCTTTGTATTCAGACACTATTTTGCTGCCCATTGCAGTTATGGCTACTTTTTTAAGATACTCGGCTTGGTCTTTGCCGTCGATGTTGATGGCGATTTTATCCAGAGTCGCCAGCGCCCTCTCAGCTGCTAACTTGTAGCCTTCAATGATGATGGTTGGGTGAATGTTTTTGTCGATGAGTTCTTCGGCGCGGCTAAGTAATTCGCCTGCAACGATTACGCTGCTGGTTGTTCCGTCGCCTGCCTCTTTATCCTGAGTTTTAGCTACTTCCACCATCATTTTAGCGGCTGGATGCTGAATATCCATCTCGTCAAGTATAGTACGGCCGTCGTTTGTGATGGTGACATCTCCAAAGCCGTCAACTAGCATTTTATCCATGCCTTTTGGGCCAAGTGCGCTTCGGACGCTTTCAGCTACAACTTTAGCGGCTGTAATGTTCCCATGCTGGGCTTCTCTGCCTCGGCTACGTTTTGAGCCTTCTCTGAGAACCATAATAGGTATTCCGCCTGCTTGTGTTGGTGCTGTTGACAATTCTCATAAACCTCCATAATGCGAACAACAACATGATTATCTTATAGATATAAGTTTTTTGGGGCGACATTGGTTGATGATGGTGCAGGCAAGCACATTTGCCCCTTGCTCTATTAGCATTGTTAGCTACTGCTTGATAACTTTGCTTTGATAAACCATTTTGAGTCATGCAAGAAGAGTTAAAAACATGCTAACCCTACTTTTTTTGAGGATTCTGCTTCTGATTATTCCCCAGCCATGCTCAGCCTATTCTAGCCAAGGCCACCTAAACAGACAAGAGGTTCTGCTGGTTTACCCCGGCAAATACAGAGCCGCAGACCCCCAAGTACCACTCGCGCTGCTCTATTTGGCAGCGTCTCTGCAGCAGGAGGGCTTCAAGGTCCGCTTACTCGACATGCGCCTAACCGACTACCGCCAATACGAAGTAGGCCACCCCCTTTTTGTGGGAATGAGCTGCATGAGTGGTATGCAAATCAAGTACGCGCTAGAGTTTGCGGGCTTTGTTCGGCAACGGAATCCTAAGGTTCTGCTTGTTTGGGGCGGTGTTCACCCCACACTACTTCCTAGCCAAACCATACACAGCGACCTGGTTGACATTGTAGTGCGGGGTGAAGGAGAATTAATCATAAAAGACCTCGCAAACACCTTAGCACAAAATGAGCCCCTCAACTCAGTTAAGGGCCTAACCCACAAGGACAACGGATTAGTCAAAAATAATCCTGATGGCCAAAACATCGACCTAGACCAGATACCAATAGACTTACCCTACGACCTACTAGAAATGGGCCGGTATCCTGCTTTCCGCTCAGGACGCTTCCACATCCAAACCAGCCGAGGCTGCCCCCACCGATGCGGCTTCTGCTACAACACGCTATTTAACAAGAGCCGCTGGAGAGGCAAAAGCGCCCAACGTGTAATCGAAGAAATTCAGTACATAAAGGCAAAGTATCCAAACGTGAAAATAATTGACCCCATAGATGACAACTTTTTTGTCGACGAGTACCGCGTTGAGCAGATATGCAAAGCATTAATCGCCAATAAAGTGGAGATCAAGTGGCGGGCTAATTGCCGCTTTGATTACCTAGCCAACTATGACCAAGAATTCCTTGAGTTGCTGGCAGAATCGGGCTGTGTGGAGCTGGATTTTGGGGGTGAATCAGGCTCTGAGCGGATTCAGCAGCTTATCCATAAGGACGTAACAACAGAAGAAATACTCAAATCAGCAGACAATTTGCGTCGTTATGCACCTTCGATTGAACCTTATGTTTCCTGGATGATTGGGTTACCGGAGGAAAGTGACGCCGACTTGGAAATGACGTTCAATTTGATGGATAAGATGAAGGAAGTTAACCCGAAAACGCAGCATTACGGCATCTTTGTTTATACGCCATTTCCCAGCCCAATCATGAACAATTTACCGGTAGACTTCAATGCGCCCAAGACTCTTGAGGAATGGGGCAAGATTCACGTATTCCATTTTGACCCGCCATGGCATACCAAGAAACGAATCAGAAAGCTGCACACAATCTCATCAGTTACCCGTATAGCATTCTACCCCCAAGCAAGAATCAAAGAACGAGCCTTAAGCTACAGAGTAGCATACAAGTTTTTGAACAAAATAGCCTGTTACCGCTGGAAACACCGAAACTTTAGTTTTCCAATCGAATTAAAGCTGGCAGATACAGTGGCAAAGTACGCAAAAGGGTTCCTTTAGTGGCAGCCAACCTTAGTTTTCTCAGGCGTATAAAAAGAAAAAAGATAACAAAACTGCGCTTGCCACCCAAATTAAATTTCCACGGCTTCACAAACATAGGGTGAGGACCCAGCGCGGCTCTTTATCGGCTGTAGTCTCTGCCTTCAAGTTTTGCGCTGGGCGGTTTTTGGCCTGCTTCGGGAATCTGGGGCAACGGAATCGGCGGAGGAATATTTAGCGACCTAGAGATAATCACCGACTCCAAAAAGACCACATTAGATATAGATTGAACAATAACCTGCGCCGGCGGCTTCTTCTGCTCAAAGTCCTTGAGAACCTTTTCAACCTCTTCTTTTTCGCCGACAACCAAAGCGTTACCTTTAAGGGTCATCTGTGCAATCGAGGGATTATAAACAATAGAAAGAACATAAGGCACCTCAAGGGAGCCATCCTGTTTCTTCTCCATACCCACCACGTTAATGTTAGTGTTAATCTGGATGGGAGGAATAGGCTTGCGGATGTCCCAGTAACGCTCCGCTTGAATGCTGCTTACAACTACGTTTACTCTAAGCATGATAGGTCAAAAAAGAATAGAGCGGTTGGGAGATTTAAAACTGTTTATTTCTGCTTGAAACGAGTCAAACCGCAGTGACCGCATGTGTAGCGAGTGTGGTGGTCTGCCATGAAGTAGCCGGGGCCACAACGTTCACAGGTTGGGCGGGTACGGGAGAGCTTTTCACCTTCAACTTTATACATGGCATTGACGCCTTTCTCTTCTTTTTGCTTTTTAGGCGCCTTTCCCTTTTCTGCTTTCTTTGCTGGTGCAGCCGCGTCTGCTGCGGGGGCTTTAGGTGCTGGTGCCATTATTCGTTCGCCTCTTCTTTAGGTTTTGCGGGGTTATTGCGTTTCTGGATGTACTCAGGTTCAACAAGTTTGGCCTGAGCTGCGGATTTGTAAACGTTGGCCACTCCTTGGGTGATGGTGGTTCCGGTTTTTGTGCGCATGTGCTTAATGTAAACTACATCATCGCCAGTCTTCATTTCGGTGGCAACGGCTTTCTTAACTTCCAACCTTTGAGGAGTTTTTTCTTTTGGACCTGAAACTATTGTGAAGCCTACTTCTGTCCGTTTCAGAAGTGGATTCTCCTTGGTTGCTTCAATTTTGATCTGCATTAATGTTCACTTAAGGCGTAAGTTCATACAATGTTCGGCTTATTTAGCTTTTCGAAGCTTTCATCTCTTTTAGGAACTGATTTACCTGTTCTTTCTTCGTTTCTGTAACTTTTACGACTACAATACCCAAGTGTGGTTGCCCGTAGATGACAAAACTGTCTATCGGCGCATACAACACCGCTATTAAGGTCAGCAAGTCCTCCTCGCCCTCCACCTCGATGTGGGTATGCATGTTGGAATCCAGAGCAGCCTTTACTGCCGAGATAGCTTCTGCAGTTATGGTTCCCTGCGGGTTAGCCACACTAACTGTGTTATCAACTGGCTCCTGTTTGGGCATCACTTGATTACGTAGGGAAACATTATCGATAATTGATAACTGCGGATGCATACCAAACTTGTGAAGATTCTGGGTAACAACGTCACCAACCGATATTATGCACGGAGGTTTTTCTTGCTCGACGAGTTCTCTGAGGGTAGCCATGGTTTCTTGAGGGGTGCCAGAGATTAGTGTACCAAAGGGGTTCTTTAGAAAAACCCTCAGCCTTGGGGTCAGCGTGAATTCTACTGTCATCAGGAATGCCTTATGAGTAGAACAAGAGGGCGGTAGGTTAAGAATCTACCGAGGGAACGCGGGTTTAGCGGACTTTTAGGGCGTATTTGCCTTTCTCTTTGATGTTCATGGCTTTGGCAACTGCAGAATGTTCAGGGTCGAACATTACTACTAAGCCGCTGAAGTCTTCGCTAAAGCTTGTGGATTTGCATTTTGGGCAGACATTTTCTTTGGTGATGAAGTGGCAGTTAGTGCAGGCTTTCTCACTCATACCCTAACCTCCTTAAGCTTCCTTTGTGGGGGCTTCAGGCTTCTTTTCTGCGCCTCTGCCTTGGTCTTCTTTGAGCCAATCAAGCTTGCCTAGGAAGGGTTGCCTTGCGGTGATGCCGATTTTGCCAGAGCTGCCTGCGCGGCCCAGTGAGACTGCAGTGATTCGTGCGCGGACTTGATCGCCTGAAGATAGTTTACGTTTTGATTCTTTGCCTAATAGGACGCCTTGTTTTTCGTCATAGCTAATGTAGTCGTCCATTAGCTGGCTGACGTGGAGTAACGCGTCGACTGGCCCGATGCGTACGAATGCACCGAAGTCGGCGATTTCAACTACGTCGCCTTCTATGACTTCCTGTATTATTGGGTAGAAGGTTAGAAGTGAAAAGTTTACTTTATGGTAGGTTGCGCCGTCGCCTGGGATGATTTTGCCAATCGGGCTAACCTCTATGCCTGTTACAGCTATAACGTAACCTAATTCTTCATCCACTATGCCCTCGTATTTCTGTTTAACTTGGTCGCGGCCAACCTTCTCCAGTGGGTTGCCGAACGTTTCGGGCGGGATGCGAATGGTGTCTTGAAGAGTAATCAGTTTAAACATCTACGATATCAACCCGTCAATGTCTAGACGCGATTTTTGTCTCAGATAAATCACTGGCACACTTATATCTCTTAGCCTCCGCCGCAATACTCTATCATTTGTAACCACGGGTACACCCCAGTTTTTGGAAACCCGCAAAATAACATCATCCACTAATTCCCCTTCTTTGGCTTCCACTGTAACGGGGGTGCATTTCTCGGCTAGGCGTAGCGCAAAGTTGGCTTGTCGACGCAGTTTTGGTTCCTCGCATAACGCAAGTGTCTCCAGTTCAAGTTTAACGGGCGAGAGCAAAATGAACTCGATGTTGCGGTTTAGTATGCGTCTGATTTCCTCAAATATGTCGATTTTGAACTCTAAGGGGACAAAAAAGGCGTTTGAATCCAAAATTACCTTGAGGGCTTCTGTCTTTCTGTGTTGAGCCGCCACATGCTTTGGCTCCATACAGGTTATGCCTCTTTTATGCATAAAGCTTTTTGCTATAACAGGCGTTAGTTATACTTTAAATATTAAGAATTTATGAATTGTGACAGTTAGGGTGATTGATGGGTGCTTCATGAAAAGTCATGCGGTGCAGTGGTTTATGTTAACAATCAAGAGAAAACAAGGTATTTGCTACTGCACTATGCAGCGGGGCATTGGGATTTTGTGAAGGGCAATGTGGAGCTGGGCGAAACAGAGAAGCAGACTGTAACCCGAGAGTTGCAAGAGGAAACAACAATCACTCAAGCTCAGTTCATTGACGGCTTTCGGGAATCCATCAATTACTTCTATCGTCGTCAGGGTTTAACTATCAATAAAGAAGTGGTTTTTTTCATAATTGAGTCCCAGACTGATAAGGTAGAGGTGTCCTTTGAGCACGTCGGCTTTGTCTGGCTTGATTATCAGCATGCCATGGACAAATTAACGTTTAGAAGCTCAAGGGATGTGCTGCAGAAAGCACACGATTACCTACTAAAGAAAAGTTTAGTTAGAGATTAAAAGAAGAGATTGTTTATTTTACTATGCCGTATCCGATGAGTCTCCATCGGGCAGTGATTTTTCTGCTGATAGCAACCCGGCTACCGGGTAAGGCACAGATAGGTCTTGTTAGCTTAACCTTGACTTGGTTTTGTTTGATGTTTATGACTTTGCCGACGTTGACTGCTGCGCCTATGTGAAGTAAAAGAGCTTCATCGGGGTTGATTTTCTCTACCTTAAGTTGCTCTTTAGTCCCAACTACGCGTTCTAGCACATGAGTTTCCATGGTGATCTCGTTTACGGTGGGAGGTAGTTTGCCGGTTTTTCCCACTACGCTGCCTGTTAGGCCGTCTGCTTTGGAGTATGATGGGTCAAGAAGTGTGCCAACACCAATTAGGCCGCCGCATGTAGCTTCTTTAACTTGCTGGGCACCTGAATGTAAGCTTACAATTTCGCTAATGAGTGGGTCATAGACTGTTTTGCCTTCACGTTCGACCATGATGCCGGGGCGGATCTCGATTTCGTCACCAACGGCGAATTTGCCTTGAACAATGGTGCCGCCGATGATACCGCCTTCGAGGTCATCGATTGTTGTGCCTGGCTTGTTGATGTCAAAGGAGCGGATGATGTACATGAGTGGCGCAAGGTCAGGGTCGCGGTGGGGAGTGGGGATGAAGGTTTGGATGGCGTCTAGTAGGACATCGATGTTGATCATGCGTTGTGCAGAGATGGGGATTATTGGCGCGTTTTCTGCTACGGTGCCTTTGACGAAAGCTTTGATTTCTTTGTAGCTTTCGAGTGCGCGTTTCTGGTCGACGATATCGACTTTGTTTTGTACAATGATTATGTTTTTTACGCCTGATACTTCGGCTGCTGCGAGGTGCTCACGGGTTTGGGGTTGCGGGCAGGGCTCATCTGCTGCGATGACAAGAATGGCGCCGTCCATGATAGCTGCGCCGCTTAGCATGGTTGCCATTAAAGCTTCATGGCCAGGCGCGTCTACAAAGCTGATGGCTCGGACAAACTCTGCGGGGCTATCGCAGGCTTGGCAGACGGGGTAGATGGTATAGTTTCTGGGCGGGGGGCATTTGGGGCATTTGTAGATAGGCATGTCTGCGTAGCCTAGTTTGATGGTGATGCCGCGTTTTAGTTCTTCGCTGTGGCGTGAGGCCCATGTGCCGGTTAATGCTTGGACAAGGGTGGTTTTGCCGTGGTCAACATGACCTATGGTGCCTATGTTGACTTCTGGCTGTTTTGGTAGAGCCTTAATAGCGTTACTCATAGTATCTCTTCTTTGTGTGATAAGTACTTGGAGTGATAAAAGGAATTAATTATGGAGTTTATAAGTTTTAAGCATGCTCAGAGCTTAAAAATTAAGCTTCTGCAGCAGCTTCTTCTTGCTTAGCAGCGGGTTTGGCTAATGGAGCGGCTCCAGCGGGTCTTTCCACGATTTTTAAGTTAATCTGGACGATCTCGTCTGTAATGATGTCGCCGCGGACGACTTTACGTTTGCGTTGGCCCTTCCTTTTGGGTTTGAAGCCTGTGCCGCCGCTTAGAACTACTGCTCTTCGGACACCGCCATGGACGTTTGATCTCATGGGGATGCCGTCTTTGTCAGATCCGCCTGTTACTTGGATTTTGTGAGCTGGTAAGTCAACTATTGCGCCGTCTAGGGTTTCGCCTATTTTTTTGCCGATGAATGGGCCTGCGCGTGCCTCTTCGAGCTCTACTACTTTGGATGCTCCCGATTGTGGATCGGAAACTATGACTTTGAACTTTGCCATTGAATCTTATCTCCAGCGCATATGAAGTTAAAAATCTCTCTATTAAGGATTTAGCCCGAAAACGATTTCAATCATCTTTTGAGGTGGTTTTCGGAATCACTTGACACCATCAGGGGTTAGTTCTGTTTTTACGTCTGCGCTTGTGACGATAGCGGCTTCTGTTGCTTTGCCATAGACTCCCCTCCCTTATATATAGAACCAACCTTAGGTTGAACTCTACTTGAGAAACGCACGCAGAATCCGCTATTCAGAGCAATGCTCCTAGCGTATAACAACTTTCAAGGCAGCACTCATATAAAAAACAAAAGAAAGAGGGTAGCGAGGCGGGGCTCGCGTCTCTTGGTTTATTCGGTGTGGACTCGGTATAGGTCGATGTCTTCGCGCATTGTCGGTGTCAATTCGAGGAAGTCTCTGACTGCACGTTCAATGTCTTTGCTCTGTGTGACGTATCTGCCGACGATGAGGATGTCTGCGCCTTTCTCGAGTGCTTCTTTGGCTGTTTCTGGAACGATGCCGCCTGCGACTGCGATTAGGAATTTCTTGTTGGGGAACGCTTCACGGATGAGTTTTATGCGTTCAAGTCCGCTGCTTCGGCCGGTTTCTTGGTCGATGCCTCTGTGGAGTATGACGATGTCGGGTAACTCTTTAATTGACCTAAGTTTCGCCAAGACGTCGTCTACGTTTAGCATGTCGACGACTGCGTAGATACCGAGGCGTCGGGCTTCTTGTATGGTTGCATCCAGGGTTTCTGCGGGGCCGATGCCTGCTGCTACAACTGCATCAGCGGTGTCTTCGTATGCTATGTCAACTTCGACTTTGCCTACATCGAGGGTTTTAAGGTCTGCGATGACGAATTTGTCTTTGGCCATGGCGCGGATGTCGTTTATAACGCGTGTACCATAGCGTTTGATCATTGGGGTACCGACTTCAAGGATGATTCGGTCGCTCCCAGGCAAGTTCTCGATGACTTTCTTTGCACCTTCAAGCGATGGTGCATCCAAGGCGATCTGGAGGTAAGGGGGTCGCCATAGGCGCGGAACTTTAAAGCCCATAATCGGGTGCTTTGCGCGGTCCTTGTCGTAGTTGACTTTGTCTATTGGCGGGTACTTCTTGATTGCACGTTGGAGCGCCATCTTGGTTGCGCCGTAGTTGTATTGGTAGATTTTACGGTAATCAGTTGCTTGAGGATGAATGAACACGCTGGCGATGATTACCCATTCGTCGAGTTTTGCCGCTGGGATGACGCCTTCTTCGGCTGCATCGGCGATCGCTTTGGCGACTGCTGCCTGTGCGGGGCCAAAGATTTTGCCTGTATCCTCCATGTTTTTAACGGTTACTTTTGGCACGATTAAGGTGTGTGGCTTAGGCGGCAAGTTAGGACGCACAACGGCTAGCAGGGGGGTGTGTCCTGCGGATAGAGTGGTCAAGCCCATAGCGAATGCTTGACCGACTGGGCCGTTTTTGTCGCCTACCATGAGGTCAACATGGGCTACCTCGTTACCTTCACCCACCAGGGATTCGCCGATGAGGTAAGTTGGGCTTGAAGCCTCGTTTGCGTCGTCAGTGGCTGTCGGCATTTTATCGACGATTTCTTTGAAGTCGACATTAAACTCTTTTAGCCACGAATAAAGTGTGTCTCTGTGAATATCCATTTCTTTTGCGGTACCGATGATTGTCGGTTTTGTCGGCTTACCTTTTGAGCCGACCTCTTTTTTAGCCGCTTCTGTGAGCATTTTTATAAATTCTTCGCGTGAGACTGGTTTTTTAGCATCCATACCCGACATATATTAATCCTCAGTCGGTCCTTGTATCAGCGCTGATATATAAGACTGTCGGATGCCCAGTGGGAATATGTGTTAAGTACCTGCCATGTTTACGCGGATTTGTCGATTTAGCGTCTTTTTGTTTAGCGGGGTTCAGCAGAGCATGTTTGCTCTAAATCTTTATATCCCAATGGCCCGCATTGAATGCTAACTCACAGGGATCACCATGTCAAAAATTGATTTGTTACTAGTCGCAGCGTTCATTTCAGGTCTTCTGCTTTTCCTCTACGGCGCCAACATATACAACGCCGTGGTGGGCTACAGCGGCATCTATCTCTGCATTGGAGCCGTCGCCACATATATCATCATATACATCTACAAAGAACTCAAAAAAAGAGAATCCTGTGAGGTTCCCGCGCCAGCTCCAGAGCCAGCGTCACCTCAGACACAAGTTTAGAAACCATAGAAGCTACTGTACTTCGTGTTTAAGTACCGAATAAACGGCGCCGAATCCAATTCTGATCCTGTTGCCTGCTTGATGAGGTCTTGGGGATCATAGAGGTTGCCTTTGAGGTGTATGTTCTCTTTTAGCCACAAATTAATCGCGGCTAGGTTTCCCTCTGCGAGTTGACTGCGCCAATCCGGCAACGCCCCAGCCAATGCATCAATTATCATGCCATCATAGATGTTTCCCAATGCATAGCTGGGGAAGTAACCGTAGAGTCCACTTGCCCAATGCGTATCCTGCATAACACCCTCCGAATCGTCTTTAACTTCTACACCAAGGTACTCTTGGTATTTCTGGTTCCAAACCTGCGGCAACTCATCGATTCCGATTCTGCCGGCAAATAGGTCGCGTTCAAGCTCGAAGCGTATGATTATGTGGATACTGTAGGTAACTTCGTCGGCTGCTATGCGGATTTTCGAGCGCCCAACCCGATTAATAGCCCTAACAAACGTGTTTAAGTCGAGGTTTGATAGGCTTGGCGCGATCTGCTGGGCCTTGGGTAGGAACCTGCCCCAGAACTCGGAGGAGCGTCCGATGATATTTTCGTAGAATCGGGATTGCGATTCGTGGACGCCGTAGCTGGCGGGGCTGCCCACGGGTTGATACATCCAGGCAGGGTTGAGGTTTTGCTCATAGATGGCATGCCCGGTCTCGTGTAGCACAGAGAAGATGGAGCTGGTGCAGTCTTGGGGGTAGTAGTGGGTGGTTATTCGTACGTCTTGGTAGTAGCCGCTTGTGAAGGGATGCTCAGTTTCATCCACTCGCCCCGCCGCGTCGGATGAGTTGGCGTCATAACCCAATGTTTGAGTAATTAGCTGGGTGAGTCTGCGTTGCTCCTCAACGGGGGCACAGGGCGGTTTTTTTGTTTGCGGCGGCTGAACTTTCTCGATTTTCTCAACAAGCGGCCTCAAACCCGCCAAGAGCTGTGTGAAGGTGGCGGTTATGGTTTGGGCAGACATTTGGGGTTCATAGTTGTCGATGAGCGCTTCATAGGGCGTCTTGGTCTGCTTGATTTTCATTAGGACCTCGGCTGCTTCCACAGTGAGGTCAAAGAGTTTTTGCAGGTCGGGTTTGAAGAGGCTATAATCTTTCTTTGCCTTGGCCTTTTTCCAGGCATCCACAGTTATGGCTTCCTGTTTAGCTAAGTCGCCCACGAGTTTCTCAGGTAGGGCGGTTTGCTCTAGATAGCTTTTGTTGATGAGGTAGATGTTGCGTTTCTCTACTTGCCCCAGTACGGGGTACTCTGGGCTAGCCTGGATGGTTTGGAGAAGCTGGCCTATTTGGGGGTTTGTGGCCAGTTTATGGTTAAGGCGGCTCAGTAGGGCTAGTTGTTCGCTGCGTTGGTTTACCGCTCGAGGCGGCATCATGGTTTCCATGTCCCAGTGGAGGATACCCTGTGCCGTGGAGAGCACGATGGTTTCTTTGGTTTTTGCTAAAAGTTCCCTGTAAACTTGAGTTATGTCTGCTGTCAAGTGCTGTTCATCCCAGTTCTCAGAAGAATAGTCTGCTTTATTTACATTAAGTGCCATAGCAGCGCTTTACTGTTACTGGGACAACGGAGGTACCTATGAGTTAGTGATGGCTTGCTTGCAAAACCTTTTATTCTCCTACCACTGAATTTCAGTTGAGGACTTTTGAATTGAGTTCTAATGCAGATACAAGTAAAATGATAGCGGCAATCGGCGCATTACTTCTATTCCTAACCATCATACCAGGAGCAGGCATAATTGGCATCATCCTACTTTTCATCGGGCTCAAAGGCTTATCAGACTACTACAGTGATCAAAGCATCGTTGGAAACGCATTCAAAGGCTTAATCTTTGGCATAATCGGCTCCATCGCAGCTACAGCGTTATCAGCAACAACCATATTCGGATTATTCACCATCGCCCCAGTTACTAACGGCATCTTGGCATTCTTGGGCACCATCGCATTAACCATCGTGATCTTGATTGTGGCATTCATATTCTACGTATTAATGGCCATGAACTTCAGACGAGCATTCAACACATTAGCCCAGCGTTCAGGCGAAAACATGTTCCGCACAGCAGGAACCCTCCTCTGGTGGGGAGCAATCCTAACAATCATATTCGTCGGCATAATTCTAGTCTGGATAGCCTGGCTAATCCTAGCGATCGCCTTCTTCTCAATGAAACTAGCGCCCACACAAGCCTACACACCACCATACCAAGCCCCTCCGCCACCACCCTCAGGCACAGCAGCAGCGACAAGATACTGCCCCAACTGCGGCGCCCCCGTAGACGCAAACGCCACCTTCTGCCCAAACTGCGGAAAACCGCTTCCGCCACCCTAACCTTTTCTTTTTATTTTTTGTAGCTACTCACCAGTAACCACATAGATTTATGAACAAAACAAACAGGCATTAAGTTGAAGTGTAAACCATGAACACCACACCATTTTTTCCCTGCAGATCAAATCCCCCCCGGGCACCCCCAGTCCCAAAAGAACCACTAGATACGATGCCTAGGAGTAATCTTGTCTGTGAAATATGCGGAAAAGTCTTCAAGGTACATAGCGAGCTTGACAGACATAAAGAGAACGCTCACGGAACACCCGAGAAAACACACCTCACACGCCACTAAACACAACAAAATTTGTATAAAGGAGAGTAGTGCTCCGGCCGGGATTCGGACCCGGGTCACCGACTCGAAAGGCCGGTATACTTGACCGGACTATACTACCGGAGCATGCAATAGTCCGAGGCACAAGCAAAATACAAACTCTTATGAATAAACCTTGCTCTTCCAGAGACAAAAATTAGCTTTCAAGTTTCCTCTGCTTACCTTTTTTGGCGACCGTTTTGGGGGCAAACAGATGGCCCGTAATCTGGTCTACAAGCTTGGATTGGTTATTATAGGTCTCTTCAAGCTTCGCAACCCGCCTCTCTAGGTCGCTTGATAGGATACGGCCCTCGATGCGGTTTGAGCTACGAAACATTAGCATCATCTTGAAAATCTCTGAAATTGCCTTATCCTGATCTTGAGCTGAAGCAGGCTTGATGCCCGCGACGATGGAGAGCAAGTCGATGTAGTGCTCCTTGATTTTAAGCTCAGCAGTTAGGGAAGGATCGTTTGGGAACGCGATATTTAGGGGGGTTTTCTTTGCAAGCTCCGCTGCCGTGGGAAACCTTATAATAATGTCGCCGCGAATCCATGAGGAGACGAATTCATGCACAAACTGGCGGACCTGCTCCTTTGAGTAAAGCGCTGACGGCCCGGCTGGCTGTTGGGGTTCTTGCTTTCGCTTGATCCGCACGTTAATTATTTTTTTGTCATCTGCATTCACTGGATTAGACATAATTCCCCCTCATGTACTTCTCTTATGTATATTCACCTAATCAAGCACTAGTATATAAAAAACACATGCCCTTGTCTAGAAAGAGATTTTTTCTGTGGAAGGTATCTTTCCTAGCACTTTTGAGGTGGCTTTCTCGACTCTTGTGCGGTTCTCCGCATCTGTGTAGACGCGCAGTATGTTCATGAAGCCTTTAAGGGTCTCAAAAATCTTGGAGCTTTCACTTAACCGTTGAAGCTTCTTCTCCCCAGCGGGGCTCCGTGTAAAGACGGGAAGCTCAGTTGAACCCATCAAAACCGCATGATGGTAAGGCACAGAGGGCACCGTGGGCACATCGATAATAACAGCATCCAAACCAACGCCTGCCGCCTTAGCGATTTCCCCGCGGATCTTGTTGCGGTAGGATTCTTGCCTAAAAAGCTCAGAAATCATATCATCCTTTTCATAAAAGGTACGCTCATAGGCGCATTTGAGCATACGGCGGTTCTCAAGGTTATTTATGATTTCATTGGAGGCACGGCACTTCCGCAGGGCACCCCAAATCGTGTAGTCATCTATTGCTAGATACTCCTCGGGAGTTTTGAATGAGGTTAAACGGAGTTCTTCATTGGCTTTTTCCATGGCAGTAGAGAGCATAATCTGGGCAGCTCTCCCGACACGGTGGAAGTAGATACTCTTGAAAGACTCAATGCGGGCGATCACGAAGGCCTCAAGCGCCGACAAAGCCCCAAGCTCCACCGCAAGGTTTTCTCCCAAAAGGTCAAGGGCATGAATGAGCCGGTAAACATCGATGAAACCGTACTCGGCGCCAGTATGATACGTGTCACGGACGATGAAATCCATTTTGTCCACGTCTACAGCGCTGCTAATGATTTGGTCTAGGAACGCTCGGTCTTTGCGGTCGAGTTTTCCAACGGCTAGGGCAGCGATTTCTTTGGGGTTGTAGCCCATTTTTGCGAGTATGTCGGCGACTTCGCTTTTCTCTATTAGCCAGGATGTGATGTCTTCATGGGTCTTGTGTAATTCTTTTTGGAGTAGGTGCTCAAACACATGAGAGAAGGGTCCATGTCCGCAGTCATGCAGAAGCGCTGATATGCGGCACATATCGACTTCTTCACTACTGGCTACTTGGGAGATGTTAGGGTTTATGAGAACCTGCCCGGCCAAGTACATGACGCCTAGGCTGTGCTCAAAGCGGGTGTGATTGGCGCCGGGGTAGACGTATTCTGAGCCTGCCAATTGCCGTAGCCTTCGGAGGCGCTGCATGGGGTAGGTGTCGATTATGGCTTTTTCGTCCTCAGTAATGTACACATAGCCGTGTACGGGATCTTTGATTTCTCCCCAGTAAACTTTAGGCAAGAGGCATCACCGTTTGGATGGTTTATTATTTAGGTAAGTCCCTATAATGTGTAGCGCTAAGCACACTTGGCTGTGATTGTATGATAAAAAAGGGACTATTTATTGTGATTGAAGGGTTAGATGGCAGCGGCAAAACCACACAGGCAGCACTCATAGCAGAAAAACTCGCGAAAAACCATAACGTTCTCTTAACAGCTGAGCCTAGCAAAGGCAAAACGGGGACCTTTATCCGCGAATGCTGCCTCTATGGCGATAAGCGTTTGCCTATCGAAGCCGAAGCACTACTGTTCGCGGCAGACCGCATCGAGCACATGTACAGCGAAGTAAAACCCGCGCTAGACGAGGGAAAAATTGTTATCTGTGACCGCTACATCTACTCTTCATTGGCCTATCAGGGCAATTCGGGGCTAAGTTTGGATTGGATAAAGACCATTAACGCCCGCGCGTTGCAGCCTGATATCTGCCTTTTTATCGATGTGCCGCCTGAAAAAGTCATTAAGCGACTGCAGCGTAAGAGGTCAGTTATGGAGACGCTGGAGACTCAGCGGAAGGTCAGGGAGGTCTACTTGAAGTATGTGGAGAAGGGCGAGCTTGTTAGGGTTGATGGAGATAAAGCAGTGGAGCTGGTCGCTGAGGAGCTGTTTAGGGTTGTTTGGGGTTTGATTGAAGCAGCCCAAAAATATGTCTAAAAAGGGAAGTTGATGGGCTTTGTTAGACCAATACTGAATGTAGGATTGACGGCTACCTATTTGCTTAAAAATAAAAATTAAAAGCAGAGGTTGGCTAATCCTTTAGCCCCATCATGGACATGGGATCATCGTGATCATGTTCATGCTCGCTTTCTTCGCTGATGTGATGTGCCACATGGAATCCTAACCCTGTTGAAGCACCTGCGGCTAACCCAACCAGCAGATAAGTTAACCAGTTATAGCCAAAAACCAAGCCGACCACAGCTAACACGTCAAAAACAATTGCCATGGCAAGATAACCAGCACACCAGGTCTTCATGCTCATCCCACGGGGCTTGTTGATGCCGATGATGCCGAGATAACCAAACATGATGATGAAACCGAGTAGGGCTATTATCAAGTTTATTGTGTTTGCATCTAGATCCAAACCTTCACCCTCATAGCTGGCTATGTCCCGCTTGAGCTTAATTAGTCTATTGGGAAAAGCATCAAACATCGCAGAAACAGTAAGTTAAGCGATTAAATCTTTGCTAGCCTTTTTTAGTATCAACCTGTTGTTTATTGCCCTTAAGGCGTGGATGCATGAACTTTGACGTTAGGCACTGCCATAAATGGGCACAACTTCTAAACGAACGCAAAGCCAAACTAAACCAAGCATTAGAAGCGATTGAGAACCGAGAATTCCAAGCGGCTAAGTCCCTTGTCGCCCAGATCTTCGGTGGAGCCGCGGCAAAAGGGTCTGACCCCGGCATGGGAGGCTCCCTCCTCTACCACATGGCTATGGTAAGCAAGATGGAGTCCGAAACCCAAGTGCTACTTGACGAGTTGCACGTAAAGCAGCCAGACGTCTCAGCAGGTCTCAACCGGATATACGGCGACTTCTACGCCGACGCCCAAGAATTAACCAAAGAATTCATGCACTTAAACTACAGTGCCGATGTGATCGCCAAAACCAAGCGTCTTGATAGCGAAGAAAAAATCGCCCTATTTACCAAACTCAGAGAAGCACAGATACAGATCGAAAACCAGCTAACCAATAAGGATCCCAAGGCAGCCCGAGCCCTAGAGAAACTCTTTGACGACTGGGCGCAGCAAGTGGTGCTTATGAGGTTTATCCAAGAATATGAGACCATCAAAGGTCTCCTTACCCTTACCGAACTGGTAAAGACCCATGGATATGAAACTGTTGAAACCGCCATGAAAAAGGTAAAAGACGAGTTCGGCCAAAAAACCGTCAGCATCGCATTAGAAGTTACGCTTCGAGTTGGCATGCGCCGCGAAAGACTCCAATCAGTCATGCTAGCAGACCACTGGATCAACATGGCCATGGATGGCTCCACGCTTGACGGTAGGATGGAGTTTCTCAACTGCCCCATCCACGGCGGCCACCACTACGCCCAAGAAAAATATGGCATAGACCCCAAAGTTTCAACCTTGTTCTGTAACAATTTCTGTTTTGCACACGCCAAAGCCATGCTTGACATAGTCCTCCCGTTCCCGTTCACGCTTTGGCAGCCTAAATTGATGGCTAAAGACGGCGTATGCGAATACTACCTTAAACTCGCCTATTCACCCCAAGCACAAACCCAAGAACGCTATGTCCCACTTGTAATGTCCTATAACGTCACACGCGAATGCAACCTGAAATGCAGCCACTGCTACATTAACGCCACCGACAAAAAAGCAACCGACGAATTAACCACAAAAGAAGCCAAGGAAGTCATTGACCAAATCTATCAAGTCAGCAGCCCCCTGCTCATCTTAAGCGGCGGCGAACCACTCCTACGACCAGACATCTTTGAACTCATCGAATATGGCTCCAAGAAAGGCCTAAAGATAGGTTTAGGAAGCAACGGCTACTTGATTGATGATGCTTGCGCAAAGAGACTCAAAGAGGCAGGCATAGCCACCGTCTCAATCAGCATAGACTCAAGCATACCCCAGCAGCATGATGAGTTCCGGGGAGTAAAGGGCGCATGGGAAAGAGCAGTCAACGCCTGCAAAGCCCTACGAAAGCACGGCGTACTAGTTCAAGTTAACACCACCCTAACCCATGACAACTATAACCAAATAAACGACATCATGACCCTCGCAGAGTCGGTCGGGGTTGAAAACTTCCACCTCTTCTTCTTAGTACCAACGGGTCGAGGCGTCAAGTTAACTGACATTTCACCGCAAAAATACGAAGACATGATAACCAACACCTTCGCAAAAGTGCATAAACACAGATTAAATGTCCGCCCCAGTTGTGCGCCTCAGTTCATGCGTATTGCGCAGGGCATGGGCTTGGATATGAGGCAATGGATGCGTGGTTGCCTTGCAGGTATGCATTACTGCCGCATCTACCCCAACGGCGACATAACCCCCTGCCCCTATCTGCCAATCAAGCTGGGCAACGTAAAGGAGCAGAGCTTCAAAGACATCTGGTTTAACTCAGAAGTGTTCAAGAACCTCCGCAACCCAGAGTGCCTTAAAGGCAAATGCGGCAAATGCAATTACAAAGTAATCTGCGGCGGCTGTAGAGCACGAGCGTATGGCCTCTCCCATGACTTCATCGACTACTGCGGAGACCTAAACGTGCCCGGAGTTCAAACTAAAGACTACATGGCTGAGGACCCATGGTGTGTCCATAAACCAAACGCCGAACCAAACAAAGCAAAAAAGGACGCTTTGAACAGAAAGGAGTCGCTAAAATCAGCCTAAGTCATCCCTAGCTTTTTATAATGCTTATTTTGGATTCATCAACAATATAAAGCCATAAGCAAGCTATAAGGGGTATAGTAGGGTACCCTACGGTGCACGATGGGTGAGAAAAAAAACTTGCATGCCCAAGCGCTTCCTGCAACAAAACAATCACAAGACTGATCAAAACATTGAATTTGCAGGATAATCTACCTGAACCATATTACGCCTGCCCTTTCTACCTAACAAAGATAGAAACAGCTGAACTAAACAGCCCATAGCATCAAGCTCCGCAGCGTTACCGCCAAAAGAGGAAATTAAACAGGAAGAAAAAATATCAAGAAGCGGCGATATGCCCGGGTCTTGTCCTTATCATTTGAGTTACTTGAGTGAACAGACGTAGAAGGATATACCTGAAGGCTGCATAGTATGCATGGATATTGTTTCTTGTATGCTCAAGAAAATGCGGGAAGCACAGGGCTGACAAGCGGCGTCACCTATGTGAAGGTACTTAACGTTAAAAAGTAGAGAAAGGAAAATTTTTTGGGAAAAAAAGAAAAAATGCTTATTTCTTCTTCTTTGCAGATTCTTCGGTGGCTTCTTCGGATGCAGACGCTGGTTCTTTCTTGTCTTCGATTTCAGTTGTGATCTCTTCGATTGGCTTTGGCGGGGGGGTCGTTGCCATTGTCCAGCCGATCCATGCGCCGATGAAGAGTATAGCAACAAAGGCGACTAATACAGGTGCAGCGACAAGCCAATAGCTAACTGTTTCTGGCTCTAGTATTTTTAGTGCGGGCACCTGTTGGATAAGCCATGAATAACCGAACATTCCGACCAAGTAAAGAATAGCGACGACTGTACATACGACTAGAATAGCTCCACCGATTGCTTGATCTTTGCTAACCATTCAGTAATTCACCACGATAGTTAGTAGCCATGTATTCGCTTAATAGATTTAAAGTTTGTCATAATAGACAAATAATGGGTTGTTAGGTAGTGCCCATTTCCCATGTGGACAGGTACCGTTTCTGCTCCTCAGTTAATACGTCGATAGCGATGCCCATGCTCTGCAGTTTCAACTCAGCGATCTTTTCATCGATGTCTTTGGGAACAACGTAAACTTTGGTTTCAAGCTTCTCTGATTTGGCGACGAATTCACTGCAAAGAGCCTGATTAGCAAAGGACATGTCCATGACTTCAGAGGGGTGACCTTCGGCTGCAGCGAGGTTAACTAATCGGCCTTCGCCTAGAAGATAGAGATGGCGATTATCGTGGGTTGTGTATTCATCCATGTTGGGGCGCATGGTTCGCTTGGATTTGCTTATGGATTCAAGGTCCGGGATGTTTATTTCGACGTTAAAGTGACCGCTGTTGCACATTATGGCGCCGTCCTTCATCTTCTCGAAGTGCTCTTTGCGGATGACATTTATGTCGCCAGTGGCTGTGACGAATATATCACCTATTGGAGCAGCCTCAGCCATAGTCATAACCCGGAAACCGTTCATAACAGCTTCAAGTGCGCGAGTTGGCTGTACCTCGGTGACGATGACGTTTGCGCCTAAGCCCTGTGCGCGCATAGCTATGCCTCTGCTACACCAGCCATATCCGCCGACGACGAAGTTTTTGCCCGCCAGAAGCACGCTGGTTGCGCGTAGAATGCCGTCGATAGTGCTTTGGCCGGTGCCATAGCGGTTGTCAAAGAGGTATTTGGTAAGGGCTTCGTTTACAGCTATGATGGGATATTTGAGGCTGCCGTCTTGCTCCATGGCTTTTAGTCGAACCACGCCTGTGGTGGTTTCTTCGGTTCCGCCCTTGATGTTTTCTATAAGGTCGGTGCGTTTGCTGTGAATCATGCCGACGACGTCTGCGCCGTCATCCATGGTGATGGTGGGTTTGTATTCGAGGACGTTTTCAATGCATTTGTAGTAGTCCTCGGTGTTTTGACCCCGCCAAGCGTAGACATGAACGCCGCTATCTGCAAGCGCTGCAGCTACGTCATCTTGTGTTGAAAGCGGGTTTGAGCCACATAAGGCTACTTTGGCGCCTCCAGCTATGAGTACTTTGATAAGTACTGCGGTTTCTTTGGTTACATGGAGGCAGGCTGCGAGGGTTTGGCCTTCGAGCGGTTTTTCTTTCTCAAACCTTTGTTTGATAATGTTTAGTACGGGCATATGTTTGGCTGCCCATTCAATCTGTAAATGACCTTGTGGTGCTAGCTTTATGTCTTTAACTTGGTAGTCTTCCATGAAGAGTTCCTTCTTTTAAAAGACAGTTGGGGGGTCTCCTTATTTAGAATTTACCTACGTTTCATAAGGTGTAAGGTATGGCGAGCGGTGGCTTGCACAGAAAAAGTTAAAGTACACCCCTACCCAAGCTAACCGTGAAGGGAAATACCGCGTGAGTGAGCCTTTTGAAGCCTTCATAGAAGCCAACATAGAACCCAACACACTGTTGATTACCTGTGGATTACCTGCCAGCTACAAGACTGGAATCGCCCAGGAAATCTCCAAACGGAAAGGGTATCCTATTCTGCGAAGTGACCTCATACGGCTAGAAGTGCTAAAAGACCAAGACATCTTTGACACTAAAGTAGCCGGCAACATGGATAAGCGTCTATCGGTCTATGAGGAAATGTTTAGACGCGCCGACGAGTTAGCCTCAAGAGGCCAAAGAGACATAATTCTGGATGCGACATTTGTCACTGAAGACCTCAGGCTCCAGGCAGCAGAGATAGCAGCAAAGCACAACATGTCCTTTGTAATCGTGGAAACAAGCTGCCCCCAGGAGGTTGCGCTGGAAAGAATAAAGAAACGCACCAAAGAAAAATATGAATCCAACGCCCTAACCGAAGAAGCCTACTGGGCAAACAAGAAAAAATACCAACCAGTTAACGTGGATGAGATCAAAAAAAGGTTCCCAACCCTCAATGTAATGCACATAACCGTAGACACCTGCCAATACGGCATGGCTAACTGGCGCATAGTAAAAGTCGAAAAGAGGTAAAAGTCCAATTGGCAATCGACTTACATATTCACTCAAGCGCATCTGACGGCAAACTATCCCCCCAAGAACTAATCAACCAAGCCAAAGCCCGTCAGGTTGCTTTTATGTCAATCACAGACCACGACAACATCAGTTGCCAAGAAGCCGCAATAAATGCAGCTAAAGCCGCAGGCATAGATTACGTGACCGGCGTTGAACTTAACGTCACCTTCGCAAACCTCAAATATAAAGAGGGCAAACCGTTCTCGCTGGATTTTCTGGGCTACCAATTCAACCCAGAAGACAAAGCGCTGGAGAAAAAGCTTGGCTTGATGGTGAAGTACCGTGAAGAACGCGCCGCCAAAATCCTTGCCAACCTCAACGCTGAATTCAGAAAAGAAAACATTTCCCCGCTAACCCCCCAAGATCTGTACAGGATTCAAGAGAATGTTGAGGGCAGTTTGGGGCGACCTCATATCGCTGACTACCTTGTCCAGAAGGGGATAGTGGCAGACCGCATGGAAGCCTTCGAAAAGTACCTCGTCAAATGTGACGTTCCCAAGTACCCGCTGCACCTCGAAGAGGCCTCCAAACTGGTCAGAGACGCAGGCGGAAAACTGGTTTTGGCGCATCCCTGTGATGCATGCGGCATTTCGCTTTTGCCAATAACCAAGGGGCTAGCAGAACAAACCCAGATAATCCAAGAAACCATGCTACCCTACATCGACGGCATTGAGTGCTGGCACCCAAGCCATACCCCAGAATCAACACGCCATTACGTAGACTTCGCCAAGAAGCATGGGTTACTCATGACCGGCGGCAGCGACTGCCACCAAAAACCCATCATAATCGGCACCACAGAGGTACCGGGCTGGGTTGCTAAGCAGTTTAGGAAATGGAATTAGAGGTTTTTTGCGTACTGCAATGCTAGCTTGAAGTATGCTTGGGCATCTTTTGTTGCGGCTTGCTTGTCTTGGGCGGTTATGTTTGGGTCGTCGAGTCGGAAGCTTATAACTTTGCCTCTGACGTAGGCGCGGTAGCACTTGTAGAATGGCAACAGCGTCTTTAGCTGGGCGTCTTTTGAGTACTGTAGGTATTGGTTGATGAAGTAGTGGGCTAAATCGGCGCGGTTTTGATAGTCGAGGTCCATGGCTAGGAAGGCTACGTCTGCGGCGACGTCGCTGTAGCGGAAGCGGTCGTTGAATTCTATGGCGTCAAAAATGCAGATCTGGGGGGTTATGAATATGTTGCCTGAGTGAAGGTCGCCATGGCAGTCGCGAATCTGCCCCTCAGCCATGCGTGCCTCAAAAAGCGCATGGTTTGCTTCCATGAAGGTGTTGATTTGGGTTTGTATAAACTCGTAGTCCTCGCTGCTTAGGGTTTGCCCTATGTATTTGGTTGTTTGGGCAAAGTTTTCTTCCCAGTTAAACCGGGTTGCTTTGATGCCGCCGATTTCGGTTATCTCGGCGTTTGTTTGGGCCGCGGCGTGGAATTTGGAGACGATGGCGGCTATATCGTCGATAGTTTTCTTGTCGACTTTGCCCTCTTGGAGGAGTTGGGTCATGATGCAATCTTTGGGTAAGCGCTTCATTTTCAGCGCGTACTCGACGACTTCGCCGGAACCGCCTATTTTTAGGTGGTCTGATTTGTTTATGGAGACGACTCCGAGGTATATCTCGGGGCAGAGGCGCCTGTTTAGTTGGAGTTCTTTTTCACAATAGTGTTTTCTTTTTTCGAGGGTGGAGAAGTCTAGGAAGCCAAAGTTAACGGGTTTTTTGATTTTGTAAACGTAGTTTTCTGTTAGGAAGATAAAGGAGATGTGGGTTTGGATTAGGTCAATTTTTTCGGTTTCTTCGGGATATGTTTGGGGATTGAGCATCGCAGTGACTAGGGGGTTTTGGGTTTGCATGCTTGTGCATCCTTTTGGTATATTTGGGGTGGCTAGTCAATAAAGGTGCTTGTGTTTATGTGTACAACGGTTCTAAGTTCAATCGGCATAACGCCGACATGATAGCTTTATATTTTTGATAGAATTTTTCATTTGATTAATAATGAGTAAAAAGCGTTTGAGGTATTAAGGAAAAAACTACTGGATAGTGGCTATTCAGACGAGTTAGCCGCAAAAATCGTCAACTGTTACGCTCAATTCTTGAATCCTTGAACGTAATCTAGAACTTTGTTTGCTTCCTCCTCAGATATATGCTTGCTCGTCTCCAACGAGTGAACAATATCAGTGATTTTTGCTAGAGCATGGATTTTGTAGCCGAGTTGCTCGAGTTTCTCTTTGCCGCCCTGCTCACGGTTAACGACCACAAGCATATGTTTCACATTAGCACCCAGCTCCGTTAAGGGTTTTATACCCTCGATCTTTGAGAGACCTTCGCTGATAACATCATCAAAGAAAAGCACATTATCACCTTTGGCTATGTCTGCGCCGGCGATGCGGCCAGTAACCCCGTAGGCTTTCTCTTCTTTACGGACGATAACACAGGGTAAGTTGAGTTTAATGCCGATGCTGGGTATGATTAGGGCGCCTTTTAGTTCGATGGAAGCTAGCTTGTTGATTGGGTCGGGGATTTCCCTGATTTTTTGTGCTGCTACTTCTGCGAGTATGTCTAGCTGTTTGGGTGCGGCTAGTACGCGGGCCATGTCGATGTAGTAGGGGCTGATGGCTCCAGATTTGATTTTGAAGCTGCCGAACTTTATGCAGCCGGATTGGTATAGTGCGTTTGCGACTTTGTCGGTTGTTGTGGACATAGAGTGTTCCCCTATGTGAATGGGTAGCTAGGAATTTAACCCTTTAGCAGATATGTAAACTGCAGCGCAACTGACCCAGCGTAAAAAGATACTTTTCGGTTGTCTGGGAAGTAAGGACAAAAGCTATTGAAATATAGTAGAGTCAGCGTAAAATATCTAAAGGAAAATAAAATTAGGGAAGGATTGGTTTACTTTAGCGGTACATACATCGAAGACCGTGACGCACCGATACCTGGAGTACCATGTCTAACTGGTTTGTTAGTTATGGCAAACTCGCCAAGGTAGTGGCCGATCATGTCAGGTTTTATGTCAACTTCGACGAATTCTTTACCGTTGTGTATACCGATTTTTGTGCCAACCATTTCTGGCAGGACAATAAGGTCGCGTACGTGAGTTTTGATTGCGGTGCCAGCTTTGGCTTCTTTTGCTTTGCGTAGCTTCTCTAGCAGAGTGCGTTGTTCAGTTGTGAGGCCACGTTGTAGGCTTCTGCGTTGGCGTGAAGGTAGTATGTTGATGAATTCGTCCATAGACATAGCTGAGAGGCTTTCGAGGCTGTGCCCACGGTAACTAAATTCTTTCGGCATCTATCATATTCTCCTTTAATTTTATCCTCTGATTGCGCGTTTCTTCTTCTGTCCGGGGCCACGTGCAGCGATGAGACCGACTTTCTGTCCTGGCGGTGCACCGTGACTTGTGGTTGTGGTTCTACGTGCGCTACGTTTGCTGCTACCATAGGGATGGACAGCGGGAACCATTTTACGACCGCTAGTACGTGGGTACTTGTGACCTTTAGCTTTCATCAGGTGATATTTCTCGCCTGCTTTAAGGAACGGTTTCTCGATGCGACCTGAACCGGAGACAACTCCGACGGTTGCTAAACAGTAGTCGTTAACATAGCGGGTTCGTCCGGAAGGTAATCTAATCATGGTGCCTTGGGGTGTGTGACCAACAACGGTTGCGTATGCGCCTGAGCTGCGAGCCATTTTTCCTCCGTCACCAGGGCGAAGTTCAAGACCGCAAACTATGGTTCCTTCAGGCATTTTACCCAAGGGCAAAATGTTGCCGATTTCTGCGGTTGCTTTGCCGCCAAAGAGAATCTGCTGACCAAGATATACGCCTTCAGGAGTGATGTTGTACATGTTGGTGCCGTCTTCGAATTCAACCAATGAAAGCGGCGAACCTCGGCCGGGATCGTGAATCAAGTCCACGACTACGCCGCTAAGTTCAGCTTCAAATGATTCTTTTGGTGCAAAAGCGGGATATTTTGCTGGAGCGATACGTTTGTGAGTTGAGGCGCGGAAGTTTTGGCCGCCACGACCTCTTCTTTGTACACGGATACGTTTTCCCATAAGTCAAGCCTTCTATATGTTAGAGGATACCTAGTTTGATTGCTACGTCGGAAGCGCGGTATTCTGGCTTTAGCTTCACGAATGCTTTCTTTAAGCCCTGTGGAGTGATCAGTGTTGTGACGTCTGCAACTTTAACTTCATACATGATTTCTACGGCACGTTTGATGTCTGCTTTGCCAGCCTTTGTGTTAACAACAAAGAGTAGCTTGTTGTCTTTCTCCACCATTATGCTGGCTGATTCAGTCATCAGAGGATAGGTAATTATTTCGTCTGGTTTCATTATGCGCTCTCTCCATATAGGGCGGATAGTTTCTCGATAGCACCGTTAGTCCAAACTGTGAGTCTGCCTGGGTGTGTACCAGGTGCGAGCATCTCTGTGTTTAGGTTGGTTACGGTGGTAACTTGGACACCTGGAAGGTTGCCGGCTGCTGCGACGAGGCCGTTTTCCTCAGCCACTACGATAAGTGGACCTACGGCTTGCTTCATTTTACGACCTCGATGCTTGCCTTTTCCTGCGCGGACTTTACGGCTCTCTTTTACACGAGTAAATTCTTCAGCAAATCCAAGTTTTGCAAAGGCATCTTCAACTTCCTGTGCCTTGGTTAAACCTTCAAATGTGTTGTCGACGATGAGTGGGATGGCTGGAACTGTATCGATTCTGTGTCCCCGGTCTGCAACGTAGGCTTTTTCTGCGGTTGCTGCGATAGCGGAAGTTAATGCAAGCTTTGCTTCTTTTTTGTTAATTTCTTTTACAATCTTTTTCTCGGCGCGTGGTGGGTGTGTTTGGCGGCCTTTTACGGTGAATGGTGCGAGTGCTGCGCGTCCTGCGCCTTTCATGCGTGGGACTCTTGAGATGCCGCTGCCTGTTCCGCGTGATTCTGCGGTAGTTTTCTTGCCAGCCATTGGGTCTCTGCCTTGCGGCTGGATTCTGCTTGATTGGATTGCTAAGACTGCACGTTTAATGACGTCTGGTCTTATGGGCGTGTCAAAAACAGCTGGAAGGGCGATTTTTCCAGTTGCTTTGCCCTGTAAGTCAAAGATTTCTACGGTTTTCTGTGCCATGGTGAATCAACTACTTTCCTTGTGGACTCTCCAGTGAGATATATGTTACTTGCGGCGGGGTTTCTGGAACTTCAGTTGGCGGACGGGCTGGAACTCGGAGGCGAATTAGCCGTTTTTCGGGGCCTGGGAGGCTGCCTGAGATGATCATGTAGGGGCCGTTGATTTCGCCGTATCGGATAAAGCCGCCTTTTACGGTGACGTCTTTGCCGTCTTTGCCGATTTTGAGGATACGCTTGTTGAATTCGATGCGTTGGTGATAGCCCATTTGGCCTGATCGTGGAACACTGTACATTATGTGGTGTGGGTTCCATGGGCCGTTGGTGGCGATGCCGCGGGTCTTTTTGCGGCTTTTATGCTGGAGTTTTGTTACACCCCAACGTTTCACTACACCTTGGGTGCCTTTGCCGACGGTTACGCCTGCAACGTCAATGTATTGACCTTCTTTGAAGACCTCCTCAGGCGTAACGGTTTTGCCCAAGAGTTGTTTAGCATAATCGAATTGTTGCTGGATGTCTCCGCCGCCGATTTGGATTTCAAGCATCTCGGGTTTCTTTTTGGGTAGACTGGTTTGTGAGGGCTGTGTAGCTACTATTACTCTTATGGCGTCGGTTGATTGGATGGTTTGCTGTATTTTTTCCAGCATTGCATCGGTGTCAAATGTGTCTGGCAAAACCAGTAATCTGTCTAGGCTTGCTGGGGGTTCTTTCATCCATGCCTCGGTTACGTTTTTGAGGCCATAGGGTGTTTTTTGATATGTTCTTATGCCACAAACCAAGATTGGTGGCGTTTCTAGGATGGTTGCGGCTCGCATGACTTCTTTACCAAAGTTCGGAGAACGCTTTCGGTCTTCGATAGTAAAGATGTAGGTCATGCCTGCTTTGTAGGATGTGAATCCTAAAAGTCTAGGTGAAGCTGACTCTATCTTTGGCCAGTATCGAATTCGTGCACTGGGTTTCTTGGCACGTTGCCTAGGTAAATAAGCTAGTGAACCATGTTTTGGAGCATGATGTTTTCGATGTCCCATAGTACTTCCGCTTCGCGCCTTTAGCAAATATATTCTGTAGTTATAAATGTTACCGTCTAGAACGCAAAAGGCTGCGGATGCTGCATAGAAATCAATTTAGCGGCATCCTGAGCCATCTAGATGCGTTAAACGTGTGTAGTGTCCCCCTATCGTTTGCAACGCTACGCAGCCACAGCCATATCACTTGCTAGACAACCCAAACAGTAACCACCCATATAACCACAACACCCAAAAACAACCAAAAAGACACAAACACTCACCGCATATATCAATTCAGAACTTCCTGATTAGCAGCGACCTATGGCAGAACGATTTCAACCAAAAACAGCTGTGCAGCCAACAACCAACCCAGCAGGCATCCACTCAGCGCCCTCCGTATGGAACTAACAAACACCCAAACCCACACCACCTCCATCCTGCGGTTGCTGAGTCTATATACAGGGGAGGGATTCTCGGCAAAGCAACAGACGTCGACCCTAACAGAGGGCCCGAACGAACTCCTCTACAGCGCCAATCGTCTTCAAGTTCATAACTGCCCGCGTATTCTGAGTAGTCTTGAAATCTTTAAGCATCCAGAAAACATGCTCCCTAACCTCCTGCGCAGAACCCCGACGCTCATACTTGCGGTATAACTCGATGAACCGTAGAATCTGTTTTTTTATCCCCCGGTTATCAATCTTGGCTTTTTGTGGGTCAAATATCCATGGGCGATCTCTTGAGCCTCGGCCCACCATCACCAAGTCGCAGCCCGTCTTCTCCAGCAACGCAAGCCCCTGCGCATAGTTTGTGACGTCTCCGTTTGCAATCACGGGAATGCAAAGTTTTTCTTTGATCTGCTTGATGCTGGTCCAGTTTACTTTCCCCGCAAGTTTCTGGTCAGCGGTTCGTCCATGCACACAGAGAGCAGCTATACCAGCGCTTTCTAGGCATTGGGCAATTCGCACACCGATGATTTTCTGGTTCTCCAACCCAATGCGCATTTTCACCGTGACTGGCCTCTCAGTAGCCGCCACCATCTTACGCACAAGACTTTCTAACCTAGCAGGGTCTGCAAGCAAGTAGGCGCCGTAGCCTCGCTCAAGAAACTCTTTTTCGCTACAACCAACGTTGAGGTCGATTATGTCGGCATACTCCTCCACAAGCTTCACACTGTTAACTAGGTCCTCTTCGTTGTTGCCGATTAACTGGACGCTTACAGGGCGCTCACAGTCCTGTATGTTTAGGATTTCTTTTACGTCGCTTGGTTTTCTGTTTTTGAGGATATCGGTTTCTATCATCTGCGTATAGATTAGCGCCGCATGGTTCTCTTTGCAGAGCATTCGAAAAGCGGTGCAGTTGACAGCAGCCATTGGTGCAAGAACAAACTGGCCACGGAGAGCTATGGATCCGATGTTCATGAGATTCTCTTCCACAGAACTTAGTTATCGCATATTAAGGTTAACACCCACAAAACTTGCAATACAACAAGCCGCGGGCACCCAGAACGCAACCTCCAAAGGAAATCAGTACACTGAAACTTTGGCAACGCCTGGAATCTTTAGCAACTCAGGAATGAGTTCACCGGGAATCTTTCTATCCACAATCAACGTACACTTCGGCTCAGGCGACAATTCAGGGTCATCAACAATAGCTTGGCGTATGCCCAACCCCGCCTTGAACAGAACTTGGGTGGAATTGGCCAGAATGCCTCGCATTTGGGCGCTATCGGGGGTGATCTCAATAACGCCTAGGTCGAGGTGTTTTGCGATTTCTTTTAGGCTGTGACCTGCGGGGCGGATCGCCTCAAAAATCATGCGCAACTCTGCATTCTCGTGAATAGAGGCAAGAGTTTCGTTGACGGTCCGGCGGTCGACGCCTGCAACTCGCGCAATGCGGATAGGGGGAATTTCGATTTGGTTTAGGTAGATTTCGCCGTCTTTGATCGATAGGCCGTTTTCTATAAGGACACGGGCCACTTTGAGGCGTTCTGGATAGCTGTCGAGGGCTGTTTTAATTTTATTCCACATTTGGATCGCTTTTGTATATTTCTGTGCGTTTGAGTATAAATGTGTTGTTTACAAAACATGCTTCAATGCACATAAATGTACACTAAAGCTTTAAATAAAACCTAAAAGAACAGTTCACTACCAAAGCAGGGCGAAAAAACTTGCACGACAAAAAAATCCTACTCAAAGAAACAGACATACCAAAACAATGGTATAACATTGTCCCCGACCTGCCACACCCGCTTCCCCCCTTTATAGAGGCGGAAACCGGAAAACCAGGCGTCGGCATCGTCCCAAAAATTTTCCCTAAAGCAATAATCGGTCAAGAAGTCAGCCAAGAACGCTGGATAGACATCCCCGACGAGGTCCGAGAAATCTACAAAATATGGAGACCCAGTCCACTCTTCCGCGCCTATGGCCTCGAGCAGGCACTAAAAACTCCCGCTAAAATCTACTACAAATACGAAGGTACCTCTCCTTCAGGCAGTCACAAAACCAACAGTGCCGTACCCCAAGCCTACTACAACATGAAAGAAGGCATCACCCGTGTCACCACCGAAACAGGCGCAGGACAATGGGGAAGCGCACTAAGCTTCGCAGCAAGCGTCTTTGGATTAGAAGCCACCGTCTACATGGTCCGCGCAAGCTTCGACCAGAAGCCCTATCGCAAAGCCATGATGAACGCATACGGCGCAACCGTCTACGCCAGCCCATCCAACAACACACAAGCAGGCAGAAAAATCCTAGCCGAAGACCCACAAACCAAAGGCAGCCTCGGCATCGCAATCAGCGAAGCAATAGAAGACAGCTTAGAAAGCGAAAAAACAGGTAAAAAAGCAAACTATACCATCGGATCAGTCTTCAACCACGTCTGCCTACACCAAACCGTCGCCGGACTCGAGGCACAGAAACAATTTGCCATGATTGACGATTACCCTGATGAGATTTATGGATGCATCGGAGGCGGCAGCAGCTTTAGCGGATTGTTCTGGCCCTTCTACTATGATAAAGTCTCTAAGAAAGCGCCAAAAGAAACCAAGTTCTTTGCCGTTGAACCCACAGCATGCCCCAAAGTCACAAGGGGATACTACACCTATGATCACGGTGACACATCAAAATTAACCCCGCTGGTACCGATGCACACCTTAGGCCATGACTTCATGCCTGCGCCTATCCATGCGGGCGGACTTCGCTACCACGGCATAGCCCCAACCATCAGCGTACTCGCGCAGGAAAACAAAATCAGCACTATAGCCGTCAACCAAGTTGACGCCTTTGACGCTGCAAAAATGTTCATACGAAGCGAAGGCATCATACCATCACCCGAGTCAACGCACGCCATCAAAGCCGTATGTGACCAAGCACGAGCATGCGCACAAACTAATACGCCTAAAACTTTGCTGTTCGCTTTGACGGGTCATGGTTTCTTTGACATGACCGCTTACGAGGAATACTTTAGCGGTAGACTGCAGCCCTATGAGTATCCAGCTGAGAAAGTGGCTGAATCCATGGAGAAGCTCCGCAAACTCTACCCGTGGCTAAACGATGTCACAAAACAGTACATAACACCCTGCAAGCAGTAACTTGCAACCCCCCACTATTCTTTTCCTTTTTGCTCTTTTCTAGTCCAGCATTAAATGCTATGATTTATCTACGCTTAACGACTTTCTAACGTTAACACGTAGTGGAATTTCATAAATGATAAATTGCAATTCGCCTTAAGAGGTTTTTATGCCAGCTCAAGGTAAGCCATTTCTTGTTGAGAGAAGGCCTGTTTTGTGCCGTTTAGGTATTCATAGCTGGGGGGCGCCGCATGTGTATGAACCTAATCAATAAGAGTGTGGATGGTTGGGAGAAGAGTTGCCGCCATTGTAACGCGGTCAGGCGTTGGATGCGACGTAAGAGTTACACTTACAAAGAATATGGGTGTAGTGGAATTTAGACTACAAGGTCAGCCATGTCTACACTGCGCTCATAAATTTGCCGCAGAAACTGAACCACAGCCAAAATCTGAGGCAACAAATCCACCGAAGAATCCTTCACAGCCGCCTCAATTCGGGAACAGTTGTCATCGACCTTTCCCCTCATCTCACGAACATTTTCAGCTAGTGCGATATCCTTACATAAAAAGGCCTTGAACGCTTGCTCATTGGCATCTACACAGGTTGACTGCAACGCCAGCACCAGTCTCCTAAGTTCATCGGATAGCTTAGTGTTCTTGAGTTCAAGCGTGCTCTGCGCAATCTGAACGCAGGCGTCACCTATACCCTCAATAAAGCCCGCAATAAGACGGTAGTCCACGCATTCAATAGGAATGATACCTAGCTTCTCGCTAAGTCGGGGGCTCTGCAAAATAGTACGCAGTATCCTAACAAGCAAAAAATAGAATTTGTTGTTCTCTACATCACGTTCGATAACGTTCTTTGCTAAGTCCATATCAGAAGAGACAAAACTGCTAGCCGCATCACGGATCATCCGCACGGCGCTAGCCTGGTTACGCTGCAGGATTTTTCCCGGTGAAGTGAAGGGTTGCTGCATAAGGCACTGAAGCGTCATCATTGAGGGGGTTTCCTCAACAATCATAAGCCCAGCTAGCGAGTTCGCAGTGGATTTGATGAGGTTACGCATGTTTGAGTCGATGCGGTCTTTGGCTTCTATTTTTATGATATCATAACCTAAGAGGTAGCGGCCGATGATTTCGCGGCTCAAATAAGGATTAACCTTTAACGACACAGATTTAGGTTCGGGTTCAGAGGCGAATTGAGTGTCTACAAACAGTTTACCATCGCTGGTTACTTCGAGGTTAACTTGGGAGCCCTTCTGCAAGTTATGGCTCTTAGCCCATTCACGGGGTAAACAAACAAAAAACGTGCCAGTGGGAGTCTGCTGAATTTTACGCACTTCACTCATAGAGACACCAAGTTATAACACATCTAAACAAACCTGTCCCTATATAAATCGTAAGCATCAGGTTACGTCAACCCGGCTAGTAAGCCATACCAACAAGTGTTTTAGGGCAATGAAAAACAGTAAATAACTCTAAGCCATACTGCCTAACCATCGGAAACATAGTAATCGGGCAGAAGAATGCATGAGTAGGCAAGAGAAACTCCAAAAAGCCATCGAGGCAGCCATCATTGCCGGCTACCAACTAAACAGCGAAGCTTTTGAGTTCCTTACCCAAAATGTGGACACAATGGACCCCGAAGCCGTAATGAATCTAGCATTAATGCAGTTATCTGACTTAGAGGATAAGCCCATCTTCATCGACCGAGATAGACTCGTGTCAGTTATTCATCAATTAGCAGTTGCAGAAATGCAACAAGCCTTAGAAAACCAAACCGAAACACAACCAACCAATGAACCCAATCCAGTTAACATATTCCCGGAAGCACAAAGCTACACCGAGCCAACCATAAACGCGGTCGATGCCAGCGACTACTTTTACCCCTACGCCAAAGACATATCCTCCGAGCTTATAATCATAGAAGACCCCACAGGTAAACTCACCTCAAACGGAACAATACAAGAATACACAGCGCTCTTCCAAGACCGCTTCAGACGGGTCGAAAAAATACTCCGCAACCGCATGGATGTCCGCTCAGCCACACCGCTAGCCGAAGCGGTCAAATCCCAACCGAAATCAAAACTCAAAGTCATCTGCATGCTAACAGAAAAACGCGACAGCAAAAACAACACCATCCTCTCAGTTGAAGACCCAAACAGCAGCGCCACCATCGTCATCCCCCACAAGGCACCTGAAGAAGTAAAAAAGAAGGCACTAACACTATTGCCCGACACCGTCTTTTGTGCGGCAGTCATCAAAACCCGAACCAATCTGCTCATGGCAGAAGACATTATCCTCCCAGAAGTCGGCCGAAAAGCACCTAAACGGGCCCAAGAACCTGTCTATGCAGTGCTGACTTCAGATGTACATGTAGGTAGCAATAAATTTACCAAAGATGCATTTCGCCGTTTCATTCTTTGGCTAAGAGGTAAGTATGGCACCCCACAAATGCGTGAAGTCGCAGGCCGCGTCAAGTACCTCTTAATCGCAGGTGACATCGTCGACGGCGTAGGTATTTATCCCGGTCAACAAACAGAACTCACCATACGTGATGTACGCAAGCAATACAACTTTGCCATCAAATATCTAGAAAAAATACCCAGCTACATAGAAATCGTGCTCTCACCAGGCAACCACGACGCCGCGCGTAAATCCCAACCTCAGCCAGCCATCCCAGAAGGATACCTAACCGCAATCAAAGATAAACCAAACATTCACTCTGTTGGCAGCCCCTGCTACCTAAGCATACATGGCGTTGAAGTCTTGATGTATCACGGTGTAAGCCTAAATGACATCATAGGGGTAGTGCCGGGGATGGATAATGATCATCCTGAGAAGTCCATGAGGCTACTTATGCAGGATCGCCACTTGGCACCTATGTATGGCGGTAAAACCATGCTTTCGCCTGAGAACCGCGACTATATGGTTGTCGAGCGAGTCCCCGACATCTTTCATGCGGGTCACATTCACGTTTTAGGCTACTGTAACTATCGGGGGGTACTTGTAGTTAATTCGGGGGGCTGGCAACTGCAGACTGAGTATATGGAAAAGTTAGGGCTGATGCCTACGCCTGGGAAGGTTCCTGTAATCAACTTGCAAACAATGGAGATTACGGTTCTGGATTTCCTAAACCCCATTGAGAGTTAGGTTTTGTGGAGGCTTTTTGGCTGATAATTTAGCAGAGGGCCAAAACGTGCGTCTGTACCAAATACATCTTTTATTAAGCCACGGCTAATTTCAAGACGAATCTTCTTAGTTCGCCCATACCGGCCCATGCTAACAACTTTGGCGTTGACAAGCCCCATAGAATCAAGCTCGTTTACAAGCGTTCCGAGGCGTCGCTGGGTAAGTAATCCTGCGCCCATTTCGCCACAGAGTTCATTGTATATGTCATAGATTTCTCCTGTGGATGCACTGTGCTTGTTGAGGTGATATACGCTTAGCAGGACAAGTTTTGAGTGCAACGTCAAGTTTTTTAGAGCTTCGATTACACGGTTGTGTTCTATGTGTTTTTCAGCTTGGCGAACGTGTTCTTCTGTGATGGTGGTTGCACCGTTCCGTTCGGCTACTTCACCGGCTACTCTGAGCAGGTCTAGAGCTCTTCTGGCATCGCCATGCTCTGCTGCGGCCAAGGCTGCGGATATGCTAAGTGCAGACTCAGTCAAAGCACCATCCATAAATGCAAGCTTTGATCGTTCAAACAAAATATTTCGGAGTTCGCTTGCATCGTAGGGTCGGAATACGAGTTCTTCTTCACTTAAGGAGCTGAATACACGGGGGTCTAGGAATTCTTTTAGGCGGAGGTCGTTTGATATGCCGATGATTGAGACTTTGCTTTTGTTGAGTGTTTCGTTGATGCGGGTGAGTTCGTACATGAAGGCGTCGCCTCGGTCTTTTATGAGGGCATCTACCTCGTCTAGTACGATGATGAATATAATGTAAGATTGGTCTAGGCCTGAGCGGAATCTATCGAAAACTTCGCCGACTGACAACCCAGTAAAGGGAATGGATAGCCCAACACTTTGGCTAAGGGCGGCAAAAACGCGGTATTCTGAACCGGTCATGCGGCAGTTTATGTAACAGAATTTTATTTGGGCCCCATACTCTTTGGCTTTTGATTCGAGGTGGCTAAGGACGTATTTGGCTACTGCGGTTTTTCCTGTGCCGGTTTTGCCGTAGATGAATATGTTTGAGCAGCGGGCATTTCTTAGTACAGGGGCTACTGTGGATCCTAGGAGTCGGATTTGTTCTTCTCGGTGGGGGAGCTTTTCTGGTAGATAGTCATGTCTTAGGACTTCGCGGTCTTTGAAGAGTCTTGGGCCTTTTACGAAATTGTCAAACACATCATCAAGTACAGAGTTTCCCATTGTTTGCCCACCCTATTTTTTTTCAGAGGTACAACCGTTATTTCGAGTGGAACAGATAAAGGCTACAGTACAAAAAAATGGTTTTGAACAACAACATTCCTAAAAGAAGACAAAAACAGGCAGAAACAACCTATCAACCCAAGGATAGACTCACCCGTTGATTTCTACTGGAAAAATCAACTAACTTTACACTAACCCATATTATAGTATAACATAATAATATACTCTGAGTTGTAAATTAGCTTTGAATATATTAATGATTGTTGTCCAAAAAAATAGATAGACTCTCAGAAATTATTTTTCGACCGCTTCTCAACTTCTTTTTTCCCCTAAAACTCTCGAGAGGAAAAAGAGGGGTGCCTCTCTGATCTGAATTCCATGGAAGAAAGCTTGTAAGCTGTCCCTTTGCTTCAATATTTTGCCATGGCTTGCTTTGCTCCTTACCAAAGTTCGCCTAGTGACCTCTTGATTGCCAGGTTTGGGTGGCTTAGGGGTTCACAAAACTGTGAATACATGTGAAATAGCAATAAATCTGTAGCTTTATCAAGCTTCTTTTTCGGAGATTTACTTGTTTTCTGTCTGTTAACAGTGAATGTGGCACCCCTTGGCTTCTACTGGAGAACTCGATTTAAGCTGGAAAGATAAATCTTTTAACCGTTTGTTTTTCTGTGAAGCTTGTAATTCTAAAAACAATTATAAAATAAGTTATTTACTGAAAATAAGCTTGAATTGGGCTTTTTATTTTGGCTGTTTTCACCATCACAGTTATATGCTGTGAAGCTGTAGAGTTGTGAACAACCTAGGTGTCTAATTAGTGCCGACTCGCAAAATGCGCGTGGAGCTCTTTGACAATGAGGGCAATCGGTATACCATTGCCTTTGAGGGTCAAGTGACCCGCGACAAAGCTCTACGCCTGCTTGATCTTGTTGAATTGCTAGGCGGCACACCGAATGAAACATCAAATATAACAAGTCCAGCAGTACCCAGTCCTCGTCAACTGTCTCGTTTTGAGAAGGTTCAAGCAGTAATTCAGAAGAATTTCCCCTTAATCTGGTTCTCATCCAAAGACATTCAGGCAGTCTATGAGCAGGAATTCAAAGAACCTGTCAGCCTAAGCACCATATCCACCTACCTCTCCAGAATGGCCTCAAAAGGCATGCTTATGCGCACTGGCACCTCCAACAACCTCAAGTACAAGACTGCCCCAAACATTCCAGCGACAATCAAGCAGCGTATAATAAAGTAGCTTCACAAGCCCTTCACAACAGTTCACCACTGTTCACAGGGTTCACAACATGCTTGTATTAGGTTGACGATTATTGGTAGCTGCCCATATTTTTTAGCATGCTATTTAGTTGAGTTGAGTTGCGTCTCTTGCTTTGCCAAGAGACCCCTCCTTATATATATAGAGTCAACCTCGGGTTGAACCTGGTCTTGAAAGCATACCTGCAAAAATACTAGCCTCACGGAACCCTTTAGTAGTAAAGCCCAGGAGACTGTCTATTTTGCAGTGGAAAATAAATTCGGCTAGGTTACGGCTGGCGAAGGCTCTGTCTTCTGCAGCAGGGCCTCCATCTCCTTTTTAATTGTATATCGGAACGGAATCTTACCAGCCTCCCTCTCCACATAACCTTCCTCATAAATCCTTTTCATCAACCTAGCCGTATGCTCCCTGCTCAAGCCAAGACGCTCTTTAATTTCCGGTGCAGTCTTAGCGCCCTCCTTAGAGAGCATCTCCAGCACTGCAATCTCTGTCTCGGTCAACGCTGCAAGAGCCTTGTCACGTTTGATAGGAACAACCGGAAGCGCCATTTCACTTCGAGCCTCTATTGGAGCCGGCGGGGCAGTAGCTAACTTTTGGAGTTGTTCTTCCAACATAGCAATTTTTTGTTGCATGGCTTGCTGGGCATTTTGTGCCTCTTGGAGTTTTGCTTGGAGGGTTGCCATTTCGTTTGTGAGCTCTGATTTTAGGGTTGTATTGTTTTGTGTGATTTCTGCCAAGTTTGCTGTGACGTCCTGGGTTAGAGTTTGATGTATTTGGTTAAGGGCGATGATCTGGGTTTCCAAGGGGTCGATTAGGTTCTCTAGCCGTTCGGCCTTTCGGTAGCTGGCTTCTGCGGTGGAGTAGCTGCCCTCAACTCTTGTCACCATATTATCAAATTTTTCTGATTGACGTTTTAATTCACGGTTAAAACTAAGCACTATATCGCCCAAGAAATCTTTGGCTTTAGCGTATTCTTGTAGGCTCTGTTCATATTGTAGATGAGTTTTTGCGTATTCCTGCTGGGTTAGCTCATATACTCGGTGAACTTTGCGGATTTGACGGTAGTATTCATATCCTGCTATTGCTGTGACAGCTAATAGCACGCCAAAGATTACTACTGTTAGGTCAACCGTGATGCTCTCCACCTGTGATTTTTTCGTGATTCAACCGTGATTGTCACGTGATTATGATGATTTGTGATGATTACATGTGACATTAACAGTTGCGTCACATATCACAAGTATCTCCATGGAAATTTAAGCCTATCGGTGACATTTTTCCATGAATTCATGACGTCACACATCACGGAAAACCGAATTAATGCTTCTGTGATATCTATCCTTGGTTAAAGAGGCTTAATTTAAGCTTATTTTGTCGAAATAACTGTTATATTGGAGCTTGTGTGATGTGTGATAAACTACCCCAAAATAGTGCAAAAATAATGGAAAAATTCGTGATTTGTGACGTCACAAAGGCTCTTGTGATGGGCTAGAAAGCCGTTTTAGGCTTGTTTCGAGCTCATTTCTGATGATTTCTATGACTTTTGCATGGTCTTTTAGTTCCTCTTCCTTGCTGGGTAGGTTAGAGTGTGCGTCGACATAATCGTGCAGTTTATTGGCTATTTCTAAGTACGGGTCAAGAGTTGTGGTCTCAAAAACGCCCAAATAACCTAAAAGAAGTACTGTGTAAATGGATTTTATGACGTTTTCTCTGGACTGTTTTAAAGTCCTATTAAACGAACCGCGGCTTATTTTAGCCCTTGTTAGGCGTAAGGCTGCTTTTTCATCGTATTTTAGCTCTTTGCCTGCTATATTTTCCGATAAAATGTCAATGAGTAGCGTTTCGAGCTGTGTTTTTGTTAATTGGCTGTTTTTAGCCAGTATTTGTACAATAGGGTCTTTTAATGCTCCGTTTAACCATGCTGTAACGCCGTCTTTTAGCTTCAAATCTCGTGATTCCTCCATACCTTAAATGGATACAGTTTTGTATACCCACTCGGGTTTTTATCCTTTCGAAGCCCTCCTGACCCCAAAAACCGCTTGTTAAAGCAGATAAATTAGCCGTAAAAATGCAAATAACGCCTAAAAATTGAATTATTATTAAAAACAACGCTAAATTGGTACAGTTAACATAATAACGACTAAATCCTCGGTAATTTTATCGCTAAAAATGCCTGAACTTTACACAAAAAATGCACTTTTGCAAACGCCCACAACCCGCTAACCTCACCAGTTTTAACATACTCAGCACAATTAAACACACTTTTCAACCCCTAATCTAGCACCAAAACACATTTTTAGAAACCCAGCTCACAGTTCACAATCCCGAAAAACCACGTGATATCACCAAAAAATGCGTGATTTTAGCCTTAAACCACTTGATATCACAGCGTTGTGATGCACCTGTGATGCCCAAATACCCATGGAGAACTTGTGGCATTCACTCTAAATCTGCTCAGACAACCGCCTTAGCTGGTCATAAAGCTCTGGGCGAAGGTCCCGTAAGGTCGGAATAAAGGTCTCAGCAGTACGCAAATCGCCAAAATCAACCTCACAAAACACAAAATCCTCCTCATCATACCTTGCCCTAGCTAAAACGTCCCCTGTTGGGCTCACAACGCGGCTTCCACCCCAAAACTGCAAGCCATCCTCAACGCCTGCAAGGTTAACGTAGGCTAAATAGCAAGTGTTTTCCAAGGCCCGTGCCGCGGTAAGAACCTCAAAGTAGCTTCTGCGTACCGCTGGCGAAGCAGAAATGCAAATTATGAGTTGAGCCCCCTTCAGTCGGGATAGCCGAAAGACTTCGGGGAAGAAAACATCATAGCAGATGGTTAGGCCGATGTTGCCGAGTTCAGTTTGGAAGGCGGCTGGTTCATATCCGGGCCGAAAATAGCGTTTCTCCTCAAACACGCTATGCGTTGGAAGATACATCTTGCGGTACTTGCCAATAAAGCCGTTTGGTCCCACTAGGACGGCGGTATTATAGATTGTCGCTTGGGTCTTCTCGCTTAGCTCTGGTAACCCAAAGACGATGTGTATGCCTGTTTTCTTAGCTATCTCTTCAACTTTCGCTGTGCTAGGTCCGGGGACTGGTTCGGCTAGCGTGTACACTTGGTCTCGCAGTACATAGCCGGTAAGGCACATTTCAGGGAAAACAGCCAAGTCCACGCCCTCGGCTTTTGCCCTCTGGGTTAATTCTTCGATTTTTGCTAGGTTTGCGTTTTTGTTTTCTCGTTGGGGTGCGATTTGGCAGAGGGCAAGCTTGATTCTGGCTTTCATGCTATTCCCTTTAGTATGTGTGTCTGGGTAGCCTAAAATCGTTTCCCGGAGTTCTAAACCCCAGTTTAGGTGACAGCGGCGTGCGCCGTTTATGCTCGGTTGCAAGGATGCGGGCTTGGACGCGATCAACGATTGCCTGTTCTATGTTTAGTTGCTCAGCGATTTCTTGTGGTTTCATGAACCGTTCTAGGCCGTAGAGAATCAAATCCAGCGTTTCGTATTTGATTTCGAGTTCTCCCTCTGCGGTTTGGTTTGGCCAAAGCGAGGGGGTTGCGGGTTTGAGCGCGAGTTCCTTTGGAATTCCAACGTGCATGGCTAGCCGTCGGACTTGGGTTTTGTAGAGGTCGATGATGGGTGTGATGTCTGCTGCGGCGTCACCCCATTTGGTAAAGTAGCCCATGTAGGTCTCGGACTTGTCTGAGGTGCCCGCGACGATTCGGCTTTGGTTATTTGCGTAGTAGTAGAGAATTATCATGCGGGTGCGGGCTTTGATGTTTCCTTTGCAGAGCCGCTCAGTTGGGTTGAATTCTGGAATACCCTTGTAGAATTCCTCAAGGATACTGCTCATATTCACGGTTTGGGTTTGAAGGTGGAATAGGTCAGCTATGGTTTTTGCGTCGTCGAGGTCTTGCTGCCGAAAAGTTTCCTTCTCAGGCATTATGAGGGCTAGCACGTTTTCTCCTCCGATGGCAAGGCTTGAGAGTGCGGCTGTGACGGCGCTATCCACACCGCCTGAGAGACCCAGCACGATGCCTTTGGCGTCTGCGTTTTCTACGTATTCTTTGATAAAGCGGCAGATGCGGTTTTGCACTTCAGAGAAGTCGAGTTCCAATACTTGGGGGGTTAACTTCAAGGTTTAGGCAGCCTCACTGTGAAGGTTAGTAGGCAAGTATTTAAGCAGAAGGATAAATATTAATGACTACATCCAAAACTATGAAGGAAAATTTATGGGGCGAAGAAGGAAAAAAGTAGTTCATGTTCCAAAGAAAAAGTTACCAAAGTTCTTCTCTTGCCCTAGGTGTGGTAAAGCAACCGTCCGAGTAGAAATCAATCGTGAGGAAGGCGGACGGGCCGTTGCACAATGTAGTAGCTGCGGACTTAGGGAAGAATTCACAGTAAAATCCGCACAAGGCGAAGTTGATGTTTACTGCATGCTAACGGATAGAGTCTACGCTAATTTAAAGCGGACTCCCATAACTAAGGCTAAAGAAGAATAAACTGACGGATGCTCAATGGCTGGGCCCATAGAACGGTACTTGCTCGACAAAATCAAGGTCGATGGCTCAATCCATATGACGCTCATTGACCCCGAAAAAGTAACCGCAGAGGAAGCAGCAAGTATCGCCCAAAGCGCCAGCAACAGCGGAACCGCAGCCATAATGATTGGCGGCTCAACGGTATCCTCCCAGAAGCAACTCGATGAAGTAGTTCAAGCGATAAAAGCCGCGGTGGCGACGCCGACGATTCTTTTTCCAGGCAACGTCAACGGGATTAGCAGAAACGCTGACGCCATCTGGTTTATGTCGATGCTGAACTCCACCGACCCCTACTTTTTGATGGGCGCCCAAATCATAGGCGCACCATACATAAAAAAATTCAACATCGAACCCCTATCAATGGGCTATATAATTGTGGGTGACGGCGGCACAGTGGGTAAAGTCGGTAAAGCCATCCCTATTTCGTATAGCAACCCTGAGCTAGCCGTGGCACATGCCCTTGCAGGTCAATACTTGGGCATGCGCTTTATCTATCTTGAAGGCGGCTCAGGCGTAAAGGTTCCTGTCCCCACAGATATGATTCGCGCGGTTAAGCAGACAATTGATATCCCCTTAATCGTCGGAGGCGGCATTCGTACCCCTGAGGCTGCAGCGGTCGCGGCTGATGCAGGAGCCGACATCATCGTCACAGGTAACCTCATCGAAACAAGCGAAGGCACCCAACGAGTGGCCCAGATAGTCAAGGCCATCAAACACAGACGCGCTTAAGTTCTTTTGTGATTTGTTTTCGAAAGCCCAAAATACCCTTTAGTCATTACTGTTGGGCAGTGACGCGGCAACTTGAACATCAACCAGGGCATAAGTAAAAGCTACCGATCCTACGTCGAGGGCTTGGAGGCAGAACTCAAGCACCTCTATGAAATCAGCGACGCCGCCAGATCCCTAGGCTTAGACCCCGCCCTAAAAACCGAATGCTTGGTTGCACAGGACATAGCTGACCTCGTAGAGGGTCTAGTGGGACCCACAGGCGTCGCAGTCAGCATCCGCGAACTCAGCAAAAAAATGCCCCGCGAAGAAATCGCCTTCTATGCCGCCAAAGAGATTGCAGAGGGCAAATTCGCCCAAACCGACGAAGAGCGCCAACCTGAACAGCTAGCAGAGCAAGCTATTCGGACGGCACTGGCCATTTTTACCGAAGGCTTAACCGCCGCTCCCATCCAGGGCATTGCGCATGTGAAGATTAAGAAGAACGCTGACCAGACACGATATTTAGCGGTTTACTTCGCAGGACCAATCCGCTCTGCTGGCGGAACAGACCAAGCCCTAACTCTGGTCGTTGCCGACTACGTAAGGCGCGCCTTGGGGTTGGATGTGTATAAGCCCACCGAAGAAGAAGTCTCCCGCTTCATAGAGGAGCTTCGACTCTACGAGCGCAGTGTAGGCCGCTTCCAGTACCACATTCCCGATGAGGAACTCCGCAAGGCACTCAACATCGTCCCCGTCGAATGCACGGGCACCGAATCCGACCCCGTCGAAGTCTCCTCCTACCGCAACCTGGACCGCGTGGAAACTAACCGCGTCCGGGGCGGCGCCCTAAGAGTCATTAACGACGGCATTGTAGGCCGGGCCCAGAAAGTCTGGGTTGTCTGCGACAAAATCGGTTTTCATGAATGGGATTGGCTTAAGAATTTTAAAAAGAAGTCTGAGAAGAAATCCGCGGGCTTCATGGATGATGTCATCGCTGGTCGCCCCATTTTCGCTTTTCCCTCCACCCGGGGCGGCTTTAGACTTCGATATGGCCGCTCACGCAACACAGGCCTCTCCGCGGTGGGTATCCACCCTGCCACTATGGCTGTTGTGGAGGGGTTTTTGGCTGCTGGAACACAGATGCGTCTAGAGTTGCCCGGCAAAGGCGGCGTCACCCTGCCAGTAGATTACATAGAAGAGCCCGTGGTGCTGCTCAAAGATAACTCTGTTGTCCGCGTCTCCCTAACAAAGCTGCCAGATGTCAAAGGCAAAATCGCAAAAATCCTCTTTCTAGGAGACATGCTTATCGACTTTGGCGACTTCCTCTACAGTAACAAAACCCTAATTCCCTCTGGCTATGTGGAGGAATGGTACTGCCAAGACCTCAACAACGCGGTACTGTCCCTCTTTGGCGGCGATTTAGAGAAGGCTGCGGAGGCTTGCGGCCTCTCATCTAAGCGCCTAGATGCCCTTATCCATGACCCTTTCAAGAACAAACCCAACATCAAAGAGGCATCTGCGCTCTGTCGAGCCCTCGGCGTTCCACTGGCGCCTAACTGCCTACATTACTGGAGTAATCTGGCAACCGTTGCAGAGGTTGAGTTGATGCGTAAGTGGCTAGCTAGCTGTGATGTCACCGAAGCAGACGACGTGGGTTGCAGGATCACAGGCGCCGCAGGCAACGATGTTGTTACGGCTCTGCGGAAGGCCTTCATACCTCACAAGTACCTCGAGGGCAAAGTTACTATCCAGGGTCAAGATGCTGCCTCGTTTGCGTTCACGCTTGGGTATGGATCGTCAGGGCTAACTGAGCCGTTCCAAGCAGAAACCGTGCTCGAATTGTTGTCCAAGACCTCTGGCGTAATGATCAAGGATAAGGCTCCAACGTATGTGGGTGGACGTATGGGGCGTCCTGAGAAAGCCAAGCACCGTGATATGCGTCCTTTGGTGCATGTGCTTTTTCCTGTGGGGCTTGCAGGTGGTAGTCACCGTGATCTCTGTGCTGCAGCTAAAAAAAGCGCCGTGTTTGTTGAGATGGTTAAACGCAAATGCCCCGAATGCAAAACTTACACTATAAAACTCAAATGTGACGCTTGCGGTGTACCGACAATTCAGGAAAAAACTTGCCCCCGATGCGGCCGTTCTTTAAAGGATAGCTACTGCGGGTCATGTAAAGCTGACGCGGTTCTCTATCAGCGTCAACCCGTTAATTTTAAGCACCTCATCGATGGTGCATGCGCTACTCTTGGTTGTTCCCCGCCCAAGATGCTTAGAGGCGTAAAAGGCTTAACAAACCTTGACAAAACCCCCGAGATGCTCGAGAAAGGGATACTGCGCGCCAAGTACGGGGTTTCAACCTACAAAGATGGCACAACTCGCTTCGACGGTACCAACGCCCCCCTTACCCATATCACTCCTGAAGAAATCGGCGTCTCTGTTGAGAAGATGCATCAGATGGGCTACCACTATGACACGCATGGCTTGCCATTAACTCACCCTTCTCAGGTTTGTGAACTTAAAATCCAAGACGTCGTCATCCCCCGAAAAGCAGGCGACTATCTCCTCCGCGTCGCAGGGTTTGTCGATGAGTTGCTTGAGAAAGTCTACAAGCTCCCACCCTACTACAAAGCCACCAAACCCGAAGACATGGTGGGTCAGCTTATCTTTGGGCTTGCCCCTCACACCTGCGCCTGCATCCTTGGCCGTATCGTAGGCTACACAGATCGCAACCTCATCTATGCGCATCCAGTTTGGCACTCTGCTAAACGCCGAGACTGCGACGGCGACGAAGACGCCATTATGCTAGCGTTAGATACGCTTTTGAATTTTTCAAAGGTTTTCTTACCTAGCCAAATCGGCGGTATCATGGATGCTCCTATCCTTATGTTGCCTTTCTGCAATACCAGGGAGGTTCAGCGTCAGGCCCACGACTTTGACGTTAGCCAAATTTACCCAGTGGAGTTCTATCGTAAAACTTGGGAGAAAGGCGAATCCCGTACCGTAAGTGCCGTTATGGATGTAATTAGCCACCGTCTTGGTACTGAGGGCCAATTTGAGGGTTACCAGTTCACTGTGCCCACCACCAACATCAACTTGGGTAACGCTAATAGTAGCTACAAAGAGTTCAAGTCCATGACCGATAAACTCAACATGCAGTTGGGGCTAGCTGAAAAGATTGAAGCCGTCGACGCTAGGCGCGTGGCGCTTAAGGTTCTCAACTGCCACCTGATGCGTGACATTGCTGGCAACATGCGCGCTTTTTCCACCCAAGGGTTCCGATGCAAATCATGTAACGGGAAATACCGGCGTCTTCCCCTTGCGGGTAAATGTACTCGCTGCGGTGGAGAGTTGACATTGACTGTCTACCGGGGAAACATTGAGAAATACCTCAAAGCCGCCCACAACCTAGTCGATAAGTATGGCCTGCCAAACTATTACACGCAACGTATGGATCTTATTCAGGAGGAAATCACCCTTATGTTTGATAACAAGAAGCCTAAACAAACCAAGCTTTTCGACTTTTAATGGCTAAACCTTTTCAATGATAACACACCTTAATCAGTTCGGTGACGTGGTATCAGGCAAACTTGGCACCCCAACGCATACCTCAAAACAGTTCGTAACGTGCGTAGCGGTCTTGCTGCAAGAACTAAAATCCTGATGCTTCTTGACTTGCAGGGGTTGGGTGCAGGCAAAATCTCCAAGGAATCAAAGCTTAGTTACAAAGTAGTGATGTACCACTTGCGGCTGCTGAGGGCTGAGGGTACTGTGGAGCGCCATGGCGATCGTCGCTATGTTTGGTTGTCGAGTGGGCTTGGGCAGACACGACTATCTTAGAATGTGCACTGGCAGGGTGCGCTTTGGCATTTAGGGCACCTGTTTGGGTACTTCGATAGAGCCGCTTTTTCGAGGTCTATGCCCATAATGTTGGCAAGCGACGCTAGCCACGCTAAGACATCGGCGAATTCTTTTTCTGTTGATTCTCTGTCGTTGCCCTTGAATTCCTGTCCGAGTTCGGCGACTTCTTCAAGGAGCCAGTTGTAGGTGCCGTCTAATCCGCGGGCGCGGTCTCGGTTGCCGTAGAGGCGGTTCATCATCTCCTGAAATTCACTTATATGCATATGATTCATCTGGAAAACTTTGGCTAGCCGCCATAATTAAAGGTTAAACCCTGGAAAAGTTTGTTTGGTTTATGCTTTTGTATACAGACGGTGATTTTAGCTAGCAAGCTGTAAACAACAGATAAATAATCACAGTCTTAAACCTACACTTGATAGATTATGTCAAGCAAATTGGCTCCCAAGTTTCAGGCCGCTGTGTTCTTTGTAGCCGATGTTGAACGCTCTAAGCATTTCTACCGCGACCTTTTAGGGCAGAAGGTAACCATGGATTTTGGTGCAAACGTTACCTTCGAAGGTGGCTTATCTATATGGGAAACAAACTACGCCCTAAACACCATCTTTAAACAAAAAGCTCAACAGCTCTCTGTTGGAGCAAATAATGCTGAAATATACTTTGAGTGCAACGGAGTCGACGCTTTCTTTAATAAACTAACTTCTGAGGAACCCTCGCTCCGAGTTATTCATCCGGTTGTGGAGCATCCGTGGGGTCAACGGGGCTTTCGCATCTATGATCCAGATGGTCATATTGTCGAGTTCGGTGAACCAATGTCTGAGACCGTTTTGCGGTTACATGAGGCTGGCCTAAGCCTTGATGAGGTTGCAGCTAAGTCTTTGATGCCCCTTGAATTTATCAAGATGGTTCTTCAAAATAAATAGGTGAATTTTTCAAACGCTATGCATTTGGGTATGGTATTTATGTTGCAGTTATGGTGCTTATTGCAGTTAATCCATAGGGTATCAAGTGAGTGACTGTTTCAAACAAAACCTAAATAGCATTTTTTAATTTTGGGTACTTCCGCAAACAGTTTTATACCAAGACAGCCCTAACTATAAAATTAAGGTTTAATGAAATGAAGAAAACTATCATAATTGCAGCAGTTGCAGTTGTAGCAATCATAGTGATTGCAGGTGCATATTTAGGATATAGTGGATTAGTTGCCCCGCCGGAACCAACTCCTACTCCAAGCCCTCCTCCTGAAGTCGCTACCCAAGAAGCAGTAAGAGATGCAGCAATGCAAAAGATTGCATCTGACCATTCAGATCTCAAGGACTTAACAGAGAACCTACAATGGACGGGTGGAAGACAAGAAACAGGCGTGGTAGGCTCAGATACCTACATCTACATCGCTGGAAACTGGAACGTGACAATAACCAATCCTGTTGTTCTAGATCCCGTCTACGCAATCAGCGCCATCTATACTGACACGGAAAGTGCCGTCACCATCGAATGGGAAGGCACATACCAAGATGAAGTCATAACAGAAACAGGCTTCAACTATGTGGTGCCATAACTACCACTCTCTTTTTTCCTAACAAAAGCGTTGTTCAATTAACTGCGTATACGGTTTTTTCTCTTTCTAAGCATAACAACCGCAATCAAAACAGCCATAACGGCAACTACAACCATAACTGCCCAAGATAAAGGAAACTCGGCTGGCGGTGCAGGCGGCTGGGCAGGGCTTTTGATAAGTGGAAACCGGTCGTAGTTTAGGACGTCGATTATGTAGGGTGCGTCGCCTATGCCGTCGCCGTCTGTGTCGGTGCCGTTATAGTCACTCCAGTAGTTGCCTCGTCCATTGTAATCCCATGCGTGGGGTACCTCGCTAAAATTGTATACCTCGCATACGCAGCCGCTGAGTTGCATTTCGTTTTGGACAAAGCTGTTTTGATTTATGATGATGTCTGCTGGGATGTTTAGGGCACTTCCGTTTATTTGTTCGAATCCAAAGAAGAGTCCCTGCCTGTTATTTGAAAGGTAATTAAAAGTGACGTTGTTATTGGAGCCGGATAGTAGCACACCAACGATGTTATCCGATGCCGAGTTGCCCCTTAAGGTGTTGTTTGTGGTTCGGATATAGGCGCCGATGCTAAACGAGTGTATGTTGAGGTTCTGGATGATTACTCCACTCACATAGTCTTCGAAGTCTATGCCGATAATGTAGGGCACAGTTATGGTTGCGTTGGGTCCTATGCCTAGGATTTGCTCGGTTTGCTTCTGTGACTCATTAAGGGGCCCTATGAGGGCGTATCCTGCGCCGTCGATTATGATGTTGCTTTTTTGGACAAGAATAGGGTCGTAGACGTCGCCTGTGAAGGTGTAGGTGTCTTGGTTACGTTGAATCGGCACATTCGCAGGTTGGATTGAGCCGTCGGGTCGAATGAAAATTGTTGTCCGCGCAGTCTGGGCAACACCCAAATCAAGAGAGGTAAAGATTAACAGGCACAGCATAACCAGCGCTACTGAATAGATTTTTCTGCAAAACAAGACTTTCCCCATTAAGCTATGATGGTGGAAGTATTTGAATCGTCACTGCCTGCATAACACCTCAAATCGATGGCAGCAAGTAACCCCAAAAAGGCTACCTGCCAACCCACTGTAAGATGGTGACCAAGAAGGCATGCAATATCCTAATGTGCTTTTGAGGAATCCCAGAGGAACTGGAAGTATTCACGGGCAAACCCCACCAACCCCACATGATTACTCCAAATCACAAGCGACGGCTTATCCTCCCCTAAAAACAGCATAGCCTCTTTACCATCCGCGATTATACCGCCGCCGAACATATGGTCTCGGATGCGGATTTCGCCTAATGCGCTGACCCTTTTGATAAACGCCCAGTCCTCTGCTTTGCCTGCAGCCATAAACTTGATTTGGACACTCTTCTTAAGTCCGCTCCCATTGCCTAAAAGAGGCTCCGATAGGGCGATTACGGGTTTAGCGAATTCGGGTGCTGCCACTACGATTTCAACAGAAGCCTTCTTTAGCATATCCTCAAGCCTTGTTAGCACCGCCTGTTGCCCGCGTAGTATTATGATTTCGGGACGTTCAACTAGCTCTCGCTGTTCATAGAGGGGCTGGAGGGTCTGTGCTATGTGGCTCTCTAGGTTAGCGTATTTGTCTTCGAGGCGTAGTTTAGTTAGTCGGGTGGCTTCCAGGGGGGGCACGGGGTAGTATTTGAAGGGGCGACTTTCGGTGCTTTTGATCCAGCCTTTCTCTTTGAGGCTGTTTAGGACTTCGTACATTTTGCTGTAGGGTACGTTGGCTTGTTCGCTGACTTCCATTGCGGTCATTTGGCCGCCGTTTAAGAGTACAAGGTAGGAGTCGATTTCGTAAGTGTTTAAGCCCATCTCGCGCAGTGCCGCTCGGGTTTCGTCGTCAGCCACCATTTTTCCCCTCAATCACCGTTGGAAACAGTTGGAAACATTATTATCGCAACGTCGCCTCTTAAGCTCTTCGAAAGTAACGCTCACACGCTAGAAGGCAAAAAAATAATGAAGGATATCAAACAAACTCAAAGCCTCTGCCCCGAATGCCTAAAACCCCTAGATGCAACCATCTACGAGGATCAAGGCAAAGTTTTCATCAAAAAAACCTGCCCCGAACACGGAGCATACATTGAACTATACTGGTCAGACTACGAGCAATACGTCCGAGCCGAAAAATACCGCAATGACGGCTCAGGTATGGAAAACCCCCGCACAGAGAAAAACAAGGGCTGCCCAGCTGACTGCGGCGTATGCCCCCAGCACAAAAGCCACACCGCATTGGCAATTATCGATATAACCAACCGCTGTAACCTCAAATGCCCCGTATGCTTTGCCAACGCAAACTACGCAGGCTACGTCTATGAGCCTACCATGGAACAAGTCACAAGCATGCTCGAGAACCTCCGAGCAACCAAACCTGTCCCGGCCCAGGCGCTTCAGTTCAGCGGCGGCGAACCCACTATCAGAAAAGAACTCCCTGCCATGGTGCGGAAAGCCAAAGAACTCGGCTTTAACCACGTTGAAGTAAACACCAACGGCTTACGCGTAAGCCAAAGCGTAGACTTCTGCAGAGAACTAAGAGCGGCAGGCGTCAGCACCATTTACCTGCAGTTCGACGGGTTAACAAGCGACGTCTACAAGTACATCCGGGGCGTCGATTTGCTTGACATAAAACTCAAGGCAATCGAGAACCTTCGTGCCGCCGGATGGAACAGCGTTGTCCTCGTCGTCACACTTGTTAAAGGCGTTAATGACAGCCAACTTGGCGACATAATCAACTTTGCAGCCAAAAACAGTGACGTCGTCCGATGCATAAACGTTCAACCTGTCTCGTTATGTGGACGTCTACCGGCAGATGAACGCGAAAAGATGCGTATAACCATCCCCGACTTTATGCGTGAGGTAGAAAAACAGACCGAAGGCGTGATTAAACAAAGCGACTTCTACCCCGTTCCAGTGGTTGTTCCAGTCTCCAAGGCAGTCGGTGCCATTAAAGACAAACACTATGTCGAATTCTCCGCGCACCCCCACTGCGGCATGGCCACGTTTGTCTTCATAGAAGACGGCAAAATCACCCCCATCACTCGCTACGGAAACATTGACAAATTCGTCGCGACACTCCAAAGCGTCTACAACGACGCCGAAAAAGGCAACAAGAGCAAAGCTAAACTCCGCCTAGTTGGTGCAGGTCGCCACATCAAATTCGGTTTCCTCCGCAAATACGTGCTTAAGGTGTTGGTTAACGGCGACTACAAGTCTCTTGGGGACTTTGCCCGCTCCGCCGTGCTTATTTCGTCGATGCACTTCATGGATCCCTACAACTTTGATCTTGAACGCGTTCAGCGCTGTGTTATCCATTATGCGGTTCCTGACGGTAGGATCATACCCTTCTGTACTATGAACTCCATTCACCGCGCTGAGGTAGAAAAGAAACTAGGCATTCCTATCAAAGAATGGCAAAACAAACATAAGGTTGAAATAAGCGAAACCGTCTAGATGCTGGAATTAAAATAATCGGCAAGGTGAAAACATGGGTGGAAAAAAGAAGCTTGGCTTAAAGCAGATGGAAAAGCAGCAAGACGATAAAGCAACAGTCGAAGCAAAGAAGAAGGAAGAAAAGAAAGGTCCGCCACAGAAGAAAACCACAATCGGTGTCATCGCTCCAGACGCAAAAGACCCCAAAATCGTCGCTGAAATCAGCAAACTCGGTGTCCTAACACCATATGCAGTTGCAACACGATACGGCATACGCATAAGCGTAGCAAAAGACTTCCTTGAGCAGCTTGAAGCCGTCGGCGCAGTCCAGACTGTATCTGGCAGCCACAACCTAAAGATCTACAAACCAGCAGCTTAAACCCTGCTCCCTAACTACTTTTATTCAACTTTACCCTTTCTAATAACGGAGTGTACTATCTTGAGTTTCCCCGAAAAAGTATACACAGGCAAAGAGCTTAAAGAGGCACGGGCCCTAATAGAGCAAGGCTATAAGCATCAACTTAATGTTGAGGGCAAATCCGAGTTCACCCGAAAAGTCAAGGAAGCCATTGAACACATCAAAACTGCGGGCTACTACGATTACCTTACCACATATATCCGTAACATAACTGAAATCGACGGCATGACTCAGCTCCGTCAATCTGAAGTCGCCATATGGGCTAACAAATTCGCAGTAGACAACCCCGTGGACGCCGCCAGCCTCTTTATCCAGAAAGCCTTTAGCATGCAAGAATACTTGGCGGGCAAACTCTACTATGGCGGTGCAGCAGAAAAACGCTCCATCGCAAAACGCATAATGTTTCTAGAGGCACTAAAACAGAAAACCACAGACGCCAGTATAAAAGAGGAATGCGACCGACTACTCGGTCTATGGAACGATAGTTCCCTCTAACCCACTTGTAGTTAAGAGGTGGCTAATTCAACACGAATTTTAGAGCCACTTTTTACTTGCCTAAAAATCTCTAGGTTATTGGTTATTTTACCCAGAATGCTCACTGGGCTGTAGGGTTGGGATTTCCCGTAGAATATGCATATGGCGCTGCTCATGGGCCAGTAGCCGATGGTGCCTTCTTCGACGGTACGTTTGGCTTTTTCTTCACCCATCTTTAGGGAGATTTCAAAGTAGACTTCTTCCTGCCAGAGTGCCGCTCTGCCCTCAAGGGGAAGCTTACGCACTATAGCGTCGATGGTTCTTGGTGCAAGGAAACGCACTAATTCGCCTTCAGCTTCACCTAATCCTTCTATGACAAACTTTACTTTTATACGAGAGACGCCTTCATCGTTACTCAAACTTCATGCCCCTTTAGAAAGCCCCTTTTATGTTTGGAATCAAAAGGATTATTGTGAAAGTGTAATTTAACTATTACAGTCACTGCCTGGATGGTATGCAGCAGCTTAAGCGTTATACTGTTTACTGGTTTGAGTGTTTACTGGAATGGTGCTACACCGTTACAGTCACATATGCATATGACCACGTGGGGCGTTGCTATTTTTGGAGATAACTTATGGAATCTGAATTAATCGGTGAATTCAAAGGAAAAAATACTGTGTATCGTGTGCTTCCTGATGGCGTGATGGAAGTCACAGGGCAGGGAACGGGCAAGATCCTTGGGATAGATGCCATAGTGGCGTCTACCAGCATCGGTATCATGGACAACGGCCTGTTTAGCGGAGAGGTCAATGCAGCCATAACAACCATGCAGGGAGACACGCTTTTGATGAGAGCGATCGCCATCGGCTATCCTTCGGAGAATGGCGGAATTAGCCGAGCCGCATCAGTGCAGACTACCAGCGCTGGGAAACTTTTGCAGCTAAATAAAGCCCTGCTGCTGCATGAGTACCAGACGGACAGGTCTGACAACTGGACAGGCAGACTTTGGCAGTGGAAGTAGTCACTCTACAGTCATCTCGATAGTGGTTTTATAGTCAGATACCACGCGGACCCCTTGGGCCTTAAACATGCAGTCTAACTCGGGGTCGCCCGTGTCAACCCGCAGGCTCTTGAGTTTATCCAGCTTGCTCTTAGTCGAGATTACAATTATGTTTTCTAAACCGACTTGGCGGATGACTTTGCTGCTTATCTGTTGATTGCCTCTGCCAAAGATAAATCCTTGCCCACCGATAGGCGTCACGAGGATTTTTGCAGGTTTACCGCTTATCAGCTGGAGGATTTGTTTCTCGTTTACGTCTTTGGCAACAATTTTCTTGTTTAACACTAAATCTACGCCCAACAGCGTCTTTCTCTGGTCAAGCAGGTCTGTTACGGTGCGCATGGTTGTGCCTGGACCGATAATGTAGTAGCTGTCTGGTTGCATCTCTTCGATAATATAGACGGCGATAGCTGCTAGATTCTCTAACTCGTTTTCTGACATGACGCTCTCTAACTTGCTACCCTGTACTAGGTGCGGCTCAAAAGGGCTAAGCATGTACCCATACAGTTCAGCCGAGAGATGTCCCTCACGGAAGGCTTTCTCGTCGATATCCATAACCTCCGCTTCCCTTAGCGGAAGCCCATTCCACAGAAACTGAATCGCCAACCTAGCCGCCGCCTGAGGGCTCACTGCAAACAAAGCACTATGCATCTTTACCCCCGTGGGCACGCCAATAACTGGCACCTTCAGGTCTATGGCCCGTTGGATGTCGCGGGTTGTGCCGTCGCCGCCGCAGTAAACAAGCAGATCTACCCCTTCTTTGACTATGCCCTCGGCGATGAGCTTTGTGTCTTGTGAGGTAGTCTCTGTTTTTGTTTCGCCTACGACCTTGCAGGTGTAGCCTTGTCTTTTTGCTTCTTCTTCCCCCATCCATCCAGCGCCCACTATCAGTTTGAGCTGGGGTTTTGCGGGTTCTAATTCGCGAAGAAAAATTTCTGCCCTTTGTGTAGCGATGGGTTTAGCGCCCAGTCCAATTGCTTGTTGTAGGATTTGTTGGCCGTCTGTGCCTTTGAGTCCGACGGCTCCGCCCATGCCTGCGATTGGGTTTACTATGAAGCCGATGGTTTTGGTCGGTATGGAGGGTTTGTGTGCTGTCAAAGGATTTTAACCTATAGAGTAGACTAGGTGGAAGCTTATAAAAGAAAAACCGCTGCAGAGGCCTACTTGGCACTCAGACGGTTTGGTTGGGGTTTTGTCGGCGGCTAAGCCACCATACGACTGCGATTACCGCGGGGATAGCGAAGATAGTTGCTGCCCAGAGCAGGATAGTTACCATAGAGTCGACGACGTAGTCAAGGGTCCAGCTTGCGATGGGTTGATTCCAGTTTCCGTCGAGGTAGACTTTGATGGCAAACGCAATGAAGAGCAGCGGTGAGATGGCTCCACCCGCACGGCGGCTTTTGGATTTTTTACCTGTGCCTAAGCCAGCTTTTTCTGCTTCAGGAACATATTTCCACCACCGCCAGCCTGCTATGGCAGCTATGGCTACGGGGATGCCTACGGCGGCGAGTTCCCAAAGCACCAAGTATATCATGAATATGACCACGTGGTGCATGGACCAGAGGTTTAGTGTTTGAGGCACTAAACCGGTGGCTTGGGCTTCTGCAGTGAACCAAGTGAGGATATAGACTGCTGAGGCGGCGGCTGCGATGGCTACGGCTGTAAGAACCGCAAATACTATCCAGTGTCTACGTATGAAGCTTCTCCAGTTTGCTTCTACGTTCTGAGTTTGCATTGGTTGAGTCATGCTATAGCCTCTATGTGATTGTTTATGGCTGGCTGGGTGGCTGTGTTTGGTAGCTGTAGCCGTTGTTGTTGGGGTATGGTTGGTATTCACGGGGCTTCATGGTGGAGAAACCGACCGCCATAAAGATCCATGAGATCACTATCAAGATGACGCCGATGCCAATCACGGTTAAGATTGCGCCGATGAGCAGCAGAGTGCTTGCGGTGTTAAATGATTGCTCACCTGTTTTCACTGCGAGGGTCTCGTATGCTTTTCTGAGGTTCAACGCTGCAAGCAGGTAGAAGGCGAACGCCACCACTAAGCCCGCAGCGACTGCCAGGATGCCCCCAACTATGCCTGTTGCAAAGCTAAAGGGTGTGCCTGAGAATAACCCTGCCGCTGTGAAGCTGGCTATGCCTATGCCTGTGCCGACGGCGAGCGCGATTAAGGCGATGATGTAGTATTTGAGTCCAGTCAATGAGTTCTTGTATATGCTTTCGTCTTGGTAGTAGTAGGTGAGTTCTTTTGCTGCTTTTAGGAGCAGGACTACACCAACTATGGCCAGTACCCATCCTATGGTTGGAATTACACCAAGTAGGAGCAGGATCGAGCCTTCGATGGCCAAGTTTTTGCTGTATTGGAAGTTTACGTTCATTTGGTTTTTCCTCCGAGTTTTTCGGTGAATGCCATATAGTGACGTTCGGGATATAGCCCTAACATTTAGAATGGGGCGTCTGGGGTTTAGACGTGTGACTCTAAGGGTTAGAGTCATAAACAGAAGACAAGTTAGCGACCAAAAAAAATTTATTTTTAGTTGTTTAGGGGGTTTAATTTATTTGGAAGTGCTACAGATATGTGGCTGGGTTAAGCGGTTGGCTAAGTCACGTGGAATCAGCTCAGATATTCAGTCTCCAAGAACACGGTTACTCTACCTCATCTACTCTGCTCCCAACAGCCGCATAAAAGCCGCTCCCGGAACCAAATCAAACATCGCCCAAGCCATTGGCTACAAATCCGACGGACACTTCCACTACGATTGGAACTACCTCATCAGCGCCGGCATGATCGAGGAAAAACAGGGCTACTACCAAGTCACCGAAACTGGCAAAAAAGAATTCGCACTATACTCGACCCAAGCGATGAGTAACTGGATTATGGTTGTTATGGGTGTTGCGATTGTGTCGTTTACGGTGGGTATCCGGTTTGGGTTTCTACCTGTGGAGATCGCCGCCGCGTTTGGGGTTGCCTTGATTTTGGTTGGCGCCAGTTTCTTGTTTGTAGGCGGCAAGACTAAGCCAAAGCTGTCTGAGGAAGCAAAAGCGCTACTAAAAGAACTCAAATAAGTTATAGCAACATACCCCTCCTTGTTATAGTTGATCGCTAGCGAATATTATCGGTGCACTAATCGCACGACATTTGCGGTTGCCTGTATAGCGCTATTCTCTACTTGAAAAAGCGAAAAAGAACGCAGCGGTAGAAAAGATAGGCTAGGCGGTTATTGTTTGTCGTATTTTACGTATTCGTTGTTCATTATGCAGAGTTCGATTCCTGCCTGCTTGAAAATCTCGATAGTGTCTTTGTCGGCGTGGTAGCGTTTCTCGCAGACAACCCGCTTGATGCCTGCGTTTACGATCATCATGGCGCAGGTGCGGCACGGCGTCATCTTACAGTACAAAGTAGCGCCCTCAAGGGGGATGCCAAAACGCGCCGCCTGCAAAATCGCATTCTGCTCCGCATGAAGTGTGCGTACGCAGTGCTGGGTAATCTGGCCTTCTTCGTTAATCATTTTACGAAGGTCATGTCCCGCTTCGTCGCAGTGCGGTAATCCCGCGGGTGCGCCGACGTAGCCAGTGGTCATGATGCGTTTGTCTTTAACGATGACTGAGCCACATTTGCCGCGGTCACAAGTGGCTCTTGCAGCTACCGCTTCACACATGTCTAGGAAGTATCGGTCCCAGTTGGGTCGCGTTTTCTGGTTGTTGTTTTCCTCAATAGCCATTTGGTACCCTCAAGGTTAGTAGACAGTCTGCCAATCAACTTAATAAATTCTGCATCCTAGTTTTGCTACTTTTGGAGTATGTGGATTTCTCGTCCAATCTTGTGGCGTTCATCCATCTCCACCAAAATGGGCATGCTCATCAGCTTCTTGTGGTTTGGGGCTTGAGCGCTGAACATGGCATCGGTGAAAGCGTAGACCCGTTTGAATCCCAGTTCCTTGGCTTTTTCTTCTATAGGCATTACCACGGCTTCTCTTGAGCGGGTGCGGATGTAGGGTGTTACCAGTACGAGTCTGCCGTTGGGGCGAAGGACCATGTAGGCTTGCTCAAGGAAATCCATAAACAGCGGCTCGAGCTTGTCAATGATTTTCTGAGCGTAGGGGTTTGTGGGGGTTTCTTTTAATGCGGGGCCTAAGTCGGGTTCCGAGACCATACAGTCCACGCTCTCCACGCCGACTTTCTCGGCTAGGTGAGCTACGTCTCCAGGGATCACTCGGAAGTCGGCGTCTTGGAGGCGATACTCCCGCTCAATCCACTCTAGGTTTTCTGTGGCGGCTTTAACACACCATGGGTTCACATCAACCCCGATTATCATGGCGTGCTCAAGTAGCGCCTCTTGGAGTATGGTGCCTACTCCGCAGAAGGCATCAAGCAGCGTCTTGTCGCTTGTGCACTGCGAGAGGTTAACCATCATGCGTGCAAGGCGTGGCGGCATGCCAAAGATGGCTCGTTGGCGGGGTTTGTAGACGTCGCGTTTTTGGAATTCAAAGGGGTTATGTACAGCCACTGTGGTGGCGATCCATGTGTCGGTTTTGCCTATGCATAGTAGCAGCTCTGCCTGTTTTTGGGCCAGGTCTTTTTTGAGCACTTCTATGTGGCTGAGTTGGGCTTCGCTTCGATCTGCGCCGACACCCATAAAGCTGCTCTTCTTGCCCAGTACCGATAGCTCTTCTTTGATTTGGCTGCCGATGTAGCGTTGGATGCTTCCCCCGAGTGGTTTTATGCTGTTGTCGGAGGTGTAGATGCTTATGCCAAACAGCAGTTTCCCCTCGTCGGATTGCGCCATGTTCTTTATGGCGTCGGTTGCAGTTAGGGCTTCTATGACTTGGTGCTGGGCTGATTTGGTTTTTTTAAGGAACGCTTCCTTAATGGTTTCGGTGGGAACTTTGGTTTTTAGTTTGGCGATTTTTATGGTGCCGCCTAAGTCGTCGATGACTTTTGGGTCGAGGTCTTTTTGGAAGCTTAATGTGAAGAATTCGGTGGAGAAGTAGTCGATTTGGAACTCTACTTTATGTGCTTTGAAGTAAGCGGTAAGTTCTGCTAGCGAAAGTATCCAGTTTTTCCCTGAAATGAATAGATATGTTTGCATTATGGGAAAGAAAAGTAAACTAGCTATATAAGTTGATGAGCGGCAAGGGCCAATATTGGGCAAGAAAAGTAAACATTTAGAAATAGAAAAAACGCACGAGCACATCGCAGAATGTTTACAAATCGTTTAAATATGGCTTGACGAGAGAGTATGCTACCGAAAAAAATACGTCGTGACGTCGCATGCATGCAAGAAACTATAGGCACGTAAAGAACCGCGCTTACACTAGAAAAGAATACGCTCATGGTTTTCCACCTCCAAAGATTGTAAAGTTCACCATGGGAGACACAAAGGCTGATTTCGAAATTGAAGGACAACTCCTAGCAACCGAGAGAGTCCAAATCCGCCACTGCGCCCTAGAAGCAGCACGCGTTGCAGCTAACCGTGTCTTAATGGACAAACTAATCAACGACTACTACATGAACGTTCATACCTATCCACACATCATCCTAAGAGAAAACAAGATGATTTTCGGCGCACACGCAGACCGACTTCAGCAGGGAATGAGGCGCTCCTTTGGATCCGCAGTCGGTACTGCCGCAAAAGTAGAAGTCAACCAGCCAATCATCACCGTCAGAGTAAAGAAAGGTCAAGAGGCAATCGCCAGAGAATCACTCAAACGCGGTAGCGCAAAACTTCCCATCGCTTGCAAAATAGTCATCTCCAAGAGACAGGCTTCCCCAGTAGCTCCTGAGAAAGCTGAACCGGAGACGGAGACTGCTTGAGCGTCAAACAAAACGAGCTTGTTTTGTGGTTTGACGCGCTAAGAAATACTGATGTTAACCTTGTTGGCGGTAAAAACGCCAGCCTTGGCGAAATGATTCACGCCGGGCTACCTGTTCCTTTTGGTTTTGCAGTAACAGCCCACTCGTATGAACGCTACATCGTAGAGCGTAAACTTAGCGAGCAAATCTACAAAATTATTGAGGAAACAGTAACCAACCCAAATGATCCCAAACAGTATGATACAGCGTCAAAGCGCATCCGCGAATTGATGGAGAAGACCCCAATGCCAGAAGACATCGAGGCAGCCATCAAACTCGCATATGCAGACCTAAACAAGCGATTTGCACTAAAAGACACCTTTGTAGCTGTACGCTCAAGCGCCACGGCCGAAGACCTCCCAGACGCATCGTTTGCGGGCCAACAAGAAACTTATCTCAACGTAAAAGGTCCAGACGAATTAATCCAGAAAGTAATCAAATGCTGGAGCAGCCTCTTCACACCCAGAGCCATCTTTTACCGCAACGAGAAAGGCTTCCCACACGAGAAAGTCTTCATCAGCGTCGGCGTACAGAAAATGGTAAACAGCCGATGCGCAGGTGTCATGTTCACCATTAACCCCGTCACGGGCAACCGCGACGAAATCGTAATCGAAGGCAATTTTGGCTTAGGCGAAACCGTAGTTTCTGGTGCAGTAAACCCCGACGACTATGTCCTAGACAAGGCAACCGGAACAATTAAGGAACGACGCATCGCCAAAAAAACAATCAAATACGTTCGCGATCCCAAAACAGGCAAAACCATACACCTCGATATCCCTGAAGAAGAGCAGAAGATTAGCTGCCTCTCAGATGTTGAGCTTGCAAAACTAGCTGAACTTGCTAAGCGAATCGAGAAGCACTACGGTAAACCCATGGATATTGAATGGGCAATAGATGCCGACCTTGAATTCCCCGAAAACATAATGTTGGTTCAAGCACGCCCAGAAACCATCTTCGGAACCAAAAACTTGGAAGGACAAAAAATGGAAGAAACCAAAGTTCAAGAGCAACTCAAAATCGTTGTACGTGGTATTTCCGCTGGAAGAAGAGGATACGGTGTAGGCAAAGCAGTTGTTGTCCTAAATCCAGATGACGCTCATAAAATGATGAAGAAAGGCGACATCCTGGTCACAGGCATGACTGACCCTGACTTCGTGCCCTTCATGAAGATGGCCTCCGCTATCGTTACAGACAAAGGCGGTATCACAAGCCATGCAGCTATCGTTAGCCGTGAACTAAACATTCCATGTGTCGTCGGTACCGAGACCGGTACACAAGTCATGAAGACTGGCGTTGAATACACCGTGGACTCAAGAAACGGCATCATCTACGAGGGCATTATGCAACAAGCAGTTGCTCCAGTTGCCAGCAACGGCGGCGCAGTCACCGTAGCAGCAGAATCCGCGCCAGTTACCGCTACAAAAATTTACATGAACCTCGGCACCCCCGAGATGATTGAGCAATACAAGAATCTGCCCTTTGAAGGCATAGGGCTCATGCGCACGGAATTCATAATGGCAAGCGCAATCGGCCAGCACCCCATGCTATTCGTCGAAAACAAGGAAGAACAGAAATTCATCGACATATTCGCAGAAAACGTCGCAATAGTAGCACGCGCCATCCAGCCCCGACCTGTAGTAGTCCGCTTAAGCGACTTCAAAACCAACGAATACCGCGGACTCAAAGGCGGCGAAAAATACGAAATCAACGAAGAAAACCCCATGCTTGGCTGGAGAGGATGCAGCCGATACATCAGCAAATGGTACATCGACGCCTTCAAACTAGAATGCCGAGCCATCAAAAAATGCCGCACCGAATGGGGCCTCAAAAACGTCTACGTCATGCTACCCATGGTTCGAACCCTCTGGGAAGCCAAACAAGTCCTAGAAATCATGAAAGAAGAAGGCCTAGAGCGCAGCAAAGACTTCAAAATCTGGTTTATGGCAGAAACACCCGCAATCGCCATCATGGCCGACGAATTCAGCAAACTAGTCGACGGCTTTAGCATAGGCTCAAACGACATGACACAGGGCGTCTTAATGATTGATCGCGACAGCGAACGCCTAGGACAAATGGGCTACTTCGACGAACGCGACCCAGCAGTCAAACGCATCATCGCCCACTTAATCCGCGTAGCACACGAAAACGGATGCACCGTAAGCATCTGCGGCGAAGGCCCAAGCAACCTACCAGACTTCGCAGACTTCCTAGTCCGCGCAGGCATCGACAGCATCTCCGTAAACAACGACGCCGTAGTCCAGACCCGCAAAAACGTCGCACAAGTCGAGCAGAAAATTATTCTGGAGCGGCTAGCCGAGCAAGCAGCAATCGCAGCTGGTAAGCCACTCAAGAAGCCAACCCCCGAATGGGCTTGGCCATACTAAACCACCCCTTCTTCATTTTTGTTTAATCACTTTTAAGTATCCATGCGTCAGTGGATACCCTATGCCAAGCTTTGATTTTGAAGAGCAACGCATTATAGAAGAAATTCGGCGGCTAAATGCCAAGCGGGTGTTGCTTCAGATGCCCCAGGGACTAAAACCCCAAGCAACCGGCCTAGCTCAAATAGTTGAAGAAGCTGGGGCAGTTGCAATAATCTCCTCAGATCCATGTTATGGCGCATGTGACATCGCGTTGTTTGATGCAGAGGCGGTAGGGGCAGATTTGGTGGTGCATTTTGGGCACGCAAGAATGGTGCCTGACCACAAGCCGCCCGCACTCTACATAGAGACTCATGCAAAAATACCTCTAGAACCTGCCCTCCAGCAGGCGCTTCCACTGCTAATACCTTACAAAACCGTTGGCTTAACAACATCCATACAGCATATCAACGCTATAGCAGAAGCCAAACAGTTCCTCACCAGCCAAGGAAAAACCGTCCACGTTGGCGATGCTGGGCAGCTTGCCCATGCTGGGCAGGTGATAGGCTGCAACTATAGCAACCCCAAAGCCGTCGCAGACCAAGTGGATGCCTTTTTGTTTATCGGTGGCGGCGTCTTCCATGCGCTAGGTATCGCCTTAGGCACGGGCAAACCCACCATCATCGCTGATCCCTACGACAACCGAGCCTACTCTATCACCGATGAAGCTCAGCGGCTCTTAAAACAACGCTATGCAAGCATAACGGCGGCAAAAGACGCCCAAACTATTGGTGTACTTGTCGGCTTAAAGCCAGGTCAGAAGCACCTCGACCATGCATTTAAAGCCAAAGCCCTAGCCGAGAAAACCGGCCGCGCAGCCTACCTCTTAGCGGGGCGCGAAATCACCCCCGACGCATTGATGGAGTTCCCCCAAATCGACGCCTACGTGAACACCGCCTGCCCACGCATCTCTCTGGATGCCCCCAGCAAATTCCAAAAACCCATCTTAACCGTTAACGAGTTTATGGTGCTCTGCGGAGAAGTTTCATGGAACGACATGATCAAAAAAGGCTTATTCGAAAACTAGACCTCGAACTCTTTCTCGGCGGATTAGAGGTTATGCCAAATCCCAAGTGGGAACTCGAACAGTACACGACTCCCGAGCAGATAGCTGCCAACATCCTCTATATCGCAGCCTACACCCATGGTGACATTGTGGGGAAGCGGGTGCTGGATTTAGGATGCGGCACAGGACGGTTGGGGTTGGGCGCTGCTTTTCTGGGTGCAGAGCAAGTGGTCGGCGTCGACATTGACCCGCAAGCCATCGTGGTAGCACAGAAAAACGCCGAAAAAGCAGGTTTAACCGACAAAATCCAATTCCAAAACAGCGACGTATCTGTCGTCGAAGGGCACTTTGATACCGCTATTGAGAACCCACCTTTTGGAGTACAGAAACATCAAGCTGACCGCTCCTTTTTGGCAAAGGCACTGCAGTCAGCCCCCAAAGTCTATTCGTTACATAACCACCCCGAAGTTGACGAGCGCCTCATAAAAATCCTCAAAACCAGTGGGAGCTTTGTTCAGGTGCTGCCCTCTCCCTTCTTAGAGCGGTTCATAGCCAAATATGGTGGCCACGTTCAGGCAGTTTATGCCATGCTAATGACCATACCCAAAATGTTCGAGTTCCATAGCAAACTCAAGCATGACTTCGTTATCGACCTATACGTTATCCAAAAATGCCTGGGATAATCGACACCTTTAGACTCTTAAGATGCCACGGAAGCCTCTGTTGCTATAGAATGAGGGTGCGCTGTTATGGTACACAAACACGTGGCCGTAGCGTTTATCGGCGAAGAGGGCGCCGTCGAGTTTTCGGATGTCGTCTGGCGTTTTTATCCAGCTTGAAGTTTTAGTATCGAATTCCCCGTGTCTCTGTAGCGCTCGGTATTGATCTTCATTTAGTAGTTCGATGCCCATGGTGGCTGCCATATCCACGGCGTTGCCTGCTGGGTGCCCCCCGTGTTTTGCCCTTTCCTTTTGGCCTTCACCATCATAGCAGATGTTTATGCGGCCTTTAGGCGTCTGCGGTGAGCAATCATAAAATATGTATTCACTTGTTTCTTTATCGTAACCAACAACGTCTGGTTCGCCGCCGCTCTTCTCCATTTCCCCAAGCGACCACCGTTTTGCAGGGTTAGCTTCAAGTTTTGCTTGAACATTAACCCATTCGAGGTCTGAGTGGCGGCTTGGGTTCTTCTCAAATCGAGTTTGTAGGGTTTGAAGTAATTTATCCTGTTGTTCTAGGGGCAGTTTATTCAAATCAGCTTCTCCTAAACAAAAAGCGATTTACCGATCTAGCCTGCTTCCTATGCCTTGACCTTCTATCAACTCATTACAGACGTGGTATTTTAAGTATCTAGCCATAAAACGACCTCAACCGTGGAAGTGACAAAATGTCTAGACTGCCCAAGAATGGTAAAACTCGTCAGAAACGCCGTTTTCAAGCGTTTTCCGTGCATAATCCGCAGAATGCGTCTGTCTACTTGCAGAATCGTTATGCAACCAACAGCAGCTCAGCATAAACGCAGACAGCAAAACAGACGTTTCTGCCCAGCTCTAAGAAAAAGCTTCTATAAGCGGGTTCACAGCAACTTCTAATATTAAAAAACGGTTAACCAAGGGCAATGGCGCGGCATCCTGTTCTTCTTTATTAATCAAAAGGTTTATTGCGGTGAGTGGAAACTAAACCTATGCATTTATCAAATCAAGCTTACCATTTAACATTCAAAGATGAAAACCTATGGCCATGAAAGCTCCTGAACAAAAAAGCGGTCACCTCGTTATGCCCGGTGAACGCCTCGGCGTCATTGAAGAATTTATCCCCGACAGCGGTACCTACGTAAAAGACGGCGTCATTTACTCAAAAATCATTGGGCACAGCCTCGTAGACTTACAGAACCGCCGAGTCCAAGTTTATCCCCTCACAAAGGGTGCAGTAACCCCCAAGGTCGGAACCATCGTCCTGGGCCAAATTGGAAACGCCCAATCCGACAACACTCTTGTCAAAATCTTTAACGTTAGCAAGAAACAGATTTCCGGCAGCTTCGGTGGCATTCTACACGTTAGCGACGTCTCCGACCGCTACATCGACCAGATGAGCGACGCAGTCAAACCCGGCGACATCATCCGCGCCAAAGTTATCAGCGAAAAAAACCAGATCTATCACTTATCCACCAACGACAAGAACCTTGGTGTCTTGTACGCATTCTGCTCCCGTGACAGCACCCTGCTTGTCCAAGACCACTACAACCTGAAGTGCCCCAAATGCGGCAACATTGAACGCCGAAAGATTGCTCCAGATTACGGCAAAGACCCACTATAGGAGAGAAAAATTTATGATAAAAGTCAACGTCCTAAAAAAAACTGACAACGAGCTAAAAATCGAAGTCGAAGGCTCCAGCCATGGCCTCTGCAACCTCATTCAGAAACGTCTATTGGAGGATAAACATGTCGATTTTGCGGGTTACGATGTACCGCACCCCTTGGCAAGCAACCCCATCATCTTTGTTAGGGTGAAGGGCAAAGCTAAACCAGAAGACGCCCTCCTAGCTACTGTAGAGAAAGTTCAAGAAGCTAACGAGGCCTTCGGTGAAGAACTCAACCGCGCCTTCAAAGCCTAACTCTATATTTATTTTCCAACTAAACCGTTTTTAACTTAGCGTGCATTAGGTGTGTGGGTGTATTGTTGGGCATCCACAAAGCGTTTGGGGTTATTAAACAGGAGATCCGTATTCTAGGTATAGACGACGGCAAATTCACACCCCACACCAAGGGTGACGTGTTGATTGTTGGGGTGGTTTTTCGGGGCGGCTGCTCTCTAGATGGTGTTATGCATACTAAAGTAGCTATAGATGGTTTAGACGCCACCGACAAAATCGCTGCCATGATTAATAGTTCTCCTCATAAGCCTCAACTCCGCGTAGTCATGCTTAACGGCATCACCGTTGCTGGCTTCAATCTAGTGGATATCCATAGGCTTCATTGTGACACGGGGTTGCCTGTCATTTCTGTAACTCAGGATAAACCCGACTTAGACTCCATCCATGAGGCTTTGAAGAATTTGCCTGATACCGAGTTGCGTTGGCAGATTGTCCAGAATGCGGGGGGCGTCCGTGTGGTTCAGAATAAGGGTGCTAAGCTCTATGTGTGCTTGGCGGGTATTTCGGTGGATGATGCGTTGATTGTATTGGATACAACGTCAACAAGGGGTAGCTTGCCTGAACCGCTCAGAGTGGCGCATTTAATCGCTTCAGGAATAACACCTTGAAACGGGAAAATTAGAAAAAGTATAAAAGCTACTGCACCAAGGAAATCCCGCAAAGGGAAAGTGTAAGTCCATGGAATTTTGCCCCAAATGCGGTTCTAGACTTGAGCCGAAAAAATCCAAGAGTGGAAAGGAAGCGACACTTGTTCTTGCCTGTGCAAAATGCGGTTATAAAAAGCCTGAAGAAGGCGAAAAGATAGAGCAGAAAGTGGCGCCCAAAGTTATCCAACACAGCCCCCAACAATTCGTGGCAGTAATCGGTAAAGAGGAGCAGAAACTCAGCACCCTTCCCACTGTACGTATCGAATGCCCCAAATGCGGCAACAACACTGCCTACGTGTGGCAAGTGCAGACCCGTGGTGCAGACGAGTCTTCAACTCAGTTTTTACGTTGCACCAAATGCAACTATACGTTTAGAGAATACAGCTAAACGTCCCTCTTCTCTTATGTTTGATTAGCGGCACCGCTAGTTGCAGTTTTTTATCTATGTTTTTAAGGTTCCGGATGAACTATTTTTGTGTGTATTTGGCTTGATTGTAGGTGTATCTCAGAAGGCCGCCAAGTATAGGGCTTTTTTGCTCAAGATGCTACCGCTAGCTGCGTTTGCCGTGCCTTTGGCGATACTGTATGTGGCTAACCCTTTTGATGTAAGCCTAAACGTTTCTGCGCAGGCGTCTTTTGAGTTAATGTGGAAAGGTCGCACTTTCCAGTTATTCTTTATCTGGCTAATCGCACTCGAACTCATCTTAAGCTGGGAAGGGCTCGCTACTAACTTCAGAAATCACTCGAGGCTGGCAGCGTGCCTTGTGGCTTTGTTGCTTCCCTCGGTCTATCTGCTGCTGGCGTTTATGGGCTTAAATGACACCATAGCGGCGGCGTCAAGCCAAATGGGTGTTGCTTTCTCTGAGTCTATGCCGCTTGCCCTCGAGTACCTGGTTTTTGCAGCGTTCTTCTGCATAATCGCCTTTATTTGGTTTGGAAAAAAAGGTCTCACAGAATTCCTTTTGCCCACGCTATTTTTGCTGCTAGTAGGTTCACTCTACATCATCGATAACATCTTTCCCTACGGGCAATTCACTCCCTTTCAGCTACTTGTACCTACCACTGCGTCTCTATCTGAAGGTGTGCTTCGCTTCATGGGCTATGCCACCGTTTCCGGTGTGGAATTCGCTTCAGGGATGCCTACGCTTACTGTGTCGGGCCCAGTGGGAAATGCAACCTTTGCCATCGCATGGCCCTGCGCAGGCATAGAGAGCCTGCTCATATTCACCGCAGTCGCCCTACTATTCCTCAAAAGAATGCGCCTCTCCTGGAAAGCCAAAATTGGGTTCTTTGCCCTCGGAGCCGCTGTAACCTACTTCATAAACATACTCCGCATCGCGCAGATCTTCATTTTAGGGATGCAGTATGGCGAATACTCTGCTGAGGTAAACGCTTTCCACTTCTATTATGGACCGCTCTATGCCATGGTCTGGATAGTTAGCTATCCACTAATCATAGTTGCCGCTAATCTGGTCTTGGAAAAGTTTAGGAAACCTCAACCGCCACCGCCAGCCCCTGCTTAATCAGGATCTGCGCGTTTAGGGCAGGCAGCGTTGCCACGTCTTCGGCGTTGAATGGCCCGTAGGATTTCAGGTCTGCGCCCATAATTGCGGGGATGCTTTTGATGAATCGTAGCGTTAGGCGTTTATGGGTTACGTGTGTTTGGGGTTTGAGTTCGGGTTTTGCTGTTGGCGTTTGTGGGGTTGGGGTGGCTTGGGTCAGGGTTGGCTGGGTGATGGTGACTGTTATTTGGGTTTGTTGGCCTTGCATGAGGTTTTTGGCAAATTCCGTGTAGGCGTTCTCGAAGCTCACAAGGTTTTGACACATCTTAGCTTCTTCAGTGGTTAAGAGCTCGATGGGCGCTCGGTGCATGCGGGTTATGGTTTTGAGGATTTTTCGGTACCGCATTGACAGGAGTTCTTCAAGCATCCGCTCCACGTTGCGGGCTTCATGCTCAAGCAACTTAACTTTAACTGACTTGTTATCCAAAGCGCCCTTGTCTTCTTTAATGTGGGCAAGGTATTCTGTTAGTCTAACGTAGAAGTCAGGCTCTAACCCCCCTAGGGTGGGGTCTTCGATTTCCCTTTTCCAAGCTGCAAAAAGCTGATCATACATCTATAGTACCACCTCAGCCCTTCGTTTACACATAAGCAGCACTGCAGCAGCGGTTGGCAACTCAACCGTTTGATTCTTATATGGCCCCAAGGTCTCCCCACACATCCTAAACTCTGGCGCATCAGACACCAACACTTTCACTTCACCCTTTTTAAAAGCTACCGCTCCGCTAAACGGATCAAAATCAAGGATGTCTTTAGCTGGGAACTCGACTTTTTTAAGTCCCGTTTTGCCGTGAAGGGTGCCGTTCATGCGGATAAGGCGGTGGATGTCGGTGGTGACGACAGTGTCAATTTTAGCCGCTTGTTCCTCGTGGATGTGCTCGGCTAGTTTTAGCCATGTTGCTTCGCTGACTCCATGGACGGCTTCCCACCTGCCCTCCTGTATGGCACGTTTGATGGCTGTGTCCCTGTTTTCTAACAGAGATTTGTTACGTAAGCCGATTTCTTTAAAGTCCTCTGGGCTGGCTTTTTCAAGGAAGTGTTGCATGCCGACTTTGAGGCGTCGATTCCAACCGTAATTGTGTAAAATGAACTTTTTGGCGCCTCCCCTTTTTTTTCGCTTAGCCGCTTCTTCCTTACCTTCTCTATCCAGGATCCCTAAGCCTAGCCCCGTTACATAATCCACGATTTCTTTGCGGGCCATAGCATCCAAAGAGCGCACGGCTTCGCTTTCAAGGTGTAAGTGGTAACCGCGGTGCCCTGAAAAGAATGTGCGAACCTCATGCTGTGCAAACCCAAAATCCTTATCCAACATATCCAGCAGCTTAACAACTTCGTCACGGGCGGATTCAATGCATTGGTCGCATGCCCAAATGCGGGTTTCGAACTTGGTCGCTTCACAGCAGGGGCAAGACTCGGGGGTTATGCCTCGGCCTTGAAAGCCGCATTTTACGCATCGGAATTCGTCATGGATTTTGTTGCATTTGGTTGGGATGTGGTCGGCGTCGATATCGAAGACTATGTCGCTTCCTATCCAGCCCTTCTTGTCCATGTCAAAATCGGGGTTCTCATAATAGGCGCAACTGTGGTAGACGTCGGAGGGGGTGGTTTGGGCTAACAGTTTTCTGAAGTCATTTATGTTGATAAACCGTCGGTGGCGAACCATAAATTTCTCTTTAAACGTGAGGTAGCCGAATTCACGTTGCTGAGGCAGCGGCGGCGAGGGAACAGCATTAGCTGGGTCACGGTAGAACTCGCTAAACTTTTGGAATAAGTATTCCCTAGAAGCCTCGGCACCCATATCGTTCCCTCTCGGTTGGAGTTATTTGTGGGTTCCAACATTTAACCCTAACCGACGCTATAGCCCGATTATAGAGCAATCAAGGGCAGAAGTATTCAGCTGGAGGTTTATGCACAGCTTACGCCGATACAAATATGCAGCTAAAAAGTGTGCCCTGTCTACAACCATGTAAGTATTCCACCAAAAAACCAACAAACATACAGAAAGGCCTGACTGTTGCTTACAGTCGCTGAGTCTATATATGGGGGAGGGGGTCTCTGGGCAAAGCAACAGACGCCGACAAAAAACAAACGCAAAAACCCATCATAGCTGCTAACAGAAATGTATTGACTCTTTAGAAGCATCTTTGAGGTCTGCAGTGGACTAAATTTATAAGGTCTAAGTGTAATGATAACCTATTATAATCCTAATACTTGAGTGAGAGAGGTTTAGACATGTTCAAGCTTAAAGTTTCAGACGCTAAATTGCTGCGGGATATGTGCACCGCCATCTCGATTCTAGTTGACGAAGCTACCTTCAAAATTGAACCTGACGGACTAAAACTCCGCGCCATGGACCCATCCAGAGTCGCCATGATTGACTTCGAATGGCCAAAAACCATCTTCCAAGAATACACCTGCACAGAACCCACAAAAATATGCCTAAACATCTCTGAACTCCTAAAACTCCTCAAGCGTGCAGGCAAAGAGGAATCCGTCGAGCTATCAATCGACGAAAAAACTGGCAGACTCCTAATCACCATCCAGGGCAAATACGCACGCAACTTCAATATGCCCACCCTGGAAGCAAGCGATGAAGAAGTCCCGACACCAAAAATCAGCTTCAACGTTAAAGCTAAAACCACAACCAACGGCCTAAGCCAAGCAATCGAAGACGCCCAACTCGTAAGCGACCACGTCAGAATCGAAGCCGAACCCGAGAAATTGACCCTCAGCGCCAGCGGCGACCTCATGGGCGCAACCATAACCCTCCAAAAAGGCAGCGACACACTCCTCGAACTCGACGTCAAAGAAAACGCCAAAGCCACCTTCAGCTTAAGCTACCTATCCGAAATCATCAAAGCAGCATCGGCAACAAGCGACATCGCAACACTAGAATTCTCAACCGACATGCCTGTTAAAATCGACTTCCAGCAAACCAAAGAGGGGAAACTGACCTTCTTCTTGGCGCCAAGAATCGAAACCGAATAGGCGCAATCCTAAATGGAATTGGCAGTAATTACGATTGAGGATTACGCCAAATATCCCTTTCTCAAACAAGCATCCAACCAAATCCAAACCCTAGACTTAACCATCCAAAGCATCACCGAAGACCGCTTCGTACTTGAACGCGCCGAGAAACGAGTAGAAGCAGCCATCCGTGACTTAACCACAGGCGAAATGGTGCGCGACAAAAAGAACGAAATCTCCTCCTTTGCCGCCTCTCTCATACTTGTCATAGCAACAAAAAAGCCCTGGATAAAAAAACGCTATGCTCTTGCAGTAGCCAAAACCGCCTACCAGCACCTCATCAGCCCCGAAACCTCAAAAAACAAGCTCCTCACCATCGCCCGAGACTTCGACTGGGACATAAGTGACGGCAAAGACGCCTATAAAGACTACAAACTCCACTTCACCCATTATCTCAAAAACGCCGCCCACATGCATAAAGCCGAATGGAAACTTGTCAACCAAATCATAGACAAAGGCTACGTATTCCTAAACAAAGACAAAGTCGCACGGTTACTCCAAGAAGAAATCAGAGCACGCATCGAAAAACGCCTCGACATCGCAGAGCTCAAAAACCTGCCTGAAGACATCAATCTTATCGCAAACAAATTAAACATGATGGCGGAGGAAATTATCGGGCAGGAGACTGAGGAGATGCCCAAAGAGGTCACCCAGAGCGCTTTTCCGCCATGTATAGTTTATCTTATTCAGGAAGCCTCGCAGGCGCATCACCTCTCACACATCGGCCGCTTCACCCTCACAAGCTTCCTGCTAAACATCGGCATGTCTGCGGAGGCAGTAAACGAGTTCTATAGAACCTTCAGCGACTATAACGAACGCTTGACCCGCTACCAAATCGAGCACATCGCAGGCGAACGCGGCTCCGCAACCAAATACACCGCGCCACAATGCAGCGTCCTGCAAACCCATGGCGTATGCAAAAACCGCGATGGCTTATGCCGCAAAATATACCACCCCCTCAAGTACTACCTACTGAAACAGAAAACCCAACCCGCGTCTGTTCCAGTTACTGGACAGAAGCAAAGCCCAAACGGCAAGCAAGCGCCTGTTTAAAAGTTTATTAGTTGACATCCATTGTATCTTGAATGACGAACTCTATGGGATATCAAATAATGGGAGACGCCGAAAAATCAACCGACATCGGCGTGATCCTGCCAACTTATGGGGAAGCACAAAACATTGCGCGGCTTATCGACGACATAGAACACCTAAACCTAAACGCTACGATTCTGGTCATCGATGACTCTAGCCCCGACGGAACCGCCGGCATCGTAGCGCAAAAACAAGCACAGTACCCAAACCTGCTACTTCTGAACAGACCCAAAAAGTCAGGCTTAGGCACCGCCATAACCGATGGCTTCAAAATTTTCCTATCTCAAGCCCAGCCCCCAAAATACGTTTTCACCATGGACGCTGACTACTCACACAACCCCCAAGACATACCCCACCTACTTGCCGTCATGCAGGAATGCGAATGCGCCATCGTCATCGGCAGCCGATACCATAAAGGCGGACAAATCCAGGGGTGGCCGCTTTCCCGCAAAATCATCAGCAAAGTCGCTAACGGCTTTGCCCGCACAATCTTAGGCATCAGGTTGCGGGATTGCACGGCGGGTTTCCGATGCTACTCGACTCGGTTTCTTACGCAAGCCATAGGCAGCCTGCACAGCACAACCTATGAGATCCAAATCGAGACCGTCCGCCAAGCATCCCTGCGTGGGTTTTCAGTCAAAGAAACCCCCGTGGTGTTTGTTAATCGCAAGCGGGGGAAATCCAAGCTTGCCTGGAACGAAATCAAAAGCTTCCTAACCTACACCATACGCGCCGCCTGGCAATCTTAGTTCTAGGAATCAAAATATAGGGTTAGGCATACTGTGGTTAAGCGGTGACATGGCACGGCTAAGCAAGGCAAACTCAGCGCTTACTTCTTGGTAGTTTTAGCGTTGCTAGCGTTTAGCGTAGCTTTGGGTGTTGCCAGCATATACTCCGTCGCTAACGGCGAGGCGGTTACCGAGACGTTGCTTGATGAGGTTTACCATTTGAGCCCCAATATGGAGTATCGGCAGGGCATCGGCAACTTTCATGGCAACGGCACCATCGGCGACGGTACCATACCCGAATACCTCACGCTAAACGTCGAGAACCTAGACAATTTTGTGCGCAACTTCTCCGTCATCAGCTACGGCTCAACACATTTTAACTCCACCCAACCAAGCCTCACCCACAACCTCACCACGGGGGCAGATTATTACGAGGCCGTATTCTGGACTGACGGCCACAACTCGGGCTCAGTGCACTTCTCTGTAACCCTAACCACACCCCAAGTGACCTATCCCCTTGATTGGCTAGCTTTGCCCGCCAAGGTTCTGTTTTTGGTGGGCATCGCTGGGGTTGTGGTGCTGCTGCTAAAGGCTGGCTCAACCACGCCCCTAAAAGCTCCCATGTCGCTTGGGGAACCTGACAAGCGCCTGCTGCTGGTGCTGTTGCTTGCGTCTTTGGCTTTGTGGTTAGCGTTGACGGTGCTGAATACTAATTCGCTGGGTACCTTTGAGAACTGGTACACTGACCACGCCCGCGACACCTATGTGGCTGGGCTGTTTTTGAGGGAGGGGTTTGCAGTATTCAACGAACCTTTGGGAGCGCTTGCGGGTCGGGCTGTGTCGGAGATTGGGTTTGTCACCTGGCCTGAGATGCCTAATCTCTACCCCGTCGGCAGTGTGGCTGTGTTTTTGCCGTTTGCAGGCTTGCTGGGAGCTGGGTTAGATGTGGTTTTAGTGTACAAGCTTGAGATTGTGTTGTTTTTGGTGCTTGCACATGTTTGCCTCTACGTCTTTTTGAGCCGCTACTGGACTCAGACCGTCCTGCCAGAGGTGACTTTGCAGCAGGCTAAACAGAACTTAAATACGCTTACGCATGGTTGCTGGACAGAGAAGAAGCTCCTGCTCGAAGACTACTCCATTTTAGCCCTAAAACTAGTCGGCATCTACATAATGTACGCCTCGCTGGTGCCCTTTGCCGCCAACGGCATGTTCGACTCAGTGGCCGTGCTGTTTCTGCTCTTGTCGGTAGGTGCCTTCCTGGCCAGTCGATATGACTTTTTTGTTCTACTTGTAGGGGTTTCGGTGGTTTTCAAGTACCAGACGGCAATTTTCCTGTTTCCCTTGATTGTGGTGGCGGCGGTTCAGCTGCTAAAAAAACACCGCCTTGGGGGTTTGGTTAGGAATCGGAATGTGGTTTTAGCGGTGGCTTGCGCGGCAGTCAGCGGGTTTACGGCGGTTTTGAGTGCGCCTTACTTGATGGGCACCCGACCCGTACTGGTCATGAACGCGGTGAACGCGTTTTCAGCTCATGCACAGATTCCCTGGAGCTGGCAGGCGGCCGCAGTCCTAAGCGTCCTAGCCGCCACAGCCCTCTACAGCATCTACATGTACAAACACAACCGACTACTCTCACTTAGCTCACTGTTCTTGCTGGTTCCGGTCTGCATGTTGCCCTACTTCCAGAACTGGTACCTACCCTTCCTATTCGCATACATGCTTATCCCCCACGAGAAGGACCAATTTGTAGCGACGATGCTTTGGCTAGTGTTTGTAGCCTTTATGCTCTCGTTTGGCGGCAGCGGCCTTAACCCACAAGTGCTAATTGGGCACTTCCAGACAATGGTCGGCAACAGTCTCGTGAGCTTAGGGTTTTCGGGATAGGCCTGGCGCTTGTTGTTTTGCTGACCTGCCCCCTCCCTTATATATAGCCTCAGACACCGCGGAAAGTGGGGTGGCGTGTCTGGGTGCTTGCAGGTTTTAGGGTGTCGATGGTATGGCTGCAGACGGTCTAAACTTATTGACTGTACAACTGCTTTCGATAGAAACTGCATTTAACGACCGAATGCATGAATACGAACGGTTAAAAATTTAAAGAAATATCTACTGTCATGCTATGAGTATTATGCCACTCTCCCCTTTAGAGGGGGACTAGAGAAAAAAGGTTATTCTTTTTGGTTTATATGTCATAAAGTATATGAGTAAGTGTGTTTCCTTATTGGGAAGCTGGTAGTGAATTACGTGAACGTTCCTAAAGAAATCAACACTTACTGTCCTAAATGTAAGCATCACACAGTCCACACTGTATCCCTCTACAAGGCTGGTAAACGCCGTGCGCTTGCTGCAGGCGAACGTGCCCACGCACGCGAGAAGGAAGGTTACGGTGGACAAAAGTATCCTTTGCAGCACACCTTTGCAAAGACCACCAAGAAGCAGACTCTGCGTCTAAAATGCAAGACCTGCAGCTATATGTACCACAAAGACGGCATCCGCCTACGCAAGATGGCGCTCGTCTAAACCTTAAATTAACGGAGAAAAAAGCACATGTCAGAATGGAATAAACTCATCCCCAAACCCCGCAGCGTATTCCTACGCGTAAAATGCCAAAAATGCGGCAACGAACAACTCCTCTTCAGCAACACAGTCAACAAAATCAACTGCAACGTATGCGGCGAAACCCTCGCAACCCCAACCGGCGGCAGAGCAGAAATCAACGGCGAAGTCTTAACCGTCCTAGAGTAGGAGGCCAAAACTTTGGCTGAGCGTAAGCCGCAGTGGCCCGAAACAGGCGACCTAGTCATCGCCACCATCGAGACTGTAACCGATTATGGCGCTTACGCTAAACTCGACGAATACGACAAACGTGGCTTACTCCACGTTTCAGAGATTTCTTCCAGCTGGATACGAAACATCCGTGATTTTGTCCGGGAAGGCCAAAAAGTTGTCCTAAAAGTTCTAAGAGTGGACCCTGACAAAGGACACATCGACCTCTCGCTGCGCCGTGTCACCAAACGTGAACGTATCGAGAAAGTCATGTCTTGGAAAAAAGACCGCAAAGCCGACGCCCTACTCCGTGGAGTCGCAGAAAAAGCCGGCTTACCCCTAGAAGAGGTCATACAGAAAACTGTTCCTGCGGTCACCCAGAAATATGACCTCTATGAAGCGTTCGAGAAAGCCGCCATCGAAGGCCCAGAAATCCTGACCGCCCTCGGCGTACCTCAGAATCTAGCAGCAGCGTTTGCTGAGGTCGCAGCAGAACGCATCCACGTAAAACTCGTCAAAGTCCGCGGCGTACTCGAAGTTAAAGTCGCCAAACCCAACGGCGTCAAAGTCATCAAAGACGCATTCCACAAAACGCGAAGCGATAAATTCAAAGATGCAAAAATCACCTATTACGTCGTCGCCGCACCCAAATATCAGCTTGAAGTCCAAGCCGAAAACTACAAACGCGCCGAAGACGTGATGCAGAAAACCGCCGACAACATCATCGGCTATGTCCACAAGATGGGCGGAGAAGGCAACTTTAGAAGGGAAAAATAGAGTGGTTTGGCAGCTACGAAAATGCACTCTCTGCGGAGCATACACACTAAACAAGGAAAAATGCCCCGTATGCGGCGGTCAAGTCAAGATACCCCATCCAGCCAAGTTTTCGCCAGACGATAAATATTTCAAATATCGTATGGCAGCAAAGATGAGTCAAGAAAGGAGTCAAGAATAATGAAGCAGACCTACATCAAAGAACTCACCCACATCCAACCCAACAACCCCATCCTCATCGAAGGCCTCCCCGGACTAGGGTTAGTCGGCAAAATCGCACTCCGCTACCTCATAAAGGAACTCAAACCCAAAAAAATCGCCTACCTCTACAGCCCACACTTCCCCTACTTCGTCTTAGTTAACAAAAAAGGCAGCGTGCGGCTACTCCGCGGCAGCTTTTACTATTACCAAAACCCCAAAGGCAGTGACATCCTCCTCTTCACAGGCGACAGCCAATCCCAAACCATCGAAGGCCAATACGAAATCGCCAACGCAATGCTAGACTTCTCAGAAAAATACGGCGTAAAAACCATCGCAACCATCGGCGGCTACCGGATGGAGCCCAAAGAGAAACCCAAAGTCTACATCGCCGCAACCGACCCTAATCTCTTGAACAAAGCCCTCGAAGGAGGCGCCACCCTATCCAACGCGGGCAGCCCAATAGTTGGCACCGCAGGCCTGATCCTCGGATTAGCCAAATTCAAAAACATCGAAGCCCTCTGCCTGCTGGGTGAAACCCGCGGCTACCTGCCTGATCCCCAAGCAGCCAAATCCGTCCTTGAAGTACTCAAAAACACCTTCAACTTCGACCTAGACCTTAAGCACTTAGACGAGGAGATCGCCAAAGCCGAAACTATGGTTACTAAACTGCAGGCTATTGAGCAGAAGCGTGCCATAGCAGCAGAAGAGAGCAAAAAGCAAGAGGATAGGAAAACAACCTATATCTCCTAATCCCCAAAAATTTTCAACCTCTATTTTCCATTAACATACAACAGCAAAAAATTTTTGTTGGCCGCCGTTTAGGTTTTCTTTAGGCAGCCTTCGCGTGGTTCATACACTGTGCCTTCCCGTAGGAGCTGGCTTATCATGCGTTCGATTTCGCTCTTGGGGATTTTGTGTTTGGTTTCTAGCTCGTTAACCAGTGCGTCGCGTTCTACGATGCCTGCGACTTTCTCCATTTCGACGATGGTGGATATGACGATGCCTAGGCGGTCGCGGATGCTCTTGGGGCGTCCAGTCATGATGAGGTCTATGTCAACTTTAAAGTTAGACATGTCGATGCCCACTTCCTCAAGCGAGCGCTTCATGATAGATATGGCGGCTTCCGCGTCCTCGGGCGTTACTACCGGTCGCAGCGCAACCCGGGCTCGGGCTTCAGCCACACGCACCAACGACTCCAACTGGCGGGCAGTGATAGCAACAGGCGACCCCTCTGACTCGCTGGCTGAACGCATAGCTAAGTAGAATTCGCTTAGCCGCTTTAGTGCTTCTTCGCTTAGTTCAGGCTTAACGTTTTTGGCGTAGCTGACGTATTTGCGGAGTAATTCAGCGTTGACCTGGGCTTCAACGGGGGTTCGGCCGAAGCGGTGCATCTCTAGGATGTGGCGGGACATGCGTCCGTCGGAGTCTTTGTTGGGTATGTCTCGGAGGACAAAGATGAGGTCAAAACGTGAGAGAATGGTGACTGGCAAAGAGATGTTTTCTGCTACGGTGCGGTTGGGTTCATATCGGCCAAGGGATGGGTTGGCGGCTGCTAAGACGGCAGTGCGGGCGTTTAGGGTGGCGACGATGCCTCCTTTGGCTACGCTTACGGTGTGCTGTTCCATGGCTTCGTGGATGGCAACACGGTCCTCGGGGCGCATCTTGTCCATTTCGTCGATACACGCAATGCCCTTATCTGCCAGCACTAGTGCGCCGGCTTCAAGGCTCATGCTTCCGCCTTTCTCACGCACAACAGCGGCCGTTAAGCCTGCGGCGGTGGTGCCTCGACCCGAAGTGTAGAGTCCACGGGGTGCTAGGCGGCTGATATATTGGAGCAGCTGCGACTTGGCGGTACCGGGGTCACCGATGATGAGTGCGTTGATTTCGCCTCGGATGTTAACGTCCGGAAGTGACCTTGAGACGCCGCCGAAAAGCAGGTACATGACGGCTTCTTTTAGGTGCTCATTGCCAAAGATGGAGGGCGCAATGGAGCTTAGGATTTTCTTGTGTACCTGGGGGTCTTTGGATAGTTTGATGATTTCGGCTTCCTCTTCGGGGGTCGGCGGTGAAGTTTCGGGTTCTTTGCCTAGGACCTCTATGGAGTTTGCGTCTAGCTGGAGGATGAAGGTGCGTAGTTTGCCCATGCCCTGCAGTGAGGGTGCAAAGGCGCGCACGATGCCCACAATCGACACGTGGTCGCCGGGGCGTGCTAAGTCAACGATTTCATCACCGATTAGTTTGACGGCTAGGACACGGGGTAGCTGCCCAGGGGGAAGGTCTTCGGGTTTTTCCTGCAGTCTGAGGTCCTGTGAGTCTATGAATTGTGATTCTTCTTGGGTGAACTCAAAGGGGCCGTCTCTGCCGCAGTCAGGCGCCATACATATGGAGGGTGCCTTGAGGAATTGGCCGGTCTGTTCAACCATGTTCATGGTGCCACAGCGTTTGCATTTGAAGGCGCCGATTTGTACCATGGGACGCACGGGGGTGGCTCGGACAATGATGCCTTCCACCATGACGAGTTTACCCATGTTTCTTGAGCCGAGCTTGCGAAGCTGCTCTTTGCCCAGCAGCTTAACGACACGAACTATTATTTTGTCGATTTTCTCGGCATATAGGGCGTCTTCGATGCGGAGCTGCTCAAAGGCGCCTTTGCTTGCGTACTGGAGATACTCCTCGGGTTTAGCTAAGAGCAGTTCTGCGAGGCTTTGGTCAAAGCCGTAGAGCTCCTCAAAATCAATCGTCAAAGAGTTCTTGCCGCTGATGGCTAGCTGCGCTATGCGTTGGCGGTACTTCTCTTTTTTGAAGAACTCTTGGAACCGTTGAGTAGGTTCTACAACTTCCAGCGTCACTGCTTATCTGCTCCATTCTGCAGGATTTTAGCTTTCCAATGCGAAATTAATTTCACAAGCTGGTTGTAGAGGATTTTTTCCTCGGTTGTTAGTTTGTTTAGGATTTGGTCACTCTGCGCTGGTGCAGCGGATAGAGCGACGATCTTTTTTAGGCGAGAGTTGACGATGTCCCGCGCAAGCTGTCTTGTGCGATCGTATTCTTGGAATTTCTCGGCTTGCTGAGTTTGGGTGGCTTGCTCTTTTTGCTCTACTAGGAAACGGCGCAGTCTGGGGTAGAAGTCGCTTTGGAGTTCGCTTATTTGGCCGGGGATTTGGACGCCTTCTTTCCATTGAGCTTTGAATAGTTTAGTGGCGTCAAGTATGTCGTCTTCTCGGAAATGTACCATGCCGGCAGACGCGAGTTCTTTTGCTACCCAGAAATAAATCTCATACTCGTTGCCTTCATCGAAGGGACCAACGGTTAATCCTGCCAGCTTGATTTCGGGGCAGTTGCGGTTAGCGATAATTTTCACCATAGAATTCTCAAAGCAGAAATCTAGCGTGCATATTTTCTCCGCCACGTTGTTATCCCTCCCTCTATAGCTACCTCTTGGGGTTCTCACATATAGCCTAGGTTGTGTAAAAGGGTTGCTAGCGAAAGGATGTTTAAACAAATGTTGAATTCTAGCGCTCTAAGCATTGAACAGCACATTTTTTTGTATTAACGATGGATGTCATGCATCAATTTCTATCCTAAAATTCGTTGTAGCCCAGCTAACGCATGACGGGTAGCGTGGTTTTGCTTTTGTTAAAACGTTGACATATGCAGGCTTGGCCCCGGAAACACTGTTGGTGCATCGGTAATCTCTGCTCCGATTATGCGTGTAAAAGGCAGTTTGGCGATTTGATCTCTTAGCGTGAAGAAGTCGTTAAAGTCTTTGACTGCACCGAGCACAAAGAGGTCAGCTTCTCCCATAATTTTGGTTATCAAATAAACATACCGCATCTTTGACAAGCTACTCACTACTGCGTCTACGGTTCCCTGCGATTGAATAGAGATATAAAATGAGGCGTTGGCTTGGAAACCGACCTTTCGGGGATCAATTTGTATAACTACTTTGATGACTTTTTTCCTTTTTAGCCGCTCATACCTTCGAATTACTGTATCAACGGAGGTTCCTATTTCTTGGGCTATTTTGCTAAATGGTCGACGCGCGTTCTTGGATAGGCTATCGATAAGCTGGATATCTATATCATCGAATTCTATGAATTCCTCGGCTCTTTTCCCGTTATTATCAGCTTCTTTTATTTGCCCGGGGCATTCTAGAAATAGATTTTCAGGAATATTTTTAATGTCAACCCATAGGTTCGAATTGATGCCTAAGGTGGTTATTGAGGAATATCTTCTGATTTTTTCTTTGATCTCCTCGAATTCTTGTACGGTGGTTAAGTAGAGGATGGCGGTGAGGCTGTATTTCTTGTAGCTTGTTAAGATGCTGCCTACGTTTGGGATTGTATTGAGGTATTTTTTTAGTTTTTCTACGTCTTCTTCGCCTGTGTCGATGGCAATGGTGCCCATGTATCTGATTCCGTAGAATCGGTAGTTTATTTGGTTGGTTGCGCCGATTATGATTCCTTGTTTTTTCATTTCCTTGTAGCGTTTTATGATTGTTTCGTAGGGTGTGTTGCATTCTTTGCCGATTTCTACGAAGCTTTTACGACCATCTTGGAGTAATTGGTTGAGAATTTGTTCGTCTAGCTGGTCAATTATTGGCATGTTATTAGTGCTTTTCATTGTTTTTAGTATTTATCCTTTTTTTTCTATTCTTGATTTATTATTTGCGAAACTTTGATTATAGTGCGGTGACAACTATTTTAGGGAGTTAATAATTTGCCTGCTATTTTAAGTTATGCGAATTATTGTAATGTCCGTTCCTGTTGCGTTGATATTTTTCGCGATTATTCAGTTTTTTATGCGAAATAAATTTAAGTGTCATCAACCTCTCGGTTGACACCAAATTGGAGAAAAGAAAATGAAAACTCAATCTAGTAAACTGACTGCAATTCTCATCGCAGCCCTGATGCTCGTATCAATCGGTACAGCATTGATCTCGACAACCACTGCAGCAACCACACTCGACACATACGCATTCATCACAACAGCACCACACACAGTCGGTGTTGGCCAAAAAATCACCATATACTTCTGGGTAGACAAAATCTTCCCCAGTGCAGGCATGGCCAATGACTACAGATTCCACGACTGGAAACTAGTCATAACACTCCCAGACAACACAACCGAAACCAAAACCTTCGAAACCATTGCCGACACAACCTCAAATCAAGGATACGGATACACACCAACCCAAGTCGGAACCTACCAAGCAACCTTCTACTTCCCAGAAACATACGTTAACAAAACCTCACACAACAGTGCCTTAGCATCCGCAAACGATGTCTACAAAGCAGCCAACGCAACATGCACCTTCACCGTACAAGAAGAACCAATCTCAAGCTACCCCGGCAGCTACCCATTACCAACCGAGTACTGGACTCGCCCAATCTACGGAGAGAACCCAGACTGGTACACCATATCTTCAAACTGGCTAGGTACCGGTGCACCCGGCTACCTCTGGAACAGCATCAACCTAGGTGGCAACGGACAGATTTATCCAACCGATGCAGTTGGCTCATTAACCAACCACATCATGTGGACTAAATCCCTCCAAAGCGGCGGTGTCGTCGGTGGAGACCTCTTTGACATCAAAGGCAACACATACTTTGACGGCTCAGCATACTTCGTAAGATATGAAAACCCAATCGTCGTCAACGGATACATCTACTACACAGAACCCCTCTCATACACAGCCAAAGCCGGCGGTGACACAGTCTGTGTCGACTTACGCACCGGTGCAGAAATCTGGCGCAGCTCTGAACTCGGCTGGTCTGGTGCACTCTCATTCGCATTAATCTGGGATGCAGAGAACCCCAACCAACACGGAGTCTACAACGCACTTCTAGTCGCAACAAGCGGCTCCACATGGAGATTCTACGATGCAGACACTGGCAAAGCACTCTTCAACGCAACAAACGTTCCAAGCGGCGCAAAAGCAGCAGGCCCCAACAACGAATACGTAATCTACGTAACACAGAACACAACCGACGGCTGGACCATTTCACAATGGAACTCCACCAACCTATGGTCACAAGGCGGCACTGGCACCACTGCAAACACTGGCACAGTTAACGCCAACACTGCAGCACGATTTAACTGGGCAAACGTTTCCATAACCTACAACGGCAGAGAATTCCTCTCACGTTCACAAAGCTTCCGCGTCCTCTCAGCCCAATACGGTGACTACCTGCTATGCATGAACGGCACCTTCCCATCAACCGGCACCAACTCATTCATCGGCTCAACTACACCAATCAACGACCCATACACATACTTCCTAGTCAACCTCAACGAATCTAAAGGCGACATCGGCAGAGTCATGTGGTATAACACCATCCAGCAGAGCAAGAACGAAACCATCGTTTGGAGCGGCGTTGACACAACAAACCGTGTCTTTGTAGAAAACGTCCGTGAAGAAATCTACTGGGTAGGTTACAGCCTTGACACTGGCAAACAGATCTGGACAACCGAAGAGTATCCACAGACAGCAATGGACTACTACGGCAGCCAAGCCTCAGGCAGCTTATCTAACTCATACTACAACGGCCGCATGTATAGTGCAGCCTACGGTGGTATAGTTTACTGCTATGACACAACCGACGGATCACTACTCTGGACATATGGCAACGGCGGCGAAGGCAACAGCACCGACAGCGGCTTTGAAGTTCCTGGCAACTACCCAACCTTCATCAGCGGCTATGGCCAAGACGTCGTCTACACAGTCACCTCTGAACACACAATCCAGACACCCATCTACAAAGGCGCAGTCGCACGTGCAATCAACGCAACCACAGGCGAAGAAATCTGGAAACTCAGCAGCTACTGCAACGAATTCACCGCACCAGTCTACGCATTAGCAGACGGCTACAACACATGGTTCAACGGCTATGACAACAGTATCTACGTCGTCGGCAGAGGCCCAAGCAAAACCACAGTCTCCGCACCAGGCGAATCCATCACATTCGGCAAATCCCTAGTCATCACCGGCACAGTTACCGACATATCAGCAGGCGCAAGCCAAAACGAAGTCGCAGCACGCTTCCCCAACGGTCTCCCAGTTAGCAGCGATGCAAGCATGGAGAACTGGATGGGCTATGTCTACCAAGACAAACCAGCGCCAACCGACTTTAGCGGTGTCGAAGTAACCATCAACGTCATCGACGCTAACGGCAACTACCGCACCATCGGAACCACCACCACTGACATAAACGGCTTCTACAGTCTACAATGGACCCCTGACATCGAAGGCAAATACACAGTCATCGCAAACTTTGCAGGCACAAATGGCTACTGGCCCTCAAAGGCAGTAACAGCTTTCGCAGTTGACGAAGCAGCAGCAACCCCAACACCAGTCCCAACACAGGCGCCATCCGCAGCAGATCTATACTTCATCCCAGCAGTCGCAGCACTCGCAATCATCATGGTAGTTATCGGCTTAGCGATAATCATGATGATGAAGAAACACCCATAAAAGGAGAGATCGACGATAAACATCATCTCCCCTCCCTTTTTGTTTAAAAAACTCAGCTTTAAGCTGGGGCTGAAAGGGCTTTGGACAAACTCTACGATGTGGAACTCATCGTTTTGCATTTTTCTATTCTCCTAAATTGGTTCTCCAAAGCCTCAGCTAACCCAGCATTAAAGACAAACAAACCCCTAGAACCCTTCTTTGTTGTATAGTTTTGCCGTTACGGTTTTATATCCATCCCCAACCAATACACTGCAGAAGCGAACTCTCATGTCAGATACTGGAGTAACCGTAAAGAAGAACACTGACTTTAGCGAATGGTACGTTGAAGTCATCTTAAAAGCAGAACTCGCCGACTACGCACCCGTCAAGGGTTGCATGATTATCCGCCCTGACGCATATGCTGTTTGGGAGAAAATCCAAGAAGTCGTTAACCAAAAAATCAAAGCAACCGGCCACCGAAACGCATACTTCCCCATGTTCATCCCCGAAGCCTTCCTGAGGCAGGAAGCCGAGCACTTTGCAGGGTTCACTCCAGAAGTTGCCTGGATCACCCAGGGCGGCGACACTCCCCTAGAAGAGAAACTCGCCGTTCGACCAACCAGCGAAACCATCATGTACAGCATGTACAGCAAATGGATCCGCAGCTGGCGCGACCTACCGCTAAAGATTAACCAGTGGTGTAACGTTGTCCGCTGGGAAACCAAAGCCACCAAACTCTTTTTGCGCACAAGAGAGTTCCTATGGCAAGAAGGCCACACCGCACATGCTACCGCAGAGGAAGCCGCCGCTGAAGTCATGTGGGCCCTAAACATGTACAAAGACGTAATCGAAAACACGCTTGCAATCCCCGTTATTATCGGCACTAAGAGCGAGAGCGAGAAATTTGCCGGCGCCCTCTACACCACCGCGCTTGAATCCATCATGCCCGACGGCAAGGCACTACAGATGGGAACCAGCCACAACCTTGGCCAGCACTTCGCGAAGGTGTTTGATGTAAAGTACATCGGCGAAGACAAACAGGACCACTACGTTTGGCAGACCAGTTGGGGCATAACTACTCGGCTCATAGGCGCCATGGTCATGGTACACGGAGACGACAAAGGCCTAATCATGCCACCCAAAGTCGCACCTATCCAAGTCGTCATTGTGCCTATTCCTTTTAAGGGTCAGGAGGCCGAAGCCATCGCAGCTAAAACCAAAGAAATCCAAGAAGCCCTACGCGCCAAATGCATCACCGTAACTCTTGATGATCGATCTGAGTACACGCCGGGCTGGAAATTTAACCAGTGGGAACTCAAAGGTGTGCCGCTACGCATCGAAGTTGGCCCCCGAGATGTCAAAAATGGGCAATGTGTAATGGTGCGCAGAGACACAGGTCAGAAAGCCTTCGTTAAAGATGCCGACATCACAGCCACCGCTGAGAAGCTTCTGCAGGAGATACAGGACAACATGCTTGCCAAAGCCAAAGCCCTCTTAGCCGAGAAAACCACTCTCGTCGCAAACTATGAAGAGTTTAAGCAGGTATGCGAGAGCAAAGGCGGCTTCATCAAGGCCGCTTGGTGTGGAAGCCCCGAATGTGAAGCTAAAATCAAAGAGGCGACAGGCGCAACCATCCGCGTCCGGCCCTTCCAAAAGGAGGAAGCCCATACCGGCTGCGTATACTGTGGCAGAGAAGCCGAAGAAATCGTTTACTTCGCAAGATCCTACTAGAGCGCTATGCTCTTTTTTTGTGGGCTTGCGCATCTTTCTAAGAATACAACCTTCAGCCATATTGTAGGTAATTAAGGGCTTTTAGCCTATGTCGGGTTTATCATGTTTCCTTTTATGTTGTTAGCTCTTGGGTATACGCTTCATTTATAAGGAATGTTTATTTTTTGGCTGGACAACTCATCTGGAATACAGGTAAGGCAATTGACAAACGTGAGAGCCACCAAACGCGCAAGCGACATTGAGTACGCGATACGCGATGTAATCATCCATACAGAGGATCTTATCCGTAAGGGACGCAAAATCTACTATCTAAACATCGGCGACCCCGCCGCTTTTGATTACAAAACACCAGACTATGTTAAAGCTGCCCTCTGCAAAGCCATCGAAGAAGATAAAAACTATTATTCTCCCAGCGAAGGCCGGCTTGAACTGCGGGAAGCCATCGTAAGGAAGGAGAAGAGAGTTAACGACGTCGACATCTCCGCTGATCAAGTCATTATCACTGAAGGCATCTCCGAGGGTATCGAGATGCTTATGGCTGCCATCGTGGAGAAAGGCGATGAGATCCTCTTCCCGGGCCCCACATATTCCCCCTATATTGCCTACACCAAGTTCTTTGAAGGTACCCCCGTCGCGTATGAAACCATCGAGGAAGAAGGCTGGGTCCCAAACATTGATGACCTGCGCAAAAAAATCTCATCCAAAACCAAAGCCATAGTCATCACTAACCCAAACAACCCCACAGGTGCAGTCTACAGCGAAAAGTACCTAAAAGAAATGATAGACATAGCAGGCGAATACAAGCTCCCCATAATCAGTGACGAAATCTACGATCAACTCACCTACGAGAAGCCCTTTGTATCCACCGCGGCATTAACAGACGACGTGCCCGTAATCGGCTTAAACGGGTTCTCCAAAGTTTACCAAATGACCGGCTGGAGACTCGGCTACATGTACTTCAAAGGCAAAGGCCGAGTGCTAGACGACTTACGGTTAGGTGTCGAGAAGCAGTGCCGCATCAGATTATGCGCTAACACGCCGGTGCAAATTGCGGGTGCAGCAGCACTCAACGGGCCACAAGGTTTTGTGAAGGGCATCGTGGAAAAGCTCAAGCAGCGCCGCGACTATGCCTATAAGCGCCTAAATGAAATCGAAGGCGTCTCCACCACCAAGCCTGAGGGTGCATTCTATATTTTCCCCAAAATCGCAGACATCGGCGAAGGAAAACGCTGGAAAGACGACATGGACTTTGTCATCCAGTTGCTTAGAGAGACCGGCGTTTTAATCGTTAACGGCTCAGGGTTCGACCCAATCTATGGCAAAGGCCACGCTAGAATAGTTTTTCTGCCCCCAATTGAGGAACTAGAGAAAGCCTTCGACGCTATAGAAAAATTCATGAAAAAACCCTAAAAAGAGAAACCCGTTAGCCGCATAGCTACGGGTAACTCTTCATTCACCAGATTTTTTGTTAGATGATAATTGCTTCTTTGACGTTGGAAGTGAGGGTCGCCTGTTAGAATTTTTGCTCGAAGCTTTCGGGCGACTGCTAAGCGATAGGCATCAGCTAGCCCGAAGTCCTTTTGGGTTTTCCTCATTTCACAGTGTAATAAGACTGCTTGATAGGGTAGTTCTTCATCGACGTTGACTATGTGGGAGTTGCTCAAGATGACGTCATAGGCGGGTTTGGGGTCTTGTCCCATGCGGGCAATTTTACTAACTACTTCTCCCAGAGTTACTGCACATGTGTATATTTCGTTGTCTGCGTCAAGTATTTGGGCTACTTTTTTTCCTTTGGTGCTCCCGATCAGGTATTCGATCCATGCATAGGCGTCTATGGCATGTTTAGTCATGGGTTGTCAGCTCATCTTCTGCAGTGAAAGGGCCTACGCCAAGGGGGCCCCTCGGCAGAGCAACAGAGACCTCACTCTTTAGGCACTGATAGCGCCAAAAACGCCACGTTGGGCTAACGCTATATAGTACCTCTAAGTATTTTCACCGTTGAACAGAGATGGCGGCAACAGGCTTCGACTTAGCAGTGGTAGGGCACTTCTCAATCGACACCATCGTGTTGCCAACCCGCAAATCACCCTTTCGCGTCCTTGGAGGCGCAGTAACCTATACCGCGTTTGCCGCAAAAAACCTCGACACATGCGCAAGTGTGGTTTCCCGAGTCGGCACAGACTTCCCGCAAGCATATCTATGGTGGCTAGAGCAAGAAGGCATCGACATCTCAAGCGTAAACAGATACCCCGATGAAGCAACAACAAGCTTTGAACTCACCTACCGACCCGCCTTTGAGGACCGAACCCTTAAGCTCAAAAGCAGAGGTTCACCCCTCAAACCAGACGATATTCCCGGCGGATTCCACGCCAAAGCCATCCATCTGGGCCCCGTAGCAAACGAGATCCCCTATGAAGTGGCTGAATTACTCAAAAAATGCTGCGACACCCTCTCCCTTGACCCCCAAGGATTAACCCGCAGCTTCGATGCACAAGGCAACGTCTACGAAAACGCTACAGAAGTAGACAATGATATTTTTAGCCTAATTAACATATACAAATCCTCACATCATGAACTCTTTGCCTTAACTGGCGAAACCGAACTCAAACATGCCATACGAGCAATCCATGACGTAGGCGTCGAAACCGTCATCGTAACCATGGGCCAAAAAGGCTCAGTGCTCTCAGTGGAGGGCGCCCAATACAACGTAGGCGCTTGTCCTTCCAGTGTGCTAGTAGACCCCACTGGTGCAGGCGACGTCTTCATCGGTGGGTTCTTAGCCGAGTACCTCCGAGGCAAAGAATCCGTCTGGTGCGCTGCGGTAGGCTCCGCCGCAGCATCCATGGCAGTGGAATCCATTGGCCCAACCTATTTTGGCAAAAAAGAAGACATTTATCAAAGAGCCCGCGTTCTGTATGAAAAAGAACTTAAGCAATAGATAATAAACGGTAATGAAACAGTAACGTGAGCGTGACTTATTTGGGTCGTATCGACAAAGGCGAAAACTGCAGCGTATCTGGCTGCAAAAACGAAGCAGCCCGGTCAATAGCAGCGGATAAATGCAGAACTGCAGGATTAAACGTCAGCACAAGTGAGAAACGTGCATACATCTGCAAAGAGCACTACAAGGAATTCAAGAAAAAAACCAAAAAGGACAAGACCCTAGACAAATGGCGCTATGGATAGAGGCAATGGTCTATGCGTATTTTACAGTTACATTCTAACTTTATAGTTTTCAAACCAGTCGAGAAAGAAATCAACATAGCAGAAGAGGCATCAAAAGACGAAACCCGCATAGAAGAAGTCGTCGTCTTATTCACAGCCATCGAAGAAGGCGACAACACCGCTATGGCACAAAAAGCCATCGACGACGTTCGCGCTTTTTTGGGTAAACTAAAGGTAAACCGCATCCTAATTTACCCATTCGCACACCTAAGCAGCAACCTATCCCAGCCATCCCAGGCACTTGCAATAATCAAAGACATGGAAGCCTACGCCAAAACCAAAAACATAGAAACCTACCGCGCACCGTTTGGGTGGAATAAGCAATTCACCATATCCATCAAAGGCCACCCCCTAGCAGAGCAAGCCAGAAGCTACACCCCCCAAACCACCTCCCCAGCACCAACAGGCGCCCCATGCGAAACAAAGACCGAAGAAGAGCCCGTTTCCGCTGCGCTTAAAGCTGAAGACACGCTGAAATCCTACTGGCACATTCTACAGACCGACGGCTCTTTGGTGCCTATTGAAGAATACAAGTTTAAGGGCAAATCAAACCTCCAGAAATTCAGCCAATATGAAATCAAAAAGACCCGCGCAGTCACACAAATGCCACCCCACGTGCCCTTGATGAAGCGATTAGAAATCGCTGATTACGAACCCGGCAGCGATCCAGGCAACATCCGCTGGTACCCCAAAGGCCGTATGATAAAGTCCCTGCTTGAAACATACGTGTCCCAACGTGTGGCACAGTATGGCGGTATGGAAGTAGAGACCCCCATCATGTACGACTTCCATCACCCAAGCCTATCAAGCTACCTTAACCGGTTCCCCGCACGCCAATACGTGCTAAAGTCTGAAGATAAAGAACTCTTTCTACGATTCGCCGCATGCTTTGGCCAATTCCTAATGGCGCATGACGTGCAGTTTAGCTATAAGCAGATGCCAGTCAAACTCTATGAACTCACCCGCTACAGTTTCCGGCGTGAGAAAAGCGGTGAAGTCGTCGGCCTAAAACGGCTAAGAGCATTTACGATGCCTGACTGCCACGCGTTCTGCATCGATCTTGACCAGGCCAAAAAAGAGTTCCTGATCCGCTTTGATCTATGCATAAGCGTCCTCCAAGACATCGGGTTAGACAAAGATGACTACGAAATCGCCATGCGCTTCACCAAAGACTTCTACGCCGAAAACAAGGACTTCATCACAAGTCTGGTGGCGAAATTCGGCAAACCCATCCTAGCTGAAGTATGGAACGAACGATTCTTCTACTTCGCCCTGAAATGGGACCTTAACTTCATTGACAACCAGGATAAAGCTGCGGCGCTTAGCACCGACCAAATCGATGTCGAAAACGCCAAACGCTACGGCATAACCTACGTGGACGAGAAAGGCGAAAAACAGCACCCGCTTATCTTGCACTGCAGCCCAAGCGGTGCACTTGAACGCGACATCTATGCATTACTCGAAAAAGCTTACCGCGACCAAATGACCGGTAAAGCCCCCATGCTGCCACTATGGCTATCACCAACACAGGTACGCTTAATTCCAATTTCCGACAAGTTCCTTGACAAAGTCGAAGCCTTAGCCGAGCAAATTGCAAGCCGCAACATCCGAGTAGACATCGACGATTCCTCTTCGACGTTGCAGAAAAAGATTCGTGAAGCTGAACAGGAATGGGTCCCCTACGTTGTCGTGGTAGGCGAAAAAGAGATCGAGTCAGGCACGCTCTCGGTGCGTGATCGCCAGCAAAAGGGTAAACAGGAAGCCCTCACCGCTGAGCAACTCATCGCCAAAGTCTTAGAAAAGACCGCGGGTAAACCCTTCAAGCCCTTACCACTGCCGATGTATATTTCTAAGCGGCCCCAGTTCCACGGCTAAGCGCCCCTCTATAGGGGTTTTAGCCGAACCCCTTCTTTATTTTACAAAAACAAGTTCGCCTTTAGGCTGTTTTCTTGTGGTTTGGTTGTTTGAATGGTTTTGAATTAATAAATTCTGTGCATAGGAATCATATGTATCACAGGGGCAAGCTATATCAATCAACTAGACAATATGAAAAAGCATTCCAAGAGGCAATCAACAAATGACCAATGAATTGCAAATCTACATAGATGGAGCCTACTATCCAAAGTCGCAGGCAAAAATCTCTGTCTATGACCACGGCTTCCTCTACGGTGACGGCGTGTTTGAGGGAATCCGTGCCTACAACGGCGTCATATTCAAGCTCAAAGAGCACATTGACCGCCTATACCGTGGAGCACACGCCATAATGCTAAACATCCCCCTAACTAAGGAGGAAATGATACAGGCAGTAGTAGAAACCGTCCGCAAAAACAACATGAAGGACAGCTACATCCGCCTGGTCGTTTCCAGAGGCGTCGGCGATTTGGGTCTTGATCCCCGTAAGTGCCCCAAAGCAACCGTCATAATCATAGCTGACACAATTAACATTAAAGCAGGCAACGCGTCTGAAACCGGCGTCACCGCACTGATTACTTGGGTTAGAAGAAACCCCGTAGATGCCACTACAAGCGAAGTTAAATCGCTTAATTACCTCAATAGTGTCCTTGGCAAACTTGAGGCTAACGCGGCAGGCGCTGACGAAGCCATCTGCCTTGAGCAAAACGGCTACATAGCAGAAGGCGTCGGCGAAAATGTGTTCATTGTTAAAAACGGTGAAATCCTTACCCCGCCCACCAGCACCGGCGCACTCGAAGGCATAACTTCAGCTGCCGTAATAGGACTCTGTGAGAAATTAGGCATCAAAGTCACCGTCACAAACCTAACACCCTACATGCTATTCACTGCTGACGAAGCATTCTTTACTGGCACCGCCATGGAAGTTGTTCCCATCCGAGAAGTTAACAAGCGCGTTATCGGGTCGGGTAAACCGGGTCCAGTTACTAAGGCGTTGATGGCTGAGTACAAGACGCTAGTTGCGGATCCAGCTAACGGCGTCCCAATCTAACCCCTTTCACTTTTTTATTAAGACAGTCCTCCGTTTTCAATTCTACAACATGCCCATTTGTAGTTGGGTATGTAGAGGGCTCTAAAACTATACGGGCTGGCGTCTACTGCTTTGCCCACCTACCCCCTCCCTTATATATAGAATCAACACAGGTTCAACTTTGGCTTGAAATGCACACTTGCTGCATTAACAACCTGTTGGGGGTTGGTTTGCTGGGGTTCTGGGAGGTATTAAGGAGAAAGGACACACACTCGATATGCTCTGTTAACTTGGCCAGAACCTTTTCAGCTACCCTTGCGAAACAAGTTTCTCAATGCGTTCAATCTGTGGACAGTGCTTATATATCATGTAGCAACGCAGTGTTGAGACAACCAGGACGTCGAAAGCTAAAGAACCAACTCACGGTAAAGAAGGTTTAATAGATTATTGCCTCAGAAAAGTTGGCTATGGCATTAGTCCTAGCAGGCGCCAAAACCGCAACCAACCGATGCTGATAATGCCTACCCTAGCTGGAAGATAGCGTATGAAGTGGATAGAATTAAGGTCTTGGGCAGTTTCCTTTTAGGCGTATTCTCTGTGTTGTCGGTTGCTTTCCACTTGGATGGGCAATACTCTGTCTTTGTAGCTGTGGGGTTTTGTGGTTCTTTCACTACTATGTCTTCGTTTGCGCTTGAGACTACCAACCTTCTGGAGAATAACCGTTTGGCCTTACTGGCTCTTAATATATTAGCAAACGTCGGGCTATCACTTGGTGCGGTTATAGGCGGGAGAGTATTAGGCAACTTGGCTATGGAGCGGTTTATGCGTTGAAGCAAAAAATATGGGTGGCTATTATCCGCAAAAAGAATGGGCATGGCAGTATACCGCTTAAACCGTTAGTCGTTAGTTTGGGATTCCTCAAGAAGACAGCGTTGTGGTGCAAGAAAATTTATGTAATTTAACGGTAACCATGATGCTGTTTGTTGCGCCTACGCTGTGTTGATGCGTGTGTTTCGGTGGCTTTTGGTGTCCTATAGATCAAAAAAAGCCGTGTAGGGATGGTCAAGTCAGCCTGCGCCACCCCGTTTCGGCTAAATATTTATTAACCGAGAAAGCGCATTACTTGCTTCAAGGTGAGCAGTATTTCTTGCAAAAGTACGCTTACCTTTCAAAAAACAGATTATTGGAGAAGAAAAGAAAAATGAAAACCATAAATAAATTTGCAATCGCGCTCTTAGCCGTCTTTTTGGTCTCAGTAGTCGCTTCCGTTCCAATGTCTTACGCAGATGAACCAGCACGAATGAAGACTTATGCTATCTCTGACGCAATTCCAAATGTTGTCGGTGTCGGCGATTCGGTGCTCCTTAAATGCGGTATCACCGAAGCTTTAGCATCAGCAGACTATGGATGGTCTGGCCTCAAAATCAAGGTGGTAGCACCTGACGGAAAAACCACCGAGCTAGGCCCATTAAAGACAGACTCAACAG
>JBLNCY010000007.1:0-3418 GCA_050261115.1 Methanocella sp.
GCAAAAATTACACAGATAATCTATTTGCCAATTCGATAATAAACTTTTATGGCATGCATACTTTTTGATCTAGCAAAGAGCTTAGGCTTGAAGGACTGAAACCTTTTTTGAATCAATCAACCAAAACCAAGGCTTATTGGGCATTATTCATCGGCGGACTATTTCTTGTGGAGGCGGCCCTGTCGGCTTGGACTGGGCTGAAGTATGATATGACGGTATGGTTCCAAACCGGCGTATGGATGGAGCAGGGGATAAACATCTACCTACCCAACGACCACCTTGGCTATCCCCCGCTGTGGGCGTTTTGGTGTCTGGCAGCTAAACAAGTTTTCAATTTATCGGGGGGTAACATGGAGCTATGGCGCTTTGTGGTAAAGTTGCCGCTTATCCTTGCCCAGTTTGCCTTAGCATTTGCTATGTGGAAGTTCACCCAAACACGATTTGACAACTTAAAAGCCAAAAAGATCCTCATTATAGCGTTGACATGGGTTTTTTTCATCTATATCGGCGCATTATGGGGGCAACTAAACATGCTAAGTGCCCTGTTGACATTTTTAGCCTTCTATGCGGTAACCGGCAACCGGAACACCCTTGGAGCGATACTCCTCGGCTTAGCGGTTATACTTAAAATTTACCCCTTAATCGTCTTACCGGCATTCCTCGTCTACATCATAAAAAACGGGGGAAAAAAAGCCTCAGTCAAGTTCACCGTAATCACATGCGCCCTACCTGTCATTTTTACTGTTGCCGTTTTCTCAGTGTATCAATGGGGACTCGAGTATTTTATGCGGACAATCTTCTATTGGGCACCCGTATATGAGACCAATCCTCTGCAAATTCAAGGCGGATGCATGAACATCTGGAGCTTTACAGGGTTATTGCGTGTGGATATTTCAGAAATCTGGCTCTTGCGATTCAGTTGGATTCCAGTTCTAGCTGCTAATGCGCTTTACTGGTACAGAAAGCCTAGTATGAAAATGGCGGATTTGAATCTAGCGATTATCAGTTTCTATATTTGGTTTTTAATAAGTTACGGGTGGGTTACCGAACAAAGTTTCCTTGACCCCTTACCGTTCATTTTCCTTCAGATAGTGCTCTTTAACCCAAAAAAAGCCTACTGGTATGCATTGTTAACAATTCAGGCATTGATCTTTGGATTCTCAACCTTTAATCATAGCCCCTTCATCTTTGAACCATTGCTATTACAGTTCTCACCTCAACTACTGCATCTCATTCAAGTATTAGATCCACAGTACCCCCTGATTTGGACAATAAGAGGCGTACTCGGATTAACTGTTAGTCTAGCGCTTTGCCTATTCCTAGTGGCGCTAGCTAAGCCCACAGTTTTTAGCAAAATCGCAGAGACCATCAAGAACAGCAAGGTCCACCATTATTCCGCTTCATAATAATAAGCAACACCTTGACAGCCATAATATACCACAGAACAGAAACCGCAAACCTCGCCGCAAAGCGGGTCGCCCCAAATTGAAGATCAATAATTCCAAGCTCCGAAATGACAGGGGGATACACTAGAAAGAGAAGCTGCGGAAAAGCATTATTAAGAAAAATAAAGACCAACGGAATAATCCAGGTTAAATGAAGAAGCCTGCTGCTTATTTTTCCATAGCCATACATTATTAGCAGTAAGGGTAGAAGCAGGTTTAGGTTTGGCTCTGACACCCACGAGCGAGTTAAAAAGAAGATAAGTAGCAAGAAAACTGCGCTTCTAACTAGCTCATATGTGTTTTTAGGTGGATAGCGGTAAAGCCAGTAATACCCAAAAACCAAGGCAGGTATCCAAAGGTACCCTAAAAACGCCAAACCCACAGGCAAATCCGAGGAGCCAGCCAGAGGCTCTACGGCGCTAAAAAGCGTCAAGCCACCGGCCATCCTAAAAAAGGAGGAAGCTTGATCAGACGAGAGGGGCAGATTCCAACCTAAAAGATAGGCAGGCAGAACACCCAGCAGAATAACGTCGGTAACTATAGAGATAATGCTCTTTTTGCGAGAGGATGAAAAAAGTAGGGGTAACCCCAGCAGCGCAAACGAAATGGGTTTCAAGACAACGCTAAGAGCCAGTAAGAAAGCGGATTTCCCGGTTGAGCCCATGCTTAGATGGTAAATCGCGGATACGCAGAGGAGGGCTATGAAGGTGTCAAATTGCCCCCAAGCAGTAGTGGTAAGTAACGTGAAGGGATTGAATAAAAGAATAAGCCAAGCAGCGTTAACTGCACGTTTGGGCAGGTTTTGTTTGATCATGAATTGCTTTGTGACGTATGCAAGTGCAATGTTGCTTGCGATTATCGGGAGTTTGGTTGCGAAATTGTAGACAAAAAGGTTGGAAGTCAAGTTATACGTTAAGTGGTAGGTTAAGCCTAAGAGGAAAGGCCAGATTGGGGGATAACCAATCACGTTGTTAACGCCATTAAGGTGGAAACTAGTGAAAACCGATACTGGATGGGGCTGATAGGGATCTAAGCCTTCATTTACAAGGTAGCCCGTTTGGAGAAAAATCGTTTGGTCATAGTAGTGGCCTAAAAAAATTGCAAGGGGAATTTGGATTAATAGACTTATCGCTACTGCTATTAAGTCGCTGCTGAATTTCTTGTTTTGCATTAACTATCCCGAGCTTACAAAAAAAGGAAGATAGGGCTAAAGAAGGAGAGGCCTTTTGAATAGCTTTGCTCTGCCAAAGACCACAATGAGTAAGGTTACGCCAAGTATAAGTGGCACCGCAAATACGGGTAGCTCTGGAACCCAATTTGTACCGTTGAACGCCATGATTTCTCCGCCGTCACCGACAACCCAAGCCTGATTTATCGAGTCATGGACCATCGAGATACCTCGTAATGCGCCAGGTGCGATGTTATCGTTGCATTCCCAATTCATGCCCGTCCAGTACATGACAAACCCGTTGCTTCCACATGCCCACGCTGAATTCTCGTTACCGACCGTTATGGAATATATCGTATAGTTAAGTGAGTCAACGGTTTCTCCTTCGGGGCCAAAGACAAAGTTGTTAACGACGTTCCAAGTTGTTCCAGTGAAGTTTAGGACGACGCCTTGGTCGTTGCTGCCGCCTACAGCCCAGCCGGTGTCTTCATCTATCATCTCAATTGCGTACAGAGGTAAATTAGTTGGGCTATCCATCGATTCCCATTCGGTGCCTGTCCAGTGCATAATAGAGCCTTGGTCTCCAACAGCCCATGCATCCGCTGAACCATGGATCATGGCGACGCCTCGCATGGTGTTCTCGCTGGCGCCCATTAAGCCAAACCAAGTGCTTCCATCCCAGTTCATTGTAACTCCGCCTGCACCTACAATCCAGCCGTTCATGCCGTCACTGGTTACTGTCACTGAGTATAGGGTGTTGTTAACGGTGTCAAATTGGTCGGTGAATCCGCTAAAGCTTATTTGG
>JBLNCY010000008.1:0-70510 GCA_050261115.1 Methanocella sp.
CCGAGAAGGATTCCACTAGCACGATAAAACGCAGAGTTAACGCAAACGCGCCCTCAATGTTCTCCGCATATAGCGTGAAGTTATTTGTAAAATACGTTGTAAAAACGTTTATAACAAAAATGAGTGTCGCTAAAAACGCTGCGCCTCGAAGAGAACGAATCCATTGCTTCTGCACCCGCGCGACGAAAACAAATGGTATCTGCATCAAAAAAAGAATCATTAGCGGGAAGATTTTTGAGAAGAGAATAGCTGCAATAAAGATGACTATGACATAGGCAAACTTCATGCGAGGGTCAAGGTTGTGAATTGGGCTTGAGACTTTGCGGAACTTTAAGCCATCAAAAACGCTCATTGACCCAGCCTCCCCTTAAGCTTCATCAGCATCGCCTTAGCATCATAAATGTCGATAACATCCTTAGGTAAACCCAGAGGCTCCAGCTTTGTGAAAACTTGTGCTATCTGCGGTAGCACTATCGAAGCCATCTCAAGCATAGCGGGGTCCGTGAGAATTTCTCTACCCACACCGTCTGCAACAATTCGGCCTTCCCTCATTAAAACTACCCGAGGGTTACATTCTGCAACAAACTCGACATCGTGAGTGACTGCCACGATGGTTTTCTTTTGCGTCTGTAACTGCATAATAAACTGGCGCAGTTTTTCCTTCTGCTCATGGTCCTGCCCAATTGTTGGCTCATCAAGGATAAGAGTTTGGGGATCCCATGCTAAAACTGAGGCCAACGCCACACGCTTCCGCTCGCCTCCACTCAATAGGAAAGGAGAGGTTTTGCGGTACTGAGCAATCGAGAGCAACTCAAGGGCCCATGTTACCCGTTCCTCGATAACCTTCTGCTCAAAGCCAAAATTATTCAGGGCAAACGAGATTTCTTCTTCGACTGTTTCACTAAAAAGCTGATGATCGGGGTTCTGGAAAACAAAACCCACGTTTCGCGCTAACTTGGCGACGCTGGTCTTAGTGGTTTCTACCCCATCGATCTTAACGGTGCCCATTGTGGGTTTGAGGAGCCCATTAAAGTGTTTAACAAACGTGGATTTGCCTGCGCCATTTTGACCCATGATTGCAACAAATTCGCCGTCTTTGATGGTTAGGGAGACGCCTTTGAGCGCTTCAACCTTGCTGGCGTAGCTGAAATGCACGTTTTCTGCTTCAATCATTTAGGGCCCAAGCGCCTCCAAGATTTGGTCTGCTAGCTCTTCTGAGGAAAGCGGGGTTTTGTCAGTGAGGTTAAAGTTTTCCTTTTTTAGCAACTGGTAAAGTAGGGTCGCTTTGGGGATGCCGACGCCGATGAGACGGGTTTCTTCGTTACTTAGAATGTCCCTTGGATTACCCTCGAGGCGAATGGCGCCCTTATCCATGACAACTAGGTGATCAGTGTATTTCGCTGTGAGGTCTAATCTATGTTCCACAAGAATAACCGTAATACCCTGCTCTTTGTTTAAGCGATAGATGACTTCAAAAATTTTCTGAGCACTTAGGGGATCCAGAAACGATGTGGGTTCATCGAGAACAATAATTTCGGGTTGCATCGCCAAAACCGAAGCAATCGCTACACGTTGCTGCTGTCCGCCGCTGATTTCATGAGGCGACCGCTCCCGTATACCGTAGATGCCTGTTTCTTTAAGTGCCCAATCAACCTTCTGCCGCATCTCCGCTCGGGGAACAGCGTTGTTCTCTAAACCGAATGCAACATCCTTTTCTACTGAAAGCGCAAAAAGCTGGTTCTCCGGATTTTGGAAAACCAGCCCCACATGTTTTGCCATTTCGTACGTGTGATGTTCGAGCACATTGAGGCCTGCTACGGTAATTTCTCCTTTTAACTCACCCTGATAGAAATGTGGGACCAACCCGTTGAAGCATCGGCACAAAGTGGTTTTTCCGCAGCCGCTTGGCCCGGTGATTAGCACGAATTCTCCCTTCTCTATCTTTAATGACACATCACGCACTGAAGGGTTTGATACGCCCGGATAGGTATAGGAGAGGTTTTTGATTTCTATTAGTGCCATTTGTGCTTGCTCACCTTAAGCGTGAAGGTTTGTTCATTTAAGCGTAGCTACCCAGTTTTGATAATTTTCTCTTGAACTGATTCTTTTTTAAGAATTCTCTAAACCAGTTTTGACTCATGATTGGTGAGTTTTTGCTCTAACAGTTTCTGACACTGCTTTAAGGCGTCTTGGATTTCGCCGCTCCCGCTGACACCGGCAGCCATCGCGTGCCCACCACCGACGCCGCCAAGGTATTCGCCTAGAGGTGTAGCTATTTCGGTTCCAAGATGGACGTTTGTTTGCTCGTAGAAATCACGGGTGCTTCGCAGACTGATTTCGATTTTACCGCTTTTTTTACCTGCGACCGCTGATACATGGGCGCCCAAGTCAATCAAGGATTTAGCAGCTGAAGCCTGGTAAGCGCTAACATGCGAGAGAGCTATAAGCCATTCACCGACCTTTAGAATTTTTGCCCGTTTACATGCTTTGAGTTTAGCTGTGCGCTCGGATAGATCGATCGGTAGCGAGTAAGCTAAGAGGGTCTTTTGGGCGTCAATGCCTTCTGCTACCAGTTTGGCAATTATTTGGAAGGTAGGTGAGTTTGCAAGGGCAAAGTGGCGAGTGTCAAATGCGATGCCAACAAACATCGCCGTAGCCTCCTGCAGGGTAGGGCGTATGTCTACCTCAGCGTAGAGACGGTAGATGAGTTCACAGTTAGCTGCTGCACTGTCATCGACAAAGCAAAGTTTACAGATCTGTAGGGTTTCTTGGTTGGGGGCATGATGGTCGATGATGATTTTCGCCGCTGGAGAATTTTGAACTACTTCTGCTGCTTCGTCAAGTTGCTTGACGGTGTTCATATCTAAGAGTATGAAAGTACCCGCTGATTCGAGGTTGGGCTTAAGGTTAACTGTTATAGGCAGATTCTCTAGGAGAGTTTTTGAGGGCTTGTTTATGCCGGCAGGACAACCAATCTCAAAGACAACATTAGGAAGAAAACGCTTCAGCAACCCCTGTAGGGCATAGGCAGAGCATATGGCATCGGCGTCAGCGCTACGGTGGCATAGTAAAAGAACAAAGCTTGCCTGTTGCTGCTCTATGGAGGCGACGATTTCTCTGAGGGTCATTTTAGTTTACTCAAAAAGTTTTCTGTCGCCTCATGAGCTTTAGCTATCGCAGACTTTACATAAGCCTCTGCGTCGCCTTGGGTTGTTTTCGCCAAGAGGAGGTTGATTTCAACGGTTACGTTGACGGGTTTGGTTCCTTCAACTTCAACTGCGATGTCTAGGCGTTCGACGTCTTTGTTAGCCACATTAGACAAAATGCTCTTACGTGCTGCCTCTTCTGCGGTTTGGCATAAAAGTTCAATTTGCTCGGTGGATAGCTCAGGAAAGCCGAGCTCGTCCATCAAGCATCAACTCTTCCGTTTAAGAGAGCGGTTGACCTGAGACGGGTCTTAGGTCTTCCTGAAGTTTAGTTTGCGACTCTTTGACCTGGGCTTTTATGCGTTCTTCCTGCCTGTTGATAACGGTGCTGCGTGTTTCAAGCAGTGATTTGCGTTCATTGAGCTTTTCAAGAACTTGGGCTTTGTCGGTTTTTATCAGTAATGACCCTACTGAGTTGTAGATGACTGCGTCGTCTGCGGTTTTTTGTAGTTCAGCGAGGGTTTGTTCAACCTCGTTCTTTTCCATTTCAACCTGCTGTTTCTGAGCCATAATAGATTGAAGTGTTTGCTGAAGCTGTTGGAGCCTTAGGAGCCTTTCCTGTACATTAGGCGGTAACTTGGTTAATTCGTCACTCAAAGTGAATCCCTTCCAGCACCAAATGTGGGACGCTATTAATTAAGGGTTTCCAGCAGATTTGATGCTAAGTATGTGATTTTTAATTTTTGGAGCAATTTGAGGATTTTTAGGCTCGCTTCTTTTGTTAGCCTATGGGTTTGCGCTTCTTGTTCTGCAACCAGTTCTACGTCTGGGGATGTGTTGATGTGACCTGTTGCTCTCACAGGGACCCCCCTCCCTTATATATGAATCAACTACAGGTTCAACCTACGCATCCCTAAATGGGTGTTAGATTTCGTCAGGGGCTTCTAGTTTCCAAGTGAAAATCGGCTGCAGAACCCTCTTAACATCATCAAGCATCAAAAACTCGTTTCCCTGCATAAACTGAATGCTCCACTGATACTTTTCTTTGCCTCTGTGGAGCCTGATTTGGATTGTGCGGAACGTCTTTTTGAGTTCTACACGATCCACTTCCCTGTAGGGTAGGGCAAAGTTGTTTTTGTCGCCGTTAAGCAGCAGCTGCTCAGGTATGAGGTTTGCCATCTCTTTTGCTTTAGACCGCTCGGTTCGGGCTACTATGAGTTTGTCTTTGGTGAAGTAGAGGGTCTCATAGATTTCAAAGCGAGCCCAACCTACCAACCTTATCCCGCCAAACAACGCCAAGGGCTTACTGTCAACAGACATACAATCTACTTTGACAGTTTATGCATTTAAGCTCTAGGAAACCCCAGGCAGTTGTCAGCAACTAATCGCCGAATTAGCGCTAAGAAGGGCTTGTAATAGTCAGGGTCAGATAATCTACTTTTCCGAAAAACAAGATAACCCAAAGAGCCACCGATAACCGCACCAGCAGTCATGCTAACTATTATCCATAGATCGAAGGGCATAGAACTTTTTATAAGCCCAGCCCTTGATAGCCCAACTATCGCCAGTCCTCCGCCGAAGAAAAGCGCCACCGCTCCAATATAGCGCCAACAAAGATTAGCACCAACTTTGAAGCCAACATTACTCCTCGCGGCGTCATAAATGATAGTAGCACAGTTTGCTTTTACATTTTTTTGAGTAACCCTCTGTTTAGGGTTGGGGTTTTTGTTTGCGTGCGGTGACTTCATTGAGGGTTTCTTTCATTTTTCGTGCATCCACATCCAGCAGGGGTGATTCGCAGATCATGGTGGGATGCATCCCAAACTCTAAAAGCACCTCAGCTAGCATGGCGAAGTCTGGGCCGTATGCTGCTTCGTCAAGGGTGTGATGGCTTTTTTCTCCCGAGGCGCCAAATTCTATTTTAGAGAAGTGGCAGTGCATGGTGCGGAGGGTTTGGGTGCCGAGTTCCTGCTCGATTTTAATGGCGACTTTGCGCATATCCTCCACGGTTTTAAATGAGCCCTGATGTAGCGCATGGAGGTGCCCCCAGTCGACCACTAGCTGCGTATTCTCTACTTCTCGGTTTATCGTTATTATTTCGTCTATGCCGCCTAGTTGGGTTTTGCGGCCCATCGTTTCGGGTCCAAGCTTGGCTTTTATGCCCATGGATTTCATGCGTGAAGAGATGTCTTTAAGTTCTGTTATGCAGGTTTTTAGTGCGTAGTCTTTGTCGAATTTTCCATAAAACGCCGTGTGGAAGACGATGACGTAGGCGTTCATCCAGTTTGCTGCGGTTGCGGCTGCGAGTATTCGTTCTTTGCTGGCTTGGACGACTTCTTTTTTGCCCAGCAGGTTGATGAAGTAGCTACCATGCATGCTTAGTTTAACGTCATTTTTGGTTGCTTCGTCGCCTAGTTTCTGGGCATCTGATTGTTTAATTTGCGGTTTAGTGCCCCAGCGTGAAGCCTGGTACTCAAATGCGTCCAATCCCTCCATTTTGAGTAGTTTAGGGACATCAAAGGTTGTTGCGCCCATTAATCGGAACATGGGTGGGACGCCTGCGGGGCCAAACCGTGTATGCTCAGACATCAATTTCACTTACGGTGTAGTGGGAGTCATTGACATTAAGGCTTTCCGCTATATAGGAAAAAACGGATTGTCAATCCTAAAAATAATAAAAAGGAAGAAAGTTTAGGCTTTCTTGTATTCAGCTGCGGCTTTCTTTAAAATTTCAGCTTTGTCGCAGCATTCCCATGGGAACTCGACATCGTCACGGCCAAAGTGACCGAAGGCTGCGGTTTTCTTGTAGATCGGTCTGCGCAGGTTTAGGGTTGTAATTATGCCGTGTGGGGTCATGTCAAAGTTTTTCTGGACTATGTCGAGGATTTGCTCGTCTGGGAGTTTGCCTGTGCCGTTAGTGTTGACTAAGACGCTGATTGGTTTGGCGACACCGATAGCGTAGCTTATTTGGACTTCGCATTGGTCTGCTAATCCTGCTGCAACAACGTTCTTTGCGATGTAGCGTGCCATGTAGCATCCGCTGCGGTCAACCTTGGAGGGGTCTTTGCCGCTGAAGCATCCGCCGCCGTGGCTGCCTACACCGCCGTAGGTGTCGACGATAATTTTGCGTCCAGTTAAGCCACTGTCTGCAAGTGTTCCACCGATGACAAAGCGGCCGGTACCGTTTATGACATAGTTTACGTCGGGGGAGAGCATGTCTGGTGGGATAACTTTTTTGATTACTTGTTCAATGATTTGTTTTTTCAATACGGAGTCTTCTACAGAGCCGTTGTTTTGGGCTGCTATGACAACGGTTTTGACGCATTTTGGTTTGCCGTTTTCATATTCGACGGTTACTTGGGATTTGCAGTCTGGGCGTAGGTAGGGCATGGTGCCGTTATGGCGTACCTCTGCTAGACGCTTTACTAAGCGGTGGGCTAGCAGGATTGGTAGTGGCATGAGTTCTTTGGTTTCGTTTGTAGCGTAGCCGAAGACCATGCCTTGGTCGCCTGCGCCTTGCTCTTTACCGTTAGATTCCTGTACACCCATGGCGATGTCTGGGGACTGCTCGGTGAGTGAAACTAGGATGCCGCAGGTTTCCCAGTCTAAGCCGTCTTTGGCGTTGTCAAAGCCGATTTCTTTGAGAGTATTGCGGACAATGTTTGGGATGTTGATTGTGGCTTTGGTGGTGATTTGGCCAGTGATTACGACTGTTCCCTGCATGACGAGGGTTTCGCAGTCGACGTGTGCTTTTGGATCCTGGCTAAAGATTGCATCTAGAACGCTGTCAGAGATTTGGTCGGCAACTTTGTCAGGGTGACCTTCTCCGACGGATTCGGATGTGAACAAATATTTTCCGTTTCGGTTCAAAGTTCTCTCTTCCTTAGTAAACTATTGTCTTAACCTACCTCTCGGTTTTCTTATAACGTTTTCTGAATAAAATATTCCAATCATAATACATCATGGGAGAGGTAATCCTCCTCTACATAAGAGTTTAAAAATGAAACCCAACACACTAGTTACCATGAAGCAAGCCATCACAAGCCCAAACGCGCCCAAACCAGTCGGCCCCTACAGCCAAGCCATCCAAACAGACAACACACTCTACATATCAGGCCAACTAGCAATCGACCCCAAAACCAACACGCTAGTCACAGGAGACATCAAAGCACAGACAAAGCAGGTTATAGAAAACATCCAAGCCATCCTATTTGGGGCCGGTTATACTCTAAACGATGTTGTTCAAACAACTGTGTATCTCTCTTCTATGTCGTTGTTTAGTGCTTTTAACGAAGAATACAGCCGATACTTTCAGGAGCCCTATCCAGCCCGCGCCACGGTAGCCTGTGAACTCAAAGCGGGCGCATTAGTGGAGATCTCCGCTGTGGCCTACAAGAAGAACACTCAACGTCGAATCGACAAGTTATAAGTATCTATTTGATGCTACAGTATAGCAGGGACCCCCACATGGCTACACCACTGAAAAAGTTTATGCTAGAACTCTCAGGCAAGAAAGCCCCCGGTCCCTCAACATCTTTTACGATATTTCATATTTACTATGCCCTGCAACTCTTAGCGCAGAGACAAATTGGACGCAACAAACTTGCCGAACAGCTACAAGTCGGGGACGGAACCATCAGAACCATCATCAGCCGCCTACGGGAAGCCGGTTTAATTGACACCTCAAAGGCAGGCTGTGGCTTAACAGAGAAAGGCCGAGAAATATGGCATAAATTCGAAACGTTATTTCCAAAAGAGATCGCTTTTGGCAAATCAGAATTGAACCCAAACGAGTACAACCATGCCATTTTAGTTAAGAACTGCGGCGAGAGAGTCGGCTCAGGCATAAATCAGCGTGACGCCGCCATAATTGCTGGTGCACGAAAAGCGCTCGTCATGGTTTATCAGCAGGGTCACTTGCGGATTGAATCTGTGGTGGATGATATGGAGAAGCAGTACCCAAAAACTGCCAAGCAGATGATTGAGCAGCTCCAGCCAGAGGAAAACGACGCCATCGTAATAGTCAGCGCCGAATCCGCGTTTAAGGCCAAGCGCGGCGCATTTGCCGCCAGTTGGTCGCTTATCAACGTCTAAAAAAGGTTAGGTTGTGTATTTTTCTCCATAGTTGAGGATGCGTTCGAGTGTGGTGTTAATGTTTACCATGCCTTCGTTGGTTTTTGATGAGTTGGGCATGAGGAGGAATTTTAAGCCGAGTTTGTTGATGGCTGACATCATGTTTTGGCTAAAGAGGCGTTTAGTTTCGTCTAGTTTTGAGTGTAGGGCGTCTTCGAGTGCCATGGGATTAGCAGACCAGGATGCGACTGCTTGGGCATCTTTTTTGGGGATTAAATCAACTTTGGAGAGGATATGGAGTTGGGGCTGGAAGAAGCGGTTGTAGACGGCTGCAGAGAGGAACATGTTAGAGACGTAGTTGAAGGGGTTAACGCTAAACACTGCATCAAAGAGGTAAAGTAGCGCTTTGGGTTCACGGGTTAACTCGTCAACTATGTAGGGGCCTGAGGCGCGGAAAGCAAAAAGCTCCATTTGCCCAGGCGTATCCACAAGAACCAAGTCGGCGTGGACTTCGTCTATGTCGCGGGTGAGGTTATCGATTTCGTCAGCAATCAAGTCTGCTGCCATGATTAAGGCACCGTTGGGGCCCAAGTTGTACTTCTCCATGAGGTCGCCGACGTCTACGTAGTTGCGTACGTCTACATCGGGTTGGTAGGGTAGCTTTAAGGCGCCGGGGTCAAGGTTGACGATGGCGACGTCTTGTTTGTTCATTTTTAGCCATTCGGCGAATGATGCTGTGAAATGTGATTTGCCGCTTCCCGCGGTTCCGATGATGAATGCTAGGGGCATAAGGGTTCTCCGAGTAGGTGTGCATCAAATCAGGTAATGAACCTTTCTGCACAACCCGCACAGCATGCGGCATGGAGTCGTCGATGCTAATTATGGCTGCAACATGCAATTGCCGCCTTTAATGGGCACACCAGTTTTACCTATAGAGGAGCGCGATTTGGGTGGGATGGCAGTGTCTTAAGATAAGTGTTGTGTTACGGGTCCTACTGTTGTGCCTTGCATTAGCTAGGAAGCTGGGAAAAACTTATATCCCCTGCTATAGTTGTTGAATTCCAGCTTATACTCAAATAATCTAGAAAAAATTGGTGAAACGTTATGTCACAAGGTGGAGGAAACATCCCTGTTCTAGTACTAAAAGAAGGCACAGGCAGAAGCACTGGCCGCGAAGCGCAACGAAACAACATCATGGCAGCAAAAATCGTTGCTGAAACCGTCAAAACCACACTGGGCCCCTGCGGCATGGACAAGATGCTGGTCAGCGGCATAGGTGACGTCGCTATAACCAACGACGGCGCAACCATCATGAAGGAACTCGATGTCCAGCATCCGGCAGCTAAAATGCTAGTTGAAGTCGCCAAGGCTCAGGACAAAGAAGTCGGCGACGGAACTACAACCGCCGTTATCCTCGCAGGCGAACTTCTCGCAAAAGCAGAGGCCCTGCTAGACAAAAACATTCACCCTACCGTCATCATTGAGGGCTATAAGAAAGCATCTGAGGAAGCCCAAAAAATCCTCAGCGATGTCGCCATGCCTGTAAAGGCAGACGATGAAAAAGTCCTCAAAGAAATCGCGATTACATCTATCTCCAGCAAAAGCATAAACGTAGCCGAAGAGCTCTTCGCAAAAATCATTGTAGACGCAGTTAGGCAAGTAACCGAACAAGTCGACGGCAAAAATGTCGCAGACATTGACCTAATCAAAATCGTAAAGAAACATGGCAAAAGCCTAGACGAGACCGAACTCGTCAAAGGCATGGTTATCGACAAAGAAGTCGCAAGCAGCGGCATGCCCAAACTAGTCGACAACGCCAAAATCGCCCTCTTAAGCGGCAAACTCGAAGTTGAGAAAACTGAGTTTGACGCCAAAATCAACATCGAGAGCCCCGAGCAGATGCAGCTCTTCCTCGACGAAGAAGAACGCATGATAAAAGACATGGTTAACGCCGTTACAAAATCAGGCGCCAACGTCCTGTTCTGCGAGAAAGGCATTGATGACATGGCGCTTCACTTCCTAGGAAAAGCCGGCGTCCTTGCAGTCAAAAGCGTCAGCAGCAGCGACATGGAAAAACTCAGCAAAGCCATAGGCGCACAAATCGCAGCCTCAGTCAAAGAACTATCCCCCAGCACACTCGGTGAAGCCAAACGTGTCGACGAAGTCAAAATCGGTGACGACAAAATGGTCTATATCCGCGACTGCAAGAACCCCAAAGCCGTAACCATCGTCATTCGAGGCGCAGGCGAACAATTCCTAGCAGAAGCAGAACGCAGCCTACACGATGGCTTATGCGTAGTCCGCAACGTCATAGAAGACGGCAAAATCGTTGCAGGCGGCGGCGCCCCCGAAGCTGAACTCAGCAAAGGCCTCAAAGCCTATGCAGCAAAAATCGGCGGACGCGAGCAACTAGCTATCGAAGCCTTCGCAGAAGCACTCGAAGAAATCCCACTCACACTCGCCGAAAACGCAGGGCTTGACCCCATTGACATAATGGTTGCATTACGCGCAGAACACGCAAAACCAGACACCAAAACCTTCGGCATCGACGTCAACACAGGCAAAATCATTGACATGTGCACCAAGATGATCATCGAGCCGATCCGAGTAAAGCAGCAAGCCATCAAATCAGCCACCGAAGCCACCAACATGATCTTAAAGATTGATGACCTAATCAGCATAAAAAGCGGCGGTAAGGCGCCTCCAATGCCACCCGGAGGAATGGGCGGCATGGGCGGTATGCCTGGTATGGGCGGCGGTATGCCCTACTAAGCCCACCCTCTATTTCATTTTTAGAATTTTTTAGAAATCTTCTCCGGCTGTTGAGGGCGCGTTTACTTTATTGCTATTTTGAAGCCCTTTAGTTGCTTTTGGCGTCCTTTCTTTGTAATGTAGTATTTGTCGTCGGAGGTTTTTTGGATGACGCCGCTTCTTAGCATAATGTCGAGTAATTATTTGAGGTATATGGTTTGGATTGCGGATGTCTGATCATACGCTTAGGTTGGTTAGGCTTTGAATTCAGAAGTTACTAGTATGCCTTGGGGTTCGATTTCTTCGTATTGACTCAAGCGTTTCTTCCTCGCTAACTGTTTGGGTTGTTACTTGATTAGGCTTATGAATCCAAGCTCCATATTCAAAGCCTACATAGGAGGTTATTTGTTTCTTGAAAAGCAGACAAATTTTCTGTGTGAGAAAGAGTTGCTTACTTTGAAGCTGCGGTTTGATTGGTCGAGGCTTAGCATCACGATAGGGTTTATTTTGGCAGCGTCTAAATCGGCATCAGTGTTCTCGCCGCATGCTCTTTTTTGAATTGTTTTCATGTGTTTGTCCCCTTTTTTTGGGCTTAACACATGTCAATTATTAAATGCTATTACATAATACACGCTTATGGTTCATACAACCCGCCCAACACAAAGCAATTAAACACCAACAAACAATGAAATCAGCGAACAGCATGAAACATGTAAAAATAACAGCCTTCGACCTTCCCGACGCCTGGTTCAAAACACTCAACGCCATCTGGCACCAAGGCGACACCTTCAAAGTCGGCTTCGGCTCAGAAGAAACCGAAACAAAAAAACTCAACCTAACCATAGAAGTCACCCATCCCGAAAACAGACCCCTAACCAGCGACAAAGCCCCATGCGACCTCAAATACGTACAGGGCTATGCGCTTGAGTATCTTTGGTGTGGCGAAAAAAAAGAAGACGAAACATATACCTACGGCAGCCGACTAAACGACCCCATAAACCAAATCGAAGAAGCCATCAACCGCTATACCCAAGAACAACGCGACCGTCAAGTAACCCTAGTAATTAGACGCCCAGAGGACATCAAGAAATTTGACGAGAAAGGCCACAAAAGCGAACCCCCATGCCTTAGCCTAATAGACACCGAAATCCTCGAGGGCCAAATGCACCTAACCTGCTACTTCCGCAGCTGGGACGCATACGCCGGCTTACCCGCCAACATAGCGGGGCTACAACTATTCAACGAATCCTTCGTTAACGAAATCAACGAACGCATTGGCCTAAACCTAAAAACCGGCAAGTTGGTTTTTCACTCCAAAAACTGCCACATCTACCAACGCCAATACAGCCTAGTACAGGAACTCCTCGAACCCAAAGACAGCAAAACTAACCGGCTGGCAAAAGTGCTCAAAAACGAAAAAGACGTCTAAAGAGCGCTTTTTACTGGGTACTTTAGGTTAGTCCACGCCTCCATTCCACCCAAAACATTGATTAACCCTGTGAAGCCAGCCCGCTCCAGAAGACTTAACCCGATGCTTGTTCGATTGCCAACCGAGCAGGTAACCGCAATTGGCTTATCTTTGGACAGCATGGTTGCTTTTTGGGGTAAATCGGCAAACGGAATCAGTTTGGCGCCCTCGATGTAGCAGTCTTCTTTCCACTCATGCGGTTCTCGAACATCAACAAGCGTAACTTCATTTCTGGCGAGTTTTTCTTTGAGTTCTGGGGCGGTTATGGTTTGGAAGCTTCGGAAGGGGTTGCCGGCTTCTTGCCATGTGTTCATGCCGCCGCAGAGGTAACCGCACATGTTAACAAAGCCCACTCTTCTGAAGTGGTTGGTTACTGTGCCTATGTCTTCGGGGCGTTCCAGTATGAAGAGGATGTATTGGTTGATATCCATGACCCAGCCGGTATATACACTTGTGCCGCCGCCCAGCCACAAATTAAGCGAGTTAGGGATATGCGCACCGGCAAAAGCATACGATCGTCTAGTATCGACGACTACCATGTTTTGTTCTTGCATTTCTTCTTTGAATTCCAAAAGCTGATAAGGCTTGGGCAAAGCTAAATCACTTAGCAGCTGCGGACCATTGAGGTTCACTTCCTCGATCTGTTTAAAATAACGCGGCACAACCAACTCTGTGTCCAGCGACTTCTGAATAAACCCCTCCTTGTCTAGTTGCAGATAAGGGTTAATTCGTTTCTCATAGCCGATAGTTGTAAGGTCTCCGCCTTTGATTCCTTCGCCACAGACGCTTCCCGCACCATGAGCAGGATAAACCAAGACACCCCCATCGAGCACTAAGATTTTTCCGTGCAAACTGTCATAGAGCTTTTCGGCTTGTATGCGGTGAGCTTGCTTCCCGTAGAGGTCGGTCCTACCGACCGAGCCGGAAAACAGCGTATCGCCGGTGAAAAGCGCTTTTGGCTCTGAATCCTCAAACGCGAGGTAGCAGAGGGATTCGTTGGTGTGTCCTGGTGTGTGGATGGCTTGGATTTTTGTGTTTCCAACGTGGAGGGTGTCGCCGTTGCTGAGGTTGTGTTCGCCATACTTGAAGGGTAATTCTTTGCTGTGGGCGATTTCTGCTTCCGTCATGTTTTGGAGTTCAAGCGAGCCAACGACGTAGTCTTCGTTCCGATGGGTTTCAAGGATGTATTTTATCTTAGCGCAGCTCCTTGATGCTTGTTCAGCGTAGACGGCGCAGTCTCGACGTGGATCTATAACGGCGGCTTCGCCATCGCTGACTAACAGGTAACTGTTGTGCGCCAAGCCCTCTGATTTTATAACATCGACCTTCATCTACTAGTCACTCCAATCTAGAAGCCGCTTCTCCCCCTTCAAGCCACGGATATCTGTGACGTCTTGGACAACTTCGACTGTGCCAAGATACTTACCTTCTACGTCCCGCATGGCAAAAAAGCGGATATAGATGAAGCGCCCGTTTAGGGTAATCCAGAATTCAGCAGAGTCTTTTGCGCCGGACTTGAAGGACTGAACTATCTTCATCACGGTGTCTAGGCTTTTGGCTGGATGGCAATTCTGGACTTTTCTTCCTATAATTGCTTTTGTGCGTATGAATATCATTTTTTGGGGTTTGTTGAAGTATCGGACGGTTTCGTCTTGGTCTATGAAGGTTATTTCTATGGGTAACGTGTTTAGTAGATGGTTTAATTGTGCGGGTTGGAGGCTACCGAAGTCAAAGGAAACTTCACCCTGCGGCGTTGGTGGCTGGGCGGCAGCCTCTTTTTTGGGGGGTACTGTGATTTCAGGTGGGGTGAAGCAGCAGTAGCCTATGCTATCAAATTCCGCCCTTACTTCACTCCATTCCTGTTCGGTTATGACGCTTAAGGCTGCTGGGAAGAGAATGTTGTTTTCCTTGTAAAAATGACCTGATAACTTGTTTGCGAGTTCACTTGATTCTTCCCAGAGTGTCTCTTTGAACCCCTCAAACCTGTCGGGTTTAAAATCCGCAATCAACGCCCGAAGCATTCTCTTGATTTCTCTAATCTGGTCATGCTCCATCCACATTATACGGGGCGGCTCGGTTATGCCATGCTTCTCTAGCATTGGAAAAAGCACGTTCTCTTCACGGGCATAGTGCTTTTCGGCGTCAGTAAAGTCAGCTATTAAATGTTCAACCTGATGAATATCTTCCTCTATGTACTTCTCGTCTTTGACTTGGCGTATTTTACTGGCATAGGACAGAAGGTCTTCAGCCATTTTAGTCATAATCCTGTGCTCTTCTAGCAGAATGCTAATGGGCTGGCTGGGTTTTAGGTCAGGACGCTGTTTTTCGATTTGATCTTTGAAGACAGCGAGGTGGACGTCGCAGAGTTTCTGCATTTCCTCTCGCTTCATGCCTTCCTTAACCAATTCATCTTCGATTTTTGCTATTTCCAATGAATCGGTTCCTTCAAAAACGTCTTTGAATTTCTCTTTAACCAGCTCAGGCGCTACCCCAGCATGCAACTGCCTAATAGCCTCTTTAATTTTAGCTTTCTTATTGTCTGACAAAAATAGAACCCTCAAAAGTAAGGAGGATTTGTAACGATTTATTCCTTTCCAACAGCAAAAATCTTGGAAGCCTTAAATCTGTTATTTAGGCTAAAGTAATTGGTTACATAGATGGGTCATAATTTGGTTTCTTGGAAACTGCTTGAGGACATGGTTTTAGAGCTAAAGAAAGCAGGCACCACAATCCCCGCCAGAGTCATCGAGGACCTTAGATCAGCAAAAGCAATGATTCAACTCACCTACACCGAAGGCAGCCACGGTACCGCATTGCAGAAGGCTGAAGAGTACCTCAGCAATGTTGAAGCGTATGTTGTGACTGAGGCTCAGAGTCGGTTTGGTGTTGGGAAGGCAGATCAGTGGCTTAGGCAGCTAGAGCAAACCGGCGGCAGAGTCACCACCGAGCCAGTTGCCCACGACAAGTTTGTGTCTGGCGTGCCCCGTAACCAGCAGTTTGTGCGGATTGAACCCAGCGGTGACCTCACAGCCCAGAAGGTGCAGACATTGGCTAAAGAGTATAGTATGCAAGTAAACCTGCAGCCGGACAATAAAATCGTTGTATACGGCTCCGCTGAGAGCCTAAAGCGTTTTCTTAGAAGAATAGCTGAAGAAAAGCCAAAACTGTAGTACTCTTTGGAAGAACGATTTTTGATGGTTAGGGTAAACTTATAAATTCAATGTATCCTGCAATTAAAGGTCAGGGAACCAAGTGGCCATAGTAACCTCCAAACAGAAACGTCACAACCAAGCCCGACTCATCTCGGTCGGATTCTACGCTTTTACGGGAGTTTTGCTGTTGGTGTTTTTGCCCTTTACTGGATTTCCGCCTCACGTCGGCTTTTTGGGCATAGTAAGCTTAATCGCCGCCTATAACCTCTACATGAAACGTGCGTGGGCAGGTTGGCTGGTTGTTGTCCTGCTCTTTGCCGTTACCGCCTTCACAGTGGTGACTATATTCTCGGTTGCCCTCAGCAACATCTTAGTCACGGCAATCTTGGCGCCGTACCTGGTGCTCACTTGGTTAATCTCCATTGAGCTGTACCGCACAAAAATAGACTAAGCCTTAGGCTTTTGTGGCTATACCCCTCAACAGCCAAACCACAACTGCCTGGTCAACCTCTAAGAACTGCTCGTTCTCCGGGATCTCTACAAACCCATCCACATCGGCTAAGCCAGAAACTGCACCCTGCACTTCGCTGGAATCGACAATTAAGCGGCACTGCTCATCAAACGACAACTTTACGGGCATAAATGTGCGGCTGCCCTTGGCGCTAAACAGCTTGGATCCCGCAACTGCAGAAAGAGCCCTCAAACCAGCCACGGGTCGCCCCGCTAACCGCTGCACTTGTCCCCGTGCAAACAACTGGTACATAATCAAGACGGCGGTGGGGTTGCTGGGAAAAACAAAGACGGGTTTGCCTTCGACAGTTGCGGCCGCTGTGGATTTGCCGGGCCTTATGGCTACTCCGTTAACTATGATGGCGCTGTTTGGTAATGAACCTATAACCTCGGTGACTAGGGGGTTGTCGCTGCAAACAATCACCATATCAGAATCCGCGACCGCTGCAGACACCATTCGGCTAATCTCGGCTCTGTCCTCTGGAACCACGCCGAAGTAGACGGGCTTAGCGCCGCATTCCATAATCGCCGTCGACAAACTATACCCGTTCACATCAAACCATCTACCCCTCTCAAGCGGCTTGCTTAATTCACTAACTTCATTGCTTACCGTTAAGACTGCAACCATGGGTAACTTGAGAACAGGAACCTGCTTTAGCCCCAACCCAGCCAACACACCGATTTCAGTGGCGCCTAAAACCTGATTCCGCTCAAACACTACCGTCCCTAACTTTACATCAGAACCCCTCAAACAGACATTCTCACCCTCAGAGGCGGGACTGTAAACCTGCAGCGTATCATCTTCGCGTACTATGTCCTCTAAGGCTATGACGGCGTCTGCGCCTTCTGGCAGCATCGCACCCGAGGTCACCTCAAACGATTCGCCAACACCAAGCTGATGCCCTAAAACCTCACCCACAGCTATGGTGCCTGCGACTTTGAAGCATACGGGATTATCCTCACCTGCCCCAGCGGTATCTACAGATCTAACCGCATAACCAGCTACCCGTGCGCTGTTAACCCCCGGAATATCCAGCGGCGAAACAACATCGGCGGCTAAGACTCGGTTGTAGGCTTCCAGCAGAACAGCTTCTTCGTAACCAAGCGATGCGGGTTTGAGGTTTGCGTCTATGGCGTGTTTGGCTTCTTCGTAGGTTAACAGTCTACTCATCGGTTTTCCCGCTAGAGGATGAGGGCTTAGACGTAAAAACGTATCGAAGCCAACGCCGTAATGCCTGAGATGAAAAAGAGGGCGAGTTAGTTTTTCTTTTGGTGCTTATGGGTGTATTCTTTCTCGATTTGGACTCGGTGGACGTTGTTGTAGGCGCAGAAGGGGATGATTTTTTTGTCGGGTGTGATGTAGTGGACTACGCAACGGCGAACGCGGTTGACGTCAAAGTTGTAGCTGTCCATAAATGCCATGCAACCTAAGAGGAAGATGCGTCGGCGGATTTTGCCCAAAGACTTGTAGGTGGGGTTGATATGCATAGAGAGGATGCTTCTCATTAATGTGAAGGTGCCGACTTCCTTTGTGACCAGTAACATATTCATCGATACCATGGCACCCATGAATAGCGAAGCAAGCAGCTGAACCTGGTTCTTGGACTCAGCGTTCTCAGCGGTCTTTCGAATGGTATTGAAGAAGCGTTCAAAGTTTACAAAGCGGTTAATGGGGTACATTTTGCCGGTGCGTGGCGAGACATAAACCCAGTTAACGATACCACATTGGGGACTGCAGCTAAAAAGCGGCCAAGGCTTCTGCATGAATTGCCTCATAATTTTAATCGGCGAAGTCATAACCGACATAGGAAACAGGTCAACGGCTTTAATTTCGCCTCTTGTTTGGCTTTCTACGGATTCAGCAAAACTCCATTCGCGGAAGTTTTCACGGAAGGGGTTTTCAGTTGCTCGACCAGTGAAAGCAATGGGCTGGAAGATTAAGCCGCGGACGATGTCGGTGTTTTTGGCGGCGAAGCGTATCATATCACCGACTTCTTCGTCATTTAGACTTCTCATGAGTGTGTTTACGAGGATAACTTCCATGTCATACTTGCGGCAGACAGCGATAGCTCGGAGTTTATAGTCGAGGAGTTCTCTTCCTCGGATTTTTCTGTTAAAATCCTCATGGAAGCTGTCAAAGGACAGGTAAACGATGTTTAGGCCCGCTTTTTTGAACCGCTCAGCTAACGCGGGGTCGTCTGCAAGTTTCATGCCGTTAGTGGCGAGAATCGTCATGAATTTGAGGCGGTGTGCTTCGGCTATGATTTCGGGCATGTCTTCGCGCTCGCATGGTTCTCCGCCAGAGAAGAGGATCGCGGGGGGCTTGGGGTTGGCTTTGGCGGCGAATTCAAGCATGTCTACAAGTGCCTGCTTGGTGGGTTCGTAGTCCGTTGATTCCTGATTGGGAAAAGTGCTGAAGCATACTGCACAGCGGAGGTTGCAGCGTTTGGTTACATCTATAACGCCGATAACGGTGCCGGACGCGTGGTTTTTACATGTTTCACAGACGTAGGGGCAGCCCTCGGGGTCTTTGGGTGCATTGAGATCGCCTAGATACTGGAATTGGTCGTATTTTCGCATGTGTTCAAAGATGGGTTGGCTTTGCCAGTGGGTGGCTTTGAAGTCTCCATGCTCGGGGCATTGTTTGCTGATTTGGATTTTACCGTTTACTTCTCTTAGTTGAGCATCGATTTTCTTTTGACACTCAGGGCAGATGCTTTTTGTTTCATTCAACTATAGGAGCACTCCGACGAGGGCTTGGACTATTAGCGCTATGATTAGCAGCATCATTGACATGGTTACGATGCGCTCGTATTTACGTATACTCGCAACGTTGGTAGCGGACGTAAAGAGACGTACGGACACATAGATTAAAAGAGCGCTCCAAACCAGAATCAGCGCCAGATAGTAAACTGAGAATCCGCCAATCAGGTAAGGTAGGGGCGCTAGTATACCTGTTAAAAGGAAGAATACGCCGCCGACTTTAGCTGCGCTTATGCTGCCGATTTTCTGGGGTAGCGTGGGGTAACCGACTTTGGCGTCGCCCTCCAAGCTAAAAATGTCACGCAGCACGTTGCCGCCTATGGTACCAAACGCTATAGGATAGAGACTTAATGATGCGAGGGTGATTGTGCCAGTCATGGTTGCCTCGCCGTAGAGAAAAGCGGTACCAGTCAAGAAGCCCATCAGCAGGTTAGCTGCAAAGCCTGACTTTCGCTTTATCAGATAAGAGTAAACCAAGAGCAAGCCAGAGTCAACGGCGATTATGGCAAACGCCAGCCAGTTAATCAAAAATGCTAACACTAAACCTAGCGCAAAAAGCATGCTAGAGATTGCCACCGCTGACTTGTAGGAGAGCGCTCCAGAGGGGATGGGCCGCTTGGGTTTAATGACGGCATCGCTTTCTCGATCGTAGTAATCGTTTATGGCAAAGCCGGCAGAAGCGGTAAAGGACAAGGAGAAGAAAGTCAACAAAGCCACTATGCCTACATTGAGGTTGCCTAAGGTGGTTAGTACATCTGCAAAGTTGTTGAGAATTGCAAAAGCGGTCAGTACGGCTAGGCCGCCTGTCATCATCCAATAGGGTAAACGTATTAGGGCGATTAATCCTCGAGCGGGGGAGGGTTGAGTCATATACTTATTTTCCTGTCAGCGATGACTTCCTTGATGCTCTCTTCTAGGGGTACTTTGGGGGTCCAACCGAGTTCATTCTTAGCTTTAGTGATGTCAAACCAGATTTTGGTTACGTCACCCTGCCAGGATACTCCCGTAGTTGTGACTTTTGTTCGGTTCTTTAGATTAAGAATCGATAGGATGAGGTCGGCGAGTTCAAGTATGGAAGTGGTTTTTCCTAAGCCCAAGTTGTAAACTTCACCGTTAACACCCTCCTTTTCACCGAGTAGAACGAGCGCGGCTACTACGTCGGAGACGTGAACGAAGTCACGGCATTGCTTGCCTGTGCCAAGGATTTCGAGTTTATCGGGGTTCTTCTGTAGCTTTCCTAGGAAGTCATGGATAACGCCGTGGCAGCGTAAGCCGTAGACGTTGGCGAAGCGGGTGATGACGACGTCTAATCCGTATTGTTCACGGTACATTTGGCAATATTCTTCGCCGACTACTTTGCTTAAACCGTAACAGGAGAATGGATGGAACCCATAGGATTCGGGTGTGGGAAACACAGTGGGGTTACCATAAACCGCTGCTGAGGAGGCGAAAACAACTCTTGCGTCGTCTCGGCGGGCTTTCTCAAGCACATGGAGGGTGCCTTTGGCGTTGGTGTCAAAATCAGCCAGCGGGTTCTCCATGGAATAGCCTACGACGACTTGTGCGGCTAAGTGGTAGATTAGGTCCTGTTTGGGCACCTCGCAGAGGGTTTTGAGGTCTAAGATGTCGCCCTTCACGAAATTTGCTTTGGGAATATCTGATACGTTCTGCATGGTGCCGCTTGATAAGTTATCGTAAATAGTCAAGTTACTGTTTAACTCAGAGAGCCTCTTACACAGGTGATAACCTATGAATCCTGCCCCGCCAGTAACCATTACCTTTTTCCCTTCCATCCATGATACCCCTTTGACAATAAAGCCTATATTCACTATAGGCAAGTTGGTAGGTATATGTCGGCGATGAAAGCTATAAAAGTTTTCAAGGACTTGCTGTCATTCTTAACCATCATACCGATGGGTGGAAAAGAAGATTTTATCTTCACCACAGCCGCTAACATGTACCTTTTCCCAGTAATCGGAGCCTTCATCGGACTGCTAGCTGGGCTGTATTATGTTGCTGCAAGCACAATCGTGGGTTTGGTTTTGGGTTTAGTTGGCGCATATGTCGCCATACCCGCCGTTTTTGGCATGCTAATCCCAGCGGCTATGACAATCGCGTTCCTGCTGGTTATAACGGGGCTGCAGCACTTCGACGGCCTAATTGACCTCGGCAACGCTTTAGGTATACGTAACCTTCACGACCGCAAGATGAAGGCACACGAATGGACAGTAACCTACGGCGGCGCTGTCTTGGCGTTTGCAGTGGAGGCATTGGCTTTTTTCGGCTTGTTCTGGATTGTTCGCGGCTCAATAGACACATGGCTGGCGTTTTCGGCGGTGTTTTTAGCGGAAGTCTCAGCAAAACTCGCTATGGTTACCATCGTCTGGGTTGGCAAGCCGTCGCATAAAGGGCTTGGGTCGATTTTCCTAGCAAAAGCAAAAAAGAAACTCAACATAGCGGCTTACGTGATTTCGGCTCTGCTTGTTCTCCCAGTTCTGTACTTCCTCGCGGGACCACTATTGGCGTTGGTTGCGGTGGCTGTGATGTTTGTCAGTATCCCGGTCGCGTTTGTGATGAATAAGGTTTCAAACAACGTGTTTGGCGGAGTTTCAGGTGACATGATTGGGGCGACTAATGAGGTTGCCCGAGCAGTTACGCTTATTCTGTTTGCTGTTGTGTTATTGGTGATGTCACTATGATGGTTCCCGCTTTGATAATGGCTGGCGGTAGAGGAAGCCGCATGGGGTTGCCTACTGAGAAGCCGATGTTACCGTTTCTTGGTAAGCCTCTGCTGGATTGGGTTGTGGAAGCAGCTTTATCGGCAAAGAGCGTTAGTGAAGTCTGTATCGTCACCAGCAGTAACACCCCCAAAACCGAGGCACACTGCAGAAGTAAAGGTTGGAGAACCCTATACACTGACGCTAAGGGTTACCATGACGATTTGAAGCAGGCGGTAGCCAAGTTAGGCTGGATGGGTCCAGTGCTGACGATGCCCTCAGATGTGCCAGCCATTACAGGACCAATCTTGGATAGTGTAATTAGCGAGTTTGAGGTTTCGGGGAAGGATTTTTTGGCGGTGTTTGTGCCGATTGAGAAGCGGCAGGCGCTGGGACTATCCATTTCCTCCACGGACGAATACAAGGGGGTATGGTATGCTGTTTCAGGGGTTAACATCATTAACGGCTCTAAAATTCTAGGAGAAGGCAAAATTGAGACAGCCGCCATAATCACCGAAGAAACCGAAGTTGTCCTAAACGTGAACACTACAAAGGACTTTGAAGTCGCCGAGAAACTCATGACTAAGCCCCGCTGAAACTCTTGCTGTGGTGCGCCTACAACATAATTGTGTAAAGCGATAACTCGCATTTTAACTAAGAGGTACTTTATTTTGTCAACCAAAGTCAACAACGACGGGTTACCGATTGCCCAATGCAAATGTGATGCAAAGATTTTGATTCTTCCAGACGCTAAAGCCATGGATAAAGCTATAAATGCACACCTAGCACACTGCCCCCTAATCGAACAGTCCAATAATAAATCCACTGTCAAACGGGAACTCTGCGATTACATAATCACACAGGTTTTCAAATTAGCAGCACAACACCCGCTTAGCAAAAAAGCAGATTATTGGCCGCTGCTAGAAGGCGACACTATCCTCACCGTATGAGCTAGCCCGATAGGAAAAAAAGGCCCGTGGCGACCGAAATGGTTTATTGTCGTTTAGGGTGAGACAACCAGCAGTTTACCATCCAAAACAACAAAATCAACCGCAACCTCACTAATCCTATCAGCACTTATGGCATCAAGGTTTTCGGCAAGTATAGTTAAATCGGCTAGTTTACCTTCCTCAATTGATCCCTTGATGGCTTCTTCGCCTGAGCAATAAGCAGCATTTAGGGTGTATAAACGGATGGCTTCGTCAAGGCCTAGTCTCTGCTCGGGGTAGCTGAGTCTATTGGTAAGCTCTTGCATACCAAGTAACGCGCTCAGAGGCTCCATGGGGCAGTCAGAGCCAGCAGCAACCATAACCCCTTCATCGAGAAGAGTTTTGATGGGATGGAGTAGGCGGGCGCGGTTGCCGAGGTGCTGTTTAGCTGACCAAACTGAGAATTCGGTGGTGATGACTTTGGGTTGGATGGTAACTATCACTTTTTGTGCTTTGAGACGCTTGATGAGGGAATTGTCAAGAACAGCTGCCTGCTCAATTCGAAAACGCACATCGCGCCGTTTTGATTGCTCGATTACCGTGAGTGCCGCATCGATAGCGCGATCGCCCATAGCGTGGATAACAGGTTGCACACCAAACGATAGGGCATGCTTAACCGAAGCCTCTAAAGCCTCAGCGGTTAGCAGCATCTTACCATAATTCGCAGGGTCATCGCTGTAGGGCTCTTGCAATGCAGCCTCCTTAGAATCCAAGTAACCATCAACTACAATGAATGCACCCCCAACCTTTAGCACCTCAGAGCACTTTGAAGTCAACTCCGATACTGCTTTTTCCAGCATCACCTCGGGAACCACAACATTAACCCGAAACAACAAACGGTCCTGTTCATGCAACCTTCTGATAATTGAAAGCTCGCTTTCAGAGATGACTAACCAGACGATACTGGTTATGCCTGCCTGGAAAATTTTCTGGCACGCTTGCGCCGCCGCCTCCAACAGTTCATCCTCAGTGGGTTCAGGCACAGCCTGCCAAATCAAATTAGCAGCGGCATCGCGGAAAACCCCTATCAACTCGCCCTCGACGGTTTTGTCTATTGTGCCGCCTGGGGGTGTGGGGGTCTGTTGGGTTATTTTTGCGAGTTGGATGGCTTTTGTGTTGGCTGCGCAGATCATGGCTGCTTCGCGGTAGAGGATAACTGGGTTGTCGGGTGCAGCCTCATCTAGTTCCTCTTTTGTGGGGGCGCGTTGCTCTTTTAGGCGATTTTCGCTCCATCCTTGCCCTATAATCCACCTGCCTGGGCAAGTCAGTTTAGCTTTCTCTTTGATGAGTTGCTGTAGTTCTATGATGGATTTTGCGGAGGTTAGGTCTAGCCACATTAGGCAGCGCCCGTAATCAGCTACGTGTATGTGGGTATCAATCAAGCCTGGGAGAACGGTTTTTCCCTCAAGGTTCATGACGGTGGTTTCGGGGCTGATTAGAGTTTGAATTTCCTGGTTGGTGCCCACTTTGAGGATTTTGTTTCCAGAAATCGCTAGGGCTTGTGCGGTGGGTTGATTGGGATTCATGGTTTTGATATTCGCGTTAATGATTGCTAGATGTGCGTACAAGCCCTACTTCTCCAAGTGACATTTGTAGCGCTAGTTGGATGGATGTCATAAAAAACCTTCCGTTACGCCAAACTTACCTTAGCTGGGCCTGTTTACGTAAAACATAATAGCTTCGCGCGCGGTGTCTTGATTAAATCTCGGGGTTCAACCGTGAAAGCTCACGTAACACTTGTAAATCCGCCTTATCCAAAAGGAGCCACACAATCCATTTTTCTGCCGCTTGGCATCGGCTACTTGGCAGCGGTACTAGAACAGGAAGACTACCAAGTTAGCGTAGTAGACTGCCAAATTACCCGACCCAACGAGAAGACACTTACAGAGAAATTTCAGAGTCTAAACCCTGACATCATCGGCGTAACCAGCGCCACAGTCACCTATTTACCGGCATTAGAAATTCTAAAAATCGCCAAAACTGCTGTACCCAACGCCTTGACGCTCATGGGCGGCCCGCATGTCACCGTGCTTGACCAAGAAGCCGTCACCGAAAGCCCCGACCTTGACATCGTGGTGCGCGGCGAAGGCGAACAGACCATGCTGGAACTTGCTAAACTTGTCAGTGAAGGCAACCTCAAAAATCTAGGTCAGGTCCAGGGCATCACCTTTAAGCGCAATAAAGAAATCATCCGCACTCCCGACCGGCCCTTTATAGCTGACATCGACAGCCTACCAAGGCCAGCGCATCACCATTTTGATACTAACATGTATCGGCTCTTTGGAGTCAACTACATGCCCATCATAACCAGCCGCGGCTGTCCCAGCGCCTGCACCTTCTGCTTAGCCTCAAAGATGTGTGGCCATGCGTTCCGCGCACGTAGCCCTAGCAAGGTTGTAGATGAGTTGGAGTGGCTTCGTGACGAATTCCATGCTGGCGCCTTTGCGTTTTATGATGATACGTTTACGTTTGATTTGAAGCGGGCGTTTGCTATCTGTGATGAGATGCAGAAGCGCAAGCTGGATTTGCCTTGGGACTGCCGTACCCGCGTCGACCGCGTCAATAAAGAGTTGCTGGCAAAGCTTAAGGCAACAAACTGTCAGCTTATCCACTTTGGCGTTGAATCGGGCAGTCCAGAGATGCTAAAGTTAATGCGCAAAGGTACCACCGTGGAGCTTAATGCGCAGGCGATTAAGTGGGCTAAGGAGGCAGGTATATCGGTTGCGGTTTCGCTGGTCATCGGTTATCCCACTGAGACCCCTGAGATGTTAAAGCAGACCATCGACTTCCTCTACAAGACCAAACCCGATTATGTTTACATGTGTGAAGCGGTGCCTTATCCCGGCACTGAACTTGCCCACTTCATCAAGACACTGGGACTTGAGGTGCCAACAGACTGGAACCAGTACAGAGAGGAAACCCAGATATTCAAAAATGAACTACTCCCCCTTGAGAAGCTTGAGGAAGTTAAAAAGGACTATTTTGACCACTTCTTCACCAAACGCTACTTCCTCTCCAAGAAACTAAAGGGGGACTTCTACAGCCAAATCATGGCCCGCGCCGCCTTAAACCACATCGTCTGGAACAGCAAAACCGCCATGTGGGCCTTCCGTCGCCTAAGCAAAGTACGCGGTAAAAAGAAGAGCGCAGGAGGCTACAGCACCTCCCCCGAGGAGCAGGAAGCCCAAGCCAAAGTTTAAGCGATTGCGTATTTGGCTTTTTTAACTCTGTAGGCCAGTAACGCTGCTATGACGAGGACAGCAACTATTAGGAGTGCAACCATGAGTTCTTGGGGGACTTCAGGGCCGCTGCTTGTAGGGGTTGGTGTGGCTTCTGTGGCTATAGTGGTTATGTTTTCTTTGAAGCTATAGACGTTCCAGTCGTTGCAGCCAACGAAGAGACGATTGTTGGCGATCGTTGGGGAGCTCCAGCTGCTAGAAAGCGTGGTTGTGGATGCGAGGATGTTGCCTTGGTTGTTTGTGTCAAGGACGAATATGTTGCGTTGGCTTGTAACCATGTAGATTTTGCCGTCGGCATATGAGGGGGACACGTATAGTTCGTCGCCAGTATATTTGCTCCAGATAACAGAGCCAGTGGTTCCGTTGACGGCTGCCAGGTCGAATTTGTCAATCAGGTAGACTATGCCGTCAACCCATATGGGGGAGGAAACGATGAATTCTGTAGCTGTCTCATCAACGAAGTGCCAAAGCACGCCGCCAGTCTCAGTGTCGAGGCAGTAGTAGTCACCCCAGTTAGAGGAGGCAAATACTCTACCCTCTGCAACACTTGGGGAACCTAGCATTTGGTTACCGCCAGTGAATGATGGGCGATAGGGGATGCTAAAGATCCATTGGACTTGGCCCGTGGCGGCATCGACCTTATAGAGGGCGCCAGTTTCGGGCTCTTCTGCGCTGAAGTAGACTGCCCCGTCCGCGTAAGCGGGTGAAGATTGAACAGGCCCCTTAGCTTGGATTTTCCACAGGATAGCACCAGTATTCCAATCCAGCGCATATAAGTGCCCATCGAGTGAGCCAATGTAGACTGCTCCATCTGCTACTGCCGGCGAGGACTTTAGCACCAGATTGCCAAACGTGAACTCCAAGTTACCGTTCACAAAGGTTTTCCACCGCAGTGCGCCTGTTTGGGCATTAAGGCAGTAGACGTAGCCGTCGTCGCCGCCCGTGTAGAGCCATCCGTTAGCTATGGCTACGGTGGATTCGATTGGTGCGTCTGTCTTAAACTTCCAATACAACTCGCCAGTCCATGCGTCGACGGCGTAGATGTAGGTGTCAGTGGAGCCGAAGTATACTACGTCATCAGAGACAGTGGGAGAGGAGATGACTGAGCCGCCGGTCTGGTACTTCCATGCAACGGTGAGGTTTGAGGGGCCCACGGGCGCAATTGAGGAGTGCGCGGGGTCGGTTCGCCACTGCTGCCAATTGGTGGATACTTTGACGGGTTCATCTTGGACTATCTCTTTTATTGCCCAGACCTGCTCGTCTGTGGCATACTCGTTGCCCGATATGGTATCTACGGAGGTGGTGACGTCTCCGGGGATGATGTAGAGAGCGCCGTAGGCAACTGCAACTGATTCACGAGGTGGTAGCGCTTCCATGTCAAACTTCCAAAGTTGCCGCCCCGTGTAGGCATCTATGCAGGAGAACTCTGAGGTGCCAAACGGCTTGTTGTACTGGGCAGCTTCGCCGGTGGTTAGGTAAATTTTTCCATCCGCAACTGTCGGCATACCTGGCCACATGAGCGAATCATTAGGGCCCCTATAGCGCCAAACAACCTCGCCAGTGTACATGTCAAAGGCATAGAAGTAGCCGTCCTTATTCATCGAGTACACCATACCGTAGCCGACTGCGCAGCCGGTGACGAAGTAGCCGTCGGTGTCGGGGCGGTAGCGCCAGATTATTTGGCCTGTGGATGCGTTGAAGGCATACATGGTGTTGTCGTCGCTGCCTCCTTTGAAGTAGATGCCATCAGCGTAGGCGCCTGTGAATATCATGGGGCCCTTGGTTGGGGCTACCCAGAGGACTTTGCCTGTTTTTGCGTCAAGGGCATATTGCATGTTCTCGAAGCTGCCAGTGAAGACTTTGCCGTCGCCATATGCGGTGCCTATGCCGGTTATGCCGCCGCCGTGGATGTAGGTTCGCCAGGCCACGGTGGGAGGTTGGGAGGGGTTCTTGAAGTTCCAGGCGACGATGTAGCTGTCAATTTTGGTGTAGAACATTTGCTCTTGGGGGCTGTAAACGTTGGTGTTAAAGATGCCTGTGTATGTGTTGAAGTCGGGGCTGGTCCAGAGGAGTTCGCCTGTTTCGGGGTTAAAGCCGTATTTCTCGATAACCATGTGGGTGTCGTCGATTTTGTAGGCGATTGGCCAGTGGGTAGGTTCGGGGAAGTCTGTTTGCCAAACAATTTCGCCCTCCTGATTGAGCGCATAGGCGGTGGTGGTGCTGCATACGTAAATTTTGCCGTTAAACGCGGTGAGGTAGGGTTGGATGCCGGTTATGTTTGCTTTCCATAGTATGTTTGGGGTGTCGGGTGCACTTCCGGCGGCAAAGCGGGTCATGGAGGGGCCTCCGTTAATTTGGGTCCACTCGCTAATGGCATCGACAGCTTGAACCTGCGGAATAAAGGTTAACGAAACAAAACTGGATGAAACAAGCATAAACACTAAAGCCGTGAGTAAGATTTTTTTGTTGATTACGTTTACCCCCAATTTATGGGCAAGACTGAGTTAGCTAAGTATACTGGTTTCTTGCCCGAGCTTAAAAGAGCGGTGCTTTCAACATAAAGTTTACTGAAAAAATGCAAACGGAGGCTTTGTGGTTTTCAGCTGCAACAGTTGCAGAAAGACAGCGATAACATAAACAGCTAAGCTACAAGTAAACTATTTTAAGACCCAAAAACCCTTAACGGGTACAATATATGGAGCAGAGAAGGGATTCTCATTGACTAACGAACAAACAGGTCCACTCCTAATGACTTCTTGGCGGGCAACCGGTGCCTGCAACGCCCGATGCAAATACTGTAACGTAGACGCCACAGGAGCACACGCGCCAAGAGAAATGACTACCCAAGAAGCCTTCCACTTAGTCGACGAAGTGAAAAAATTCGGCGTAAGATGGTTTGGCCTAAAAGGCGGCGAACCCCTCACGCGCCCAGACATCTTCGAGATCGCTACCTACGCCAAAAGCAAAGGCTTAAACGTATGCCTCCTAACCAACGGCACATTCGTAGACGGAAGCATATATGACAACTTGGTTAAAAACCAGATTTGGACTTCAGTCAGTATCGATGGCCCCGAAGAAATCAACGATGAACTCCGCGGCAAAGGCAGCTACAAAAAAGCCATAGCAGCAATCGAAAAGCTAGCGGAAGGCAAAATCCTAAACGGACTCGCCTGCGCCATAACCACGGTTAACCTAAAGCATCTTGACCACGTCGCCGAATTAGCCGAGAAGTACCACGCGAACTTTGTCTGGTACAACGCCCTGGTGCCTAGCGGTAGAGCCAAAACCAAGATGGAACTAGAGCCGTCACCTGAAGAGTACGATTGGGTCCTCAACCACATCTGGGATATCACCCAGAAGTACCGAAATAAGTTTGAGGTTCATGTGCACTGCCCATTCTTTGCCCGCATAGTCAAACAGCGTCTGCCAGAGAAGGAATTCAACGAATGGTACGAAAAAGAATTCCACGGCAAATGCACCTACTTCGCATTCGGCGGTTACTTGTCTGTTACTGAGAACGGCGACTTGATTCCCTGCTTCTACACCGACCTAACACCCAGCGAACCCATGATGCTGGGCAACATCCGCAGCAAACCGCTGGTACAGGCATGGGAAGAAGTCAAAGCCTCCCCCTTCTACAACAGGTTCCAAGACCGCAAAATCGTCAAGGGCAAATGCGGCGTCTGCGAATACCTAGACATATGCGGCGGCTGCAGAAACCGAGCATACGCTTACACCGGAGATATCACTGAGGCTGATCCAGCCTGCGGATATATCCCTAAGAAATGGGAAGAAATGCAGAAACAAAGAGAGTAAAACCCCTTTTATTTTCCTCTTTATAGTCTGATTTTTCAGCGAAACCGTCTTTAATCCAAAATTACCATTCTTATTTGGGTGTCAGAAGTTAACAAGACATTGGCTTACTTAACACTCATCTTAATTCTCATAGCTCCAATGGCTGCCTATGCTCAATCAAACGTAGGTAGCGGTTGGCCGATGTTCCACAAAACCCCCTCACTCACCGGCTACACTGATTCCGTGGTACCGTTAACTAATCAGACGCTTTGGAAGTTTAACACCGGTGGCCAAGTAGGCTCCCCAACCGTTGTTGACGGCGTATTGTATGTGGGTTCATATGATCATAACCTCTATGCCTTTGACGTCCAAACCGGCGAAGTTTTATGGACCGCGGAAACCGGCGCCATTGTTATCTCTAAACCGGCGGTTGCCGAGGGCATTGTGTGTGTAGGTTCGGAGGACTATAACCTCTATGCTTTTGATGCCGCAACGGGCAGGGAGCTTTGGCGGTTTGGCACAGGCTACTATGTCGATTCTGACCCAGCCATTGTTGATGGCATAGTCTATTTCGGCTCTGAAGACAGCAAAGTCTACGCCCTTTCCCTATACACGGGTGCGCCTCTTTGGAGCTATGGGACGGGTGGTGCAATCATGCTCTCCGCAACCATGATTGCCGATGGCATTGTCTATGTGGGTTCACTTGATGGCAAACTCTACGCACTAAACGCGGCCACGGGAGAACTAGAATGGAGCTATGCGACCGGCGGCGAAATCGTCTCGGTACCCTCAGTGACAGACGGCACCGTATACTTCGGCTCCTCGGACGGCAACCTCTATGCCCTAGACGCATATAGCGGCGAAATTAAATGGAGCTACGCAACAGGCGACGCCGTGTTCTCTTCCCCCGCCATCTCAGGTAGCAAAGTGGTTTTTGGTTCGCTGGATAATCAGGTTTATGCGTTAGATGCTTTAACTGGAGAAAAAGTCTGGAGCTATCAAACTGGGGCAGGCGTTGCGTCCTCGCCAAACATAGCGGATGGAGTTGTTTTTATCGGGTCAAACGATTTCCGGGTTTATGCGCTTAGCCTCCAAGATGGCACCCCCATTTGGAGTTATGCAACTGGTGACCAAGTGATTTCGCGGCCTGAAGTTGCTGACGGCAAAGTGTTTGTGGGGTCATGGGATGGTCGACTCTATGCCCTAAACGCCTCAAACGGGGAGTTGCTGTGGCGGTTTGCTACAGGCGGCAAAGTAGACGCCTCGCCCACCGCCGCTTATGGGTTGCTATATGTGGGGTCGCATGACGGCAAAATCTACTGCCTAAACGCCTCCACAGGCATGGTGGGCTACGATTGGGAACTCCACAACACTGTTGTGTGGAGCTTTGCCACTGAGGACATGATTATGTTTTCGGCGCCTGCAATTGCAGACGGGAAACTGTATGTGGGCGGCTATGATGGTAAAATCTATGCATTAAACGCCTTGACGGGGGCTTATCTTTGGAGTTACCAAACGGGTTTTGCGGTTGTGTCTTCCCCAACCGTTGTTGACGGAGTTGTTTATGTCGGTTCGGAGGATTTCAGCGTCTATGCACTCAAAGCGGATAGTGGCGAGTTGCTCTGGAAGTTCACCACCGGCGACCAAGTAACGCTCTCGTCCCCCGCCTACGTTGACGGCTTAGTCTATGTTGGTTCAAATGACGGTAACCTCTATGCCCTTGGCGCAGCTACGGGAGACCTAATCTGGAAGTATGCCACAGGCGGTTATGTCGTGGGCTCCCCCGCAGTTCAAGACGGCATAGTCTACTTCGGCTCATACGACAGCAACGTCTATGCGCTAGATACAGCAACCGGAGAGTACCTCTGGAGCTATAAAACCGGCGGGGCGGTTTCGTCTTCGCCGGCGCTGGCCAACGGTTATGTCTATGTGGGTTCTGCGGACAACAACCTCTACGCATTAAACGCTGTAGACGGCCAGCTTGTATGGAAATACACCACAGAAGGAGAAGTCGCCTCTTCACCTGCAGCAACAAACCAAGTGGTAGTGTTTGGCTCTTATGACGGCAAACTCTATGTTCTAGACGCACTATCTGGGACGCTTAGGTGGAGCTACCAGACAGAGGATAAGGTTGTCTCCTCTCCAGCCATCGCATACGGCAACATCTATGTCGGCTCATACGACCACATGGTCTACGCCTTTGGCTCAAACTCTGCTGTGCCACCGGATGTATGGCCGCTTTGGATTTGGACAGTCATCATTATTATCGTTATTTTGGTTATGTTGGCAGCGGTTCTTTTGCTAAAAGTCTTCATGAAACCGTAGCAGGCTGCGCAGACGCATAGGCTATGTTCTTTTTGTTTTTTGCCTGAACCGCAACCCCTCATAAGCAAAGATAGCCGCGGAAACAACAGTAATGATGGTCAATAGCCAAAAGGATTCCTGCACCGGCGAGCCGTTAAGCAAGTGGGGAACCAGAACGGCGATTTCAGCAACCAATACAGCCACAAACACCAACGCAAAAACCGCAAACCTCGGAACCAGCCTTTTGCCTACCCAAAAATAGCCTCTTAGGCTAACTTTCCGCTTAACCATATAGTTGCCGTAATCATCTTTTGCCACTAAGTCCAAATCTATTAGGCGCTGCAGGTTACGATATGCAACTGATGGGCTGCTTAGGTTTGCGCCTCGCATGAGGTCTCTTGGACCGACGGGTTTCCCTGCTTTTACCAAAAACACGTAGGTGTCAAACAGGGTTGGGCTGAGTTCTTCTGGGTTCTCCAAGCGTTGGTACCTTATTGTCTATTGGATGGGTGAGCCTTAAAAAGCTAATCTACCTAACTTGTCCTGTACCGTAATTGATATAAACGCAGTATCCAGTATCGATGCGATGCTTGACCTCTCGGTTTGGATGACACAAAACATCTGGGCTATAGCGACCGCTATCGCCATGCTTGTTCTAGCCGTCTTGCTGGATCTTGTTCTGGGTGACCCCTCGCCGAATTACCCCAATCGTTTAGCATTTAAGCTGCATCCAACCGTTGTTATAGGTAACTTTATCAAGAAAATCGAACCCGCCTTCAAAAGCCCAAACAATCCGAGAATGGAGAAGCTGCTGGGTGTGTTTCTTGGGTTAACTGCGATTGCAGCGTTTGCGGTTCCGACTTTTCTATGTTTATGGGCGCTCTACACTTACGCACCCTTCTACCTAAACCTCCTTGTCTACGCCGCCATAGGTATCATACTGCTCAAAATGACCATATGCATAAAACTCGAAACCGACTGGGCAAAAGCCACCGCTAAAGCCATAAACGCCGACGACGCCGCCGAAACAAAAAAATACGCCCACTTCAGCCGCCGAGACAGCACCAACCTAAACGCCCAGCAAATGGGCAGCGCAGTAATCGAATCCATGTCTGAGAACCTAATTGACTTCAAGCTGTCACCCATGATGGCATTCGCACTATTCGGCGTCACTGGAGCCATAGCGTTTCGAGTCATAAACACTCTTGACGGCATGGTTGGCTTCAAAACCAAAGAGCACATAAACACCGGCTGGTTTAGCGCCAATCTAGACAACATAGTCAACTACATCCCAACCCGCCTAACAGCGCTGCTCATGATAGTAGCCGCATGGATACTACGCATGGATGCTAAAAACGCTTGGAGAATAGCCAAACGAGACCACCATAAAACCCAAAGCAGAAACCACGGCTGGCCCATGGCCGCCACCGCCGGCGCCCTACACATTCAGCTAGAAAAGCCCGACAGATACATTCTTGGAGACGCTGACGAGCCGATAACGGGCGACAAAGTCATAGGTGCACTGCGCATACGCGATGTCACCATTGTTCTTTGGGGCTTGTTGTGCGTGGCTGTTTTGGTATTGGTCCGGCTGTACCTGTTTGTTCCGATTTAGTGCAAACTTTTAATCACTCAATACGCATGGTTTGCAGAGAAGTGCCTTCCATGCGTGTCTGCCTCATCAATCCGCCCCGCATTCAGCCTAAAGCATGGGGTAAACCCAACGTTTTTCCACCCATCGCCATGGCATCAGTCGCGGCAGTTCTAGAAAAAAAGGGGCACAAAGTCACAATCATTGATTCGCCTACGGAGGGCTGGGAAAACCTCGAGGAGCTGGATGCAACCAAGTTCCGTGTCGGCTTAAGCGCGCAGGTTATAGCTGGGCGGATTAGGGAGTTTGGGCCTGAGGTGGTGGCTGTTGAGATTCCGTTTTCGGGATGGTCAAAAACCGCCTTTGAGGTAGTCTCAACCGCAAAAGAAGTCAACCCCGACGTTACGGTTGTTGTGTTTGGGCTGCATCCCTCTTCACGGCCCGAAGCTTGCCTTACCGACTCACAGGCAGATTTTGCGGTAATCGGTGAACCGGAAATTACCATCGCTGAATTAGTCACAGCCCTCCAAAACCACAACACCAACACCCACGACATAGCCGGTTTAGCCTTCAAAGAAAATGGCAAACCTAACCTAACCACCAAACGCGAATTCATAGCAGACCTCGATACGCTACCTATGCCCGCGCGGCACCTGCTGCCCATGAAAGTGTATGCAGAAGCCGTAAAACAGAACCCCCTAAGAGGCGAAATAACCAAGCCCTACACCATAATCATAACCAGCCGAGGATGCCCCTTTAGCTGCGTATTCTGCACCCACAGCATCGTGTGGGGAAAACAGTGGCGCCACAGAAGCCCAAAAAACGTCGTGGACGAAATCGAGCACGTCATCAAAACCTACGGCATCAAACAAATCGACTTTGCCGACGACAACATGACCTGGAGCCGAGAGCGGATGGCGCAGATTTGCGATTTGATTGTGCAACGCGGATTGCGGTTTGAATGGTTTACCCCAAACGGTGTCCGCGCAGACACCCTAGACGAGCAACTGCTGGCCAAGATGAAGCGGGCGGGCTGCAAAAAAATCCGCCTAGCCCCCGAATCAGGCGTACAACGCGTTGTAACAAACATAGCCAAAAAGAACTTAGACTTAAAAAAAGTAGAAGACGCCATCGTGGCAGCAAGGAAAGTCGGTATAAAAGTCGGCTGCTTCTTTGTCATGGGCTTAATCGGGGAAACCAAAGCAGACATCGAAGAAACCATCCGCTACGCATACAAGCTCAAGAAGCTAGGCGCGGAGAGTTTTGTTTTCAGTATTGCGATGCCGCTTTATGGCACGGAGTTCTTTGAGCAGGCAAAAGCAGGCGGCTACATACACAGCGGCTTCTGCGACTACGCCTTAGCTGCAACTGAGCCGCTGGTAGAGACGCCCGAGTTCACGGCTGCGGAAATTGCGGAGTTGTGTATGAAGGCAAACGCGATTAACAGGACCCTGACGCGAAAAAAGGTGCTGAAGGCTATGCGGCACCCAGTGAAGACCGCAAAGCTACTTCTAAAGCTAAAATAAACCGCCTCTTGCCCATTGAATCTATCGCTATATATGCGTCTCGGGTGCACTTATAGGTGAAGTTGCGCTACGTCGTCGCCTAATTAACTTGAAGACAAAAACCAAGAACACACACAACGCAGCCCAAGTCACCACAATCAAAACCAAGTAAGCTGAAACCACAGACACCCCCACCACCGCGCTAGCTGAACCGTTCAGATAGTCGTTTCCCTCCCAGACCGCTTGAACCTCCATTAATCCCTCTGTCTGAATAAACCAGCTATAGCTGAACTGGCCGTCGGCGTCTGTTTGGGCTTGGTCCACCACGAACCATTCGCCGTTGTTGTTACGGGCTTTGAGGGTGACGTTCTCGCCTGCCTGTGCTGGTAGAATCTGTCCGCTTATGGTAACGTAGCTGTTTTGAAGCAGGACTGATGCTGATAGTTGTAGGGTTAGGGTGCTGGGGTCTAGCTGCTGGATGACTGCGGATACTTGGCCGAGGGAGGTTTGCTCCATAGTTGTGGGCGCTATGACTTCGGATGTGGCGTTTTGATACGTTGGGGGGCATTCGCCGACCCGCCAGCCATACCTCCAAGAACTGCCGGTGGTTTCGGCCACATAGTATTTCTTGACTTCGTATGTGACGCTGTAGATGTCTCCTCGGGCATCCACAGGCGCCTTGTCAAGGCCGACGCCTAGCTCCATGTGTTTGAGGTCACGGTAGAACAAGAGGACTACGGGGACGCCTCCTGCTTCAAGAATGGATGCGGCTATGTAGACAAATAGGTCACAGTCCCCTTGGCCTTCCATGAGGGTTTCTATGGGGTACTTGCTTGGTTCAACCTGCACATAATCTATCTGATGAACCAGGGCTAGGACGGCGTTAACAAAGTCCTCTGTGCTGTTGGTGATTTGCCGGAGTTGGTCGGCGACGGGTTGGAAGGGGTAGGGGGTGATGAATTTGCTGAAGTCTCGGGGTGAGAATACGAAGTGGCTTTTTTGGTTGTAATACTGGTAGAGGCTGTGGGGGATGGTTATGTTGAGTCTGTAGGTGTCTGCGCCCGGGCGATTCTGCACCAGAAAAGACACCGTTTTGTCCTGGATGCTACTTTGGGCTTGTATAGTGGGCACTATCGAGAATAATATAGCCAGCAACATGGCGAGGCTTAATGCTTTTAGGTATGCCGTCCTCATAGGCAGCAGTAGCCAACCGTACGTCTTTTCCTGTAGGTATGATTCTTTAAAATGTTATGCCCAAACCCCGCAAGTAAGGTCTGCTACTCCACTTGACCACCATTTGCCACAATAAGCGCCCTGAGCTGTTTTGTGGCGCAAGAAAGGACCTCGCATGGCGAGGAGGCGTGGTTGGCAAGCATAGTTAGGTGAAGCTCCACGCGGGGGCACCTCTCCGAGGTTAACGGATGAGACTTGATATAGACACCCGGGTTATCCCTCATCACTGTGTCAATGAGGGGCGCAAGCTTTGACTCGGCTTCCAGAACAAAGAGGCTCTGCTCAAAAAACCCCGCATCACCCACCGCATACCGGATGGCAGGGGCTATGGATTGGTTAAAAATCGCTTCCATCTCCGCAGGTATACCCGGCAATGAATAAACATCCGTACAGCCGACCTTAACATGCAGGGCAGGCGCCGTGCCAATAGGATTCACCACAACCTCTGTACCCTGGGGGAACATCGCCATCTTGAGTCGCGGCTGAGTCATCTCCAACGGCTCAGTTATGCCCCGTTTTTTAAAGTAGGCTTGCATTCGGTCTTTAACCATCTTTAGCGCCGCTTCGTCTACTTGGAGTGTGCGGTTTAGGGCAGCGGCGATGCCTTGGAAGGTTTTGTCATCAAAGGTGGGACCTAAGCCCCCTGTGAGTATTATGAACCGCGGCTGACGTGCGAGAGCCTCATTTAGGGTAGAGGCGATTTCAGCTACGATATCTTGGATAACGGTGACGCGCTTAACGTTGGCGCCCAGCGCGGTTGCTTGTAGGCCAAGCCAATGGGCGTTGGTGTTTTGGACTTTTCCGATGAGTAATTCGTTGCCAACGCAGATAACCTCTACATCTACCGTCAACGTGGATTCCAAAGAGGTAAGGCGATTTTACACTATTAGGGTTTGCTTTGTGGAAAGAAAAACCTGATTGAGAGGCAAAGCTAAGGCAAAACAGAGTTGTCCGCGTAGTGCGGTTTACTTTTTACTGAGATACCATTTGAGGTACTCTTTGCGGGCGGCTTGACGTTTCTCTTCGGCAGTTTCGAAGTCGGGCCGGTTTTTGTCGTGGGCGTCGTTTAGTTCCTGTCCGGTGCAGTATAATCCGCAGCTTTTGCAGCAGTACTTCTTTGTCAACGAGATGTAGGTCATATCTCCGCCGCATTCAGGACAATAGTTTACCATGCACTTGTGTCTCTTTGTGGTTTGTATGTATTGCATGGCTTGGGAAATATTAGCCTTGTGTGTAGTTTTGCACCATTTCAGGGCGAATGCATCAGACGCCAATCAAAGAAACAGGTTTAAAAAAAAGAGAAGGGATGATGGTTTTTTATGGTCTTCTTCGGGCAATCATCAAACCAACTAGGACTATAGCGACGATAATGACGATGACTCCAACGGACATATAGAGCATTAGATCGCTGGTTGTTACAAGGTTGGGTTGAGGTAGGTTGCGGTGTTGCTAGCACATCGCTTGCATAGAAAGCCGTGGAGGCTTGCGTGGGGTAGTATGCTCCTGTGCCCGTGAAGGCGGCGGTCACTGTGTAGTCGCCAGAAATGTCGGGGGTCCAGGTGTATGCAAATGTTCCGTCTAGATTGCTTGTGGTGGTGCCGATCACGCGGTAGTTACCGTTAGCATCGACTACGCTTAGGGTGATTGTTACGCCTGTGATGTTTGTTGGCATAGGCTGCTGCTGATAGACTGCTTCCATAAATCGGTCTTGACTTTCGTCAGAGACGCAGGGCAAGCCGTTTGGGAATCGGGTTGCAACGAGGTCTTGTTTTGTGCCTGCAGAGATGTCGGTGATTCTTCCTGTGATTGTTATGGGTGTTGCTGTTATGATGCCTATGTTGGGTGCGTTGACTGTTATCTTGGTTGGTCCTCTTCCGTAGGCGTAGATTTGGTTGTCATATCCGTTGAACCAGAGCATTATACCGTCTGCGATGGCTGGGGAGCTGATTATGTTAAAGTTTAATGTATCCCAGATTGGTTCTCCGTTGGTTGCGTTTATGCAGTAGAGTTTGGCGCCTTTGAATACTGGTGGGGTGTAGTCATGGCCTGCGCATACGTAGAGTTTGCCGTCTGCTAAGATATGCTGTATTGGCCAAGTGCCAAGGGGCCATGTTCCGTAGGGGGTGTCGACGCCCGCGTTACCTGTTGACCAAGACCAGTTAATTACGCCGGTTCGGAGGTTATATGCATGGACTTCTCCGTTGATACTCCACGCATAGAGGTTTCCATAGCCAATGACTGCTTTGCCAGAGGGTATATCGTAGTAACCCCAAGAGCTATTGTATGGCTGCGAGGGTCCCCAGAGTTTCTCGCCTGTTTTAATATCGTAGGCTGCCCAAGTCATCGGTTGGTTGGTAAATTCTGTGTAGACTCCTTCAGAAGCGGGTCCTAAGCTTACCGCGGTCCAAGGCGTTAGGGTTCGGTTTATGGGTCCCCAAACCAGGCGTCCATCAACTGCACTGTAGCCTGCGTCGACGCGCCAGCCGATCTGTGATCTTCCAGGTACGCTGCTGTCTATGGCGGTCAGTAGCACTATGCCGTCGCTTACTTTAGAAATGCCCAGACTGTATGGTGCAAACGGTACTCCTGAAATGTTTGTTGCTACTGGAACAGACCATTCGTTGCCAAGGCTCCAATCAATCGTTAAGCCTTGTGGGGGTCGCCAGATTTCGAATGCGCTGTAGGATGAGAAGGTGAGGTTTCTTGCGCCTGCTTCTTGGATGCATTTTGTGGCGTTCCACAGTGATAAACGGTTGTTGGCTACCCGATAGGATAAGAGTTCGCCGTTTTCGCCCTCGACTAGTGTGCCAGCGGTGACGTTGGCGATGTCTAGTATCCACTGTCCCGTCATTGCGTCATACATTGACCACTTAACTGGGTTTGTGTTAGTTATAAAGCCAAGCGAGGAGTATCCGGTGAATAGGTAGGCATGTCCACCATATTGGTTGCCTGTTTTTAGGTTGTAGATCATGCCGCATCTAAGGGGGTTGCTGGCATTCACGGTCCAAAGTGTTTGACCTGTACGTAAATCTACTGCTGTTAAGGGGCCCATGTTGTTTGCTGCCCCAGGATACTGAGTATAGTAGAGTACGCCGTTGAGGATGACTGCGCCGAATTTAGTTTCATAAGCTGTCCCGGTTGCATAGAGGGAGGTTTCGTCTTCGCCGAATTCTCCGCCTATTTGTCCGCCGAAGGCTTCGGGCTTTGTCCATAACACGTGGGCAGTGTTTGGTGCGGTTGTGTAGGGGTTAAAGTTCCCGTTGTTGCTGTTATATACGCCGCCATTGCCGAACTGTACCGCTCCAAGTCCAAGCCAGTTTCCAGCGATTGAATACCAATTACGATTCATTGAACTTATGGGACGTGTCCAGTACTCGTTTGGCAACGGTGTGCTGGGAACCGTTGACTCTACGGGCTCTTCTTGCACGACAAGCGTGGTGATGGCGCTGCTTCCTGTGTAGGTGTCATTGATGTAGTCAAAAGTGGGTATGGTCCCAGAGGGCAGCTCGTAGGGGTATGGGTTTTCGTATTGCACAACTTGACCTGGGAAGCTAAAGCCAAAGGTGTATACGCCAACTTTTTCTGGAACATAGGTTGTCCATGCGCCTGCGACTGCATCTGAGTCGAAGGTTCCTAAGTCCGTGGTGATTCCATCGGGGTCGGTTACGTTGATTTTAAAGTTGTGCCACATCATGCCCCAATTGCCAATAGAGGTCGGGGGTACCTTGTCGATGAAGACGTTTACGTATGCTGTTTGGCCTACGCCGATTGGGTTGGGTGAGACGATGATGTATGCATATGTCGATATTGTCCAGGGTGGTGTGTGTGCATCCGCACTGGGTAGCAGCGTCATTGAGGCGCCTATAGAGAGCACCAGTATGGCTGCGATAAAAAACTGTAGGGGTTTATTGCCTATTAAAAAACGCATTTTTTATTCCTCCTAAAAATTTATTCGAGCAGAAGACTTACTTCTACCCTATTTAGTTTGTAGACATTTTAGGTATTAATCGATTTCCTTTCTAGTGATCACTTTTAGGGCAACAGCTAAACAATCAAGTGTAACAAAAATAGAACCCTAAAGGGGGTGTTAGACATGGCGGTAAACTTCACTGCTGCTATAGTTACCCGAATTCATCTCCTGCTCGATCTCCTTTAGCAGAAGAATACGCCTAAACGTTGCGGGGTGCGTAGAGAAGAGCCCGCCGCCTTGCGCCCAAGTCGAAGCAGCTTCCTGCTCCATCGCTAACTCTAACTCGCGCTCGTCAAGCACGCCATCGTTGTCTAAGTCGTACTTGTTCTTGTTCTCCAAAATCGACGCGATTTCCTGCTTAGCCATGGCAGGATCGGAGATGTAGAAGGAGCGTGCGCTTGAATCGTTTTTAGGCGCTATAGATAAGCCATAGGTTATTTTTGCCAATGCACTTGCAAGTGAACGCGGAGAACTCGTAGCGTAGGCGGAGAAGGCGTCGGCAAAGTGCTCACGAAGTCGACTCAGACGCATAACGATTAGGAAGGTTATGATGTATATGGCATAAGCGATAATGCCAATGACTAGTAAGATGGCGCCTGAGTTATCCTTGTCGCGTCTGCTTCTGCTTCGACCGCCGCCGCTGAATATGCCAGCAAACAGCGTTACCTGTGCAATATAGTAGGAGATGAGGGGGAGGCAGGAGAGTACGGTCATGACTATGTAGTCTTTGTGTTTTATATGGCCTAATTCGTGGGCTATGACGGCTCGGATTTCAGCTTGGTTGAGTTGCCGCAAAAGCCCTTCGTGGACGGCTAGGACGGCGCCGCTGGTGCTTCGGCCAAACGTGAAGGCGTTGGGTGTATTGTTTGGGACTGTTGCCAGTCGGGGCATAGGTAAGCCTGCCTTGTCAGCTAGCTCCTTAACTGTGTTCTCAAGCCAAGGGTTTTCACCAGGTTTAAGGTAGTTTAGGTGAGTGGTCCACTCTACGATGACGGGGCCAATTGCGTACTGGAACAGAATGAACAGTCCAGAGCCGCCGATGGCGAGGGCTAAGCCGACAAAAACGTCTAGCTCCAGGAAATATACTATTATGAAGATGAGCAGTGAGAATATGAAGGCTGATAGGAATATGCTGATTCCCATTGCGAATTTAAGTTGTGAAAGATTAGCCAAATTAGCCCCTCTCGAGTAAATTTAGAAATAAACGCTTAAACAATTAAGGCTTTCTAAAAGCATAAACCCAAAACTAACCGCTCTGATAGAAACAAAACACAGGCCTCAATGGGAGAGTTGAACCTGTGGTTGATTCTATATATAAGGGAGGGGATAGGTCGGCTGAGCAACAGGCGCTTTTCTACGTGAAATCAGGATAAGGATGGCTAGTTTCTTCGGAGCTTTAACTTGATGTTAGCCACAAAGTGCATACCAACCACCAGCGCAGTTGAAAGTTTGAAGCGCCGATTCTTATCCATAAAGTACGCCCGCCTAAGATAGTAGTGGTGGAATGCGCCCTCGCGGAGTTTGCCCAGTTCTTTCATGCTAAGCTGCGGCGTCTCAAAGATGGGCCTTGTAGTATCATATTTGTCAAAGTCGGTGACCCTTAGCCACCCGTTAGCTTTGACTTGATCGTAGAGAGGCGTGCCGGGGAAGGGGGTGGCAACGTTGTAGAAGCCCACCATATCCGGCGCGACTTTCTCGATGAACTTTATGGTGCTCCATGCGGATGCTTTGGTTTCGCCGGGGAACCCTAAAATGACGTTGGGTACGGGTTTTAAGCCGACTTCTCTGACCATGCTTAAGGTTTTGGCGGTTAATTCGGGGGTGATGCCCTTCTTCATGGCTTTTAGCATCTCTTCTGTGCCCGACTCCACACCGAACCAAACTGAGACACAGCCAGCATCCTTCATGGTCACAAGCAAGTCTCTGGTTAGCATGTCAACACGGGTGCCGCAGTTCCACTCGATCTTCAATCCGCGCTTCTTAATTTCGCTACAAAGTTCCACTACACGTTCAGGATCAACGGTGAAGGCGTCGTCACAGAATGTGAACTTGGTTTTCCCATAAGTCTTATAGAGATACTCCAGTTCGTCGACGACGTTTTTTGCGCTTCGCATCCGGTAAGCGCGGCCATGCATGCGCACGGTGCAGCAGAATTCACACCAGTAAACGCAACCCCTTGTCATGGCAAGATAGAGGACGTCTTCATATTGGGCGAACTTGTCCATGGGCCAGAGGTGCCGCGCGGGAAAAGGCAGACTGTCGAGGTCTTCGATGTAGGGGCGGTCAGGGTTACGCACTACTTTGCCGTCTGATCCCCGATATGTGATGCCTAAAACGTCTTTGCAGCTTTGCCCCGCCTCGATGCGCTGAACTAACTCAAGGAGAGTTAATTCGCCTTCTCTGCGAATAACCATATCCAACTCGGGGCATTCCTCAAGAGCATGATCATCCCAAAACGTTACATGCGGACCGCCTGCAAGGGTTATGCAGTTGGGCAGGGTTTCGCGTGCGGCTTTGATGAGTTTGAGCCCGGTTTTATAGGTGAGGGTGGAGGAGGTTACGCCGACTATGTCGGGTTGGCGCTTATCAATTTCTTTTTTAAATTCTTCAAGGGTGAGAGGTGTGACTTGGCAGTCAATTACGTCGACTTTGTAGTTGGCTTTTTCTAAAACAGCTGCTAGGTACCCTAAGCCTAAGAGCGCAAAAGGCCAGTGCATGACTGCTCCGGCGGGCGCCGCGGGATTAACCAAGGTTATGTGAGGCTTCATCCTGTTCACGCTTGAAGTGTTGTCTGTGTGAAGGCGTTTGATGCTTAAATCGTTTCGCATTCCAACCCAAAACATGGCACCATACCATCGCCCAGCAGAAACTGCACCTATGGTGCAATAACAGAATAAGAGTGCCTGTCGCTGAAACTATTTATGTTAAAAAGCATAATGCAATGTAGCTTCGGAGGACAACCAGACGACAAAAAACCGCACATTAGCAGAACAGATACACCAAGCCAACATAGAGGTCCACCGAAGCGAAGCAAAATACTACGAAGCCATCCACCCCGAAGTCTACAGCAAAAAAGAACAAAAACGCATAACCACACAACTAAAAACAGTAGACAAAATCATCGAAAACAACCAGAAGCGAGCTCTCGACGTGGGCGCGGGCACCGGCAACCTTACCGGCAAACTCCTAACCATAGGCTACCATGTAACCGCAACCGATATCTCGCCCGAAATGTGTGCCATACTCAAGAAGAGATATGCAAGCTACATGCCAGAGAAGCTGGCGGTATTTAACGCTCCAATTGAGGCCTTGGGCTTCGGTGAGGGCGAGTTTGATTTAATCACAAGCTACTCTGTGCTTCATCACCTGCCCGATTACGAGGCGACACTCCGCACACTCTGCCGATACCTAAAGAGGGGCGGCGTAATCTACATAGACCATGAAGCCTCGCCCTACTACTGGATTAGCGAGAAGGGTATGCTGGCAAGCATAGTAAAAGGGCTCACTTTCCATGCTAACCCTATGCTTAACAGCCTCTACTTCGGCATGGCTGGCTTAAGGATACCGACAATCGACTATACCCTGTCGGATTACTGGTTCAAGAAAGAACACGCACTAAACCATCAAACCCTCGCGCGGGTTTTTCGTGAGGAAGGCTTCAGGCTTTATGTTCGGACGGATCATTACCTGACGGGGAGTTGGCTACCTAATCCATTAGCCTACATTTATCGGTTGGTATGTAGGCCTGAGATGAGTTTTTGGGTAGCAAAAAAATAGGTTACTCGTCTGGGTTTTGGTTGGCTGGGTGATCACTGGGCAGTCTTTCAGGTACGCTGATGTCGGGGCTGTAGTAGTATTTTGGCATGACGTCGGCTTCAAGCAGTGACGAGAAGAGGTTAAAGGGCCAGGAAGGCACCATGGGTGTTAGGAAGAAGTAGGGTTTCTCGATGCCGCTGATTTTGCTGATTCTCTCTGAGACATCAAACATTTTACTAAAATCTTCTAACGCAACCGCAACGTAGAGGTCATAGTCGCCTAGCAGTCGTATGATAACGATAACGTTTGGAATCTGCAAGAGTTGGCTATAGATTTCGGTTAGTTTACTTCGGTTGGTGACTTTTATCAGCAGATCCGCCAGGGCTTTGTAGCCAAGCTTATTCATATCAATGGTTATGGTTGAGCGGACGAGGAGTTTTTCGCGTAGTTTTTTGTAACGTTGGATAACGGTTTTGGTGGATACGCCGACTTCTTCTGCTATGTGCCTAAAGGGTGTTCGGGCTTTGGTTGAGACGATTATGGCGATTTTTCGGTCTATTTCATCGAGTTCTATGGGTGCTTGGTCGATGTTGGTTAGGGGTGGTCTTTGGAGTTTTGTGTCGCTTGGCGGGAGGGGTCTTATGACTAGGTTAGTGGGGAACTCGCAGTTGATGGCTTCTGCCCAGATTAGGGTGTCTACGTGTTTTATTTTTGGGTTAGACTCCAAGTCTTCAACGATTGCTGAAAGCTTGTTTAGGTCGCTTAAGGCGACTTTTGCATAAAAGTTGTATTTGCCAAGGTGAGGTACGACTTGCCCAATGACGCGTTTATTTTCTAGGTATTTGGCTACTTCTTGTTCGTCGTTGGAGTCGCAAAATATACCTAAATCAACTATGTGACGATACCCAAGGCAGTGGGGGTTTACAAGGGTTACTTCGCCATTTATGATGCCTTCGCGTACTAAGCGTTTGTAGCGCATTCTTACGGCGCCAACGGTGATTCCGCATTCTTTGGCGATTGCGGTGAAGCTTGTGCGCGATTCTTTTAGGAGCATTTGAAGGATGGTGGCGTCGGTTTTATCTAGTTTAGGTGTTGTCACACGTTTCCACTTGAACCCCAGGGTTTACTATGGGCTAATGGTTGCTTGCCAATAAGCCTATAGCCATTTTTTGAACATATAACAACTTACTTTTATATAAATTTTAAAAAATACCGCTTTACATAAAAAATATGTAAACGAAAGGTCAGCAAAAGACATAACAAACCACTTTTTAGGCGCATATTCCGTTAAAGCTATAAACCCCGCACAGCATCAAACCCTAAAACAAGCCGAGGCCAGCCCATGCCCAAAAAAACCAAACCCAAAAATTCTGACATAACCCCCGCCCAATACCGCGTACTCCTCATGACCACGCCTCCACCAGAAAACGGCGCATGGTACCTTGGCAAACGCCTACCCCCCCTTGGCTTGATGTATGTTGCCGCAGCGCTAGAAAAAGCGGGCTTTACTGTGCAGATGCTAGATAATTATCTGCAGAAAAAACCCATCGAAGAACTCAAACAGATAATCTCTTCATTTAATCCCAAGATGGTGGGCATAACCTGTGGCTCCGCCACCTATGCTAAATGTATAGAGACCGCTAAGGCCATCAAAGAAGCCAACCCCGACTGCACCATAGTAGTGGGAGGTTGGCATGCATCATACTTACCCGAAACGCTCCTGTCACACCCAGAAATCGACTATGCAGTTATGGGTGAAGGGGAACGGGCAATAGTGCAACTAGCCACCGCCCTAGCCGCAGGAAAACTATCTGAAGCCTCAGCCATAGCTGGTGTTGCCAGCAGAGGCAAAGACGGCGTCACCATAAACCCACCCAAATTCATAGAGGACATGGATGAAATCCCCTATCCAGCCCGCCACCTCCTCCCACTCCAAGAGTACGACCGCACCATCGAGTTCTTAGACGCCAAACCCGCCGATGTCATGAGCATCAGTCGAGGATGCGTCTTTAACTGCGGATTCTGTGAAACCCGTAAACTCTGGGGCAACATATGCCGCAGCTTTAGCCCCCAGCGAGTAATAGGCGAAATAGAAGACCTCATCAACCGATACGGCACCAGAGGTATCTACTTCATAAACGACAACTTTACCCTCAACAAAGAAAAAACCAAACAGCTCTGCAACCTCCTCATCGAGAAGAATCTAGGCATAGAATGGGTCTGCGATACACGCGTGGATTTGGTTGATGATGAGTTGCTTGGCTTGATGAGTAAGGCTGGCTGCAAAGTTATTTGGTTTGGCGTCGAATCGGGCTCTGAGAAGGTGCTGCAGCGAATCGGCAGAAACGTCAAGCCCCAACAGGTAGAAGCCGCATTCAAACTATGCAAAAAACATGGCATCAAAACTGCCTGCTCATTCATGCTGGGCTTACCCGACGAGACCTTAGCTGACATGGAAGTCTCCCTTAAATTCGCCAAGAAGCTTGACCCCGACTTCTGCATGTTCAACATTTTCATCGCAAACCCCGATAGCCGACTATACAACGAGCTACTGCAATCAGGTAAATACACACAACTCGACGATTACCTGCTTAGCGTAAAAACCCACGAATATGACTTTGAATCCCTAAAAGCCGTCCAGTGGCGCTTCTTCAGAAGCTTCCACATGTCACCCCGCCAAATCCTAAAGCGCATCAAACGCGAAGGCCCCCTAACCTTTGCTAAACGCAGACTTACAGGCGGCGTCCGCAAAGCAAACGGAACCGCATAGGTGAAGTGGTTGGATAAGCGGCAGCTTGGACGAACAAACCTCATGGCCTCACAGGTAGGCTTCGGCGGGACATGGATTGCAGAGTTGCCCATGGACATGGCCATTTCCGTGGTAAGAACCGCCTTTGAGTTGGGAATTAACTATTTTGATACAGCACCCCTAGACGGGGATAGCGAAATCAAAATCGGCATCGCCTTAGAGGATGTTCGAGAAGAATGTATTTTGGCGACAAAGACGGGGTCTAGGACAAAGCGGGAATCCCTCCAAGACGTCCAAAACAGCCTAAACCGGTTACGAACCGAACGCTTAGACATTATCCAGCTTCATGGCATCGACGACGAAAAAACCCTAACTAAAGCCATGAGCGAAGATGGAGCGCTGCAGACGTGCAAAGAAGCAAAAAAAGAGGGACTGGCAGATTTCATCGGCATCACAGGGCACAAACCTCGTGTTTTAGCTAAAGCCATCCAGACAGGCGAGTTTGACACCGTTCTGGTACCGCTAAACATCCTTACTCGGCAGGCACTTGAAGACTTACTCCCCACCGCCAAAGCGCACGATGTGGGCGTGGTGGCCATGAAGCCCCTTATGGCTAAAACCTCAAACCTAATCACCTGCCTCTACCAACCCTCCCTCTCACTAGTCTCGCAGGAACCCGAACTAAAAGCGCTCCTAGGAGAAACTGCCGAGCAACAGGTTGCAAGCGCCCTGCGATATGTTCTCTCACAGGACATAGCCACCGTGATTCCCGGGTTGCGGTCCATCCATGAGGCGGAAGTGGCAGCCGAAGTCGGCAACAACTACCATGGCCTAACAGCCGAGGAGCAGAAGCGGTTTAGCTTCAACTTAGAAGGCTACTGCCATGACTGCGGCTTGTGCATGCCCTGCCCACAAAACATCAACATCCCAGCAGTTCTGAGGTTCCACAACTTCTATGAGGTTTATGCGCTTAGGGAGTGGGCAAAAAAACTCTACGGCGGCTTAGAAGTTAAAGTGGACAAGTGCACTCGATGCGGAGAATGCGAAGCAAAATGCCCCTACAAGCTGTCGATTTGCGAAAAACTCAAGCTATTCAAAGAGACTTAAGCAACCAAGACCTTATAGAAGTCACCATTGAATGGAAAGCTATTCGAAACGGTTATGCAGTCAATCGATAATCCAGCCTGCAGCAACAGGGTAGCAGTTGCCAAGAACCCACAAACAAATAGGCATACCCCGCCTGTTATCTGCGGTTGTTGAGTCTATATATAAGGGCAGGTCAGCAAAGCAACAGACGTGGGGCAAATCATGGTGCGCAACTGTTTCTTTTAGCAAGCAACTGTTCAGCCAACTGCAATTCCGCCACCGTGTTAATGTTCACTGCCAACTCTTTGTAGTCGAGCACAAAGATGTCTTGGTCGAGCCATTCGTCGCCATAGCGTTTGCTGCCGTCGATGACGTTAACGCCTACGGGCACGACTTCACGGCCGTCGTCGGTTTTGAAGCTGTACTCGACACCCATACCCAGCCGGGTTTTGGCTTCTATGGGTACTGCAACGGTTAAGGCGGGTTTACCGCTTTTCTCATACCGCTCAACTATCTCATCAATCATTTCAGGCTTAACTAGTGGCAGGTCGGCTGCAATCGCCAAGAAAACTCCCAGCTTAAGCGTCTGCACAGTGTAACCCATGTCGGAGACGTAGTCTTGGCCTGGAGTCTGAATGACTTTGACGCCGAGCTGCTGCATCAGCGCCGTAGTCTTTGGCGTAACGGAGGTGGTCGCCACGATTACCTCATCAATCCTTTGGGCATCCTTTAGGGCTGCAAGCACATATTCGATGCTGGGTTTTCCGCAGACGCTGATGAGCGGCTTTTCTACCGCTAATTTCATGCGGGTGCCTTTACCGCCTGCCATAACAAGTGCTGTTACCATGAAATCACCGCCACCAATACCACTGCACATACAGCACGTGTCAACTCGTTTGTGGAGCCAAATACGTCGCCTGTGACGCCGCCAAAGTGCCTATGCGCAATACCCACCATAACTAAGCCCATGACAACCGCCGATAGGATTACAATGGCGCCGTCAACCCCAAGCAAAGGTAACGCAACAAGAAGCGAGAGCACTAGGGCCAACGCCAGCCGCCAGTTACCGCCGCCTCCATGCATAGCTTGAAGGAAGCTAGTGTTCATGCCTTCATGTACCGCTCGACCTGCATGGGCAGCCACAACCATACCCAACTTGGCACATAACTCAACCACAATCAACGCTGGGAAAATATTGGGGAAATTGACGCCTAAGAAGCGTTGGCTACCTGCGATTGAGGCTAATGCGAAGGCTGTTACAATGTAGGTCATGAGTGCTAAGCCGATTGCGCCTGCCCCTGTTAGCTGGTCATGCATAACCGCGATTTTCTTCTCAGGTGTGCCATGCACCATAACGCCGTCACCGAAATCCAAAAGGCCATCCGTATGATGCAGCCCAGTCATCCACAAAAGCAACGCCAACGCGACTGCACCCACAACTAAGCTAGGTAAAAAGTAGCTAGCAACCCAGCCAAATAGTCCTGCCAGTAAACCCAAAAAAGCGCCAATTAGGGGGAATGCCCACATGTTTTTGGCGCAGTCGCTAAGCAGGTCTTTGTCCATCGATACGGGAAAGACTGTAAGGAAAGAGAGGAGATTTTTTAGTTGTTTAATAACCAAGCATGTCTCACTTTGTTTGCATCAGTGAGGCATAATTACGCTCAATCTCCTTAAGAAGAATTTGCTTGTCTACAGCTCCATCAGTCTTAGCCATGGCTGCTATTGCGGCGCCGCCTGCACCGACCCCTTCCTTCACAAGCCCCGTCTCGTAAATCCGCAAACCCGGGTACTGGCTAGGACCAAAGTCGAGGTCAGCGGCTAAAATGGGAACCTCACAGAACTGCTGAACTATGCCACAGATATCCGAAGTGGCGTCCTTTGCTACCCAACGGGTAGTTCCAACCGCAACATTACAAAGCGCCGAGCTATCGAGCGCATTGATTACAGCTAAAACCGCAGTCATCTGGGTTCCGCCCGCCATTAACACTGGCGCCTGTTTGCTGGCACCGATAACTAATCCGGCTACCGCAGCCATCATGGGGTCACCAACTGCGGACACCGCCTTAATGGGGTCGCCTTTGATGTCGCCGAACTTTTCGGTTGCAGCCTTCAAGCCGGCGTTGACCACTTCAGACTTTAGGTTATGGGGGTTCTCTGGCAGTGTGCTGCTGACTTTCCCGTATGCGTTAATGCCGAGCGCAGTCAAAACACCCAAGGCCGTCGTGGTTCCGCCTGGTATGCTCTCGCCGATAACAAGATAATCCGATACCTTCGCAAGGTGTTCACCGACACCCGTGGCACGTTCGATGACTTCCTCTACGTTGTCAACGGAGTCGCCAGTGCGGATGTCTCGGCCGGGGCTGCCGTTTACGTCGATATAGGGGATTTGTGGTCTCACTTTTACTCCGCCGTTAACGACAAGCACCGGAATGTCGGCTAAGTGTAGCGCAGAGGTGGTGATTAAGGCGGGTGTTGGTATGCCATCAGGGGTGATGGGTACGCCCTGAATAGAGCGGCACTTACCCAGCAATAATAGCTCGGCGTCAGCGGGGGGTGTGAAGTCTGTGAAGTCAGGGTTTGCGCCAGCCGCTGATAAGCCGGGGATTTTGCCGGTTTCGGTGGTGGCAATGGTTGCTACAAAGAGGGGATTTTTTTTGCCTCTAATCTCGTCAAGGAAGGCGTTTGCTTTTAACTCGTTATTCGTGGTTAGGACATCCATTTTGGCTCACTTATTTGGGGGTTACTTTCCACCTTTTAATTTCTAGGTACCCAAAGCCGTTATCTAACCTTTTCTTTTCAGCGTCCTCTATGACGATTTTCTGCTTAAAGTTGGGGCCATCGGTGACTACGGTGTGGTATTCTCCGCCTTCCCCGCAGGGATCGACTCCGGGTAGCTTTTGGATTTCTTCGTAGAATTGCAGGTCTAATACACGGCCAAGCCAATCTAAACTAAGATCGCGGTTTGTACGTACAACGGTTGCTTTGAAACCTGCTTTGATGTAGTCTTGATAGATTTGTTTGGTGTCTAGCATCCAAAGCGGCTTTACGGGTGTTAATCCGATTTCTTTGCAGATTCTATCCAGCCAGCCCTCTTCGTGACCCGCTACCTCATAGATGTCGCCGGTAACTAAGCCTTCGGCGCCTTTTGCTTTGGCGTCTGTAAGGAGCGCTTTGAAGTCTTGCTCGTAGGTTTGGGGGGTGGTGGCTTTTTTGATTATCGGAACCTGCATGGCTGCTGCTTGGGCGTCGATTATTCCTGTGGGAATCATGTGGAAGTTTGATTTGTCCGGGTTCATCATCATGGTGAATAGAGAGAGAATTTGGTGGCCTTGCTCTTTGGCAAGGTAATGGGCATAGCAGCTGTCTTTGCCGCCGCTCCACGAAGCTATAACCTTCATTTGTATTCCTCGGTTACTTTTTAACAGTTAAACAGTGAATTAAGGTTTTACTTGCCAAACACTCAGACTGAATAGTTTTTGTGGGATTTTTGATGGATACTTAGAGGGTTTGCTTGATGTTTAGCAAATACACCGCAAACTGTTGGTTGGCTTATCCAACCTTTTAATATAAGGCTTACGGAAAAAAGCAAATACTAAAAAGACTATACATCGACATAAAAAAAGAAAAGGGGAAAGAAGGGCGTAGGTGGCTTATCGTCTTCTTGTCAGCAGGACCGTAGCGGCGCCGACTATGATGACGACGATGATGATGGCCAGTACGCTTGGTAAGAAGTACTGCTCAGTCATGCTTCCAGTGGCGGACGGTGTTGGGGTTGCGGTTGCTTGTGGTTCTTCATTAACCGTAAATGAAGTTGCTGCCTGTGAGGGCCAATAAGATTCGCTTCCATCGAATGAGGCATAGACGTAGTAGTCGCCGGGAATGTCAGGTGTCCATGTAAAGGTGAAGAAGCCATCAACGCTGCTTGTGGTGGTGCCGATGCTGCGGAAGTTGCCGTTAGCGTCTATAACGTTTAGTGTGACAGGAACGCCGGTGGCGTTGGTTGGTTTTGGCTGCTGCATGTAAACATACGCCATCCAGTCAGCCTGGCTCTCATCAGAAACACACCCCACTCCATTGGGGAATCTTGCGCTACGATCAGCATCTCTTGTGCCGGAGGATATGTCGGTTATGGTTCCGCTGATAACTAGGGGTCTGCCGAATTCAAGACTGGTTTTTGGTGCATCAACCGTCAGTTTTGTGGGGCCTTTGCCGTAGGTATAGATTTGGCAGTCATAGCTGTTCCACGCAACTAGGTATCCATCTGCGATTGCGCTTGGTTCGCGGCCATAAAAGCCCAATGAGCTCCAGACCAGTGAGCCGTCGGTGCAGTTCAATGCGATCTTGTGTGCGTCGGAGAATAGTGGCGGGTCATACATACGGCTTTCTGAGAGGAATAGTTTGCCGTCTGCGATGCTGTGTGAGCCGAAGTGCCAGAATGGGTAGATGCCGTAGGGTGTGTTGTAGCCTGCGGGACGAGGTTCATAGGTCCAGTTAAGTGTTCCAGTCTTTAATGTGATGGCGTTAACATATCCGCCGAAGTCCCAGATATAGCAGTTACCGTATGCGATAGCCCCGCCTCTCGAAAGAGTACTAAGGGCGCTGCCTTTGAGCTGAATTGGTGAGCCGATTTGAGCTCCGGTATACAGGTTGTATACATATGCGATATTGGTGTCTTTGTCATGTTCGACATAGTATCCGTCGCCTGCTGCAATCACACTAACCTCGTGGTACCTTGGAACGGTTCTGTTCACGGCTCCCCAGAGAAGTTCTCCAGTTTTTGCATCCATACCTAGCTCGATTTCTGAGTCTTCGCCGAATTCAGCTGCAAACGTATCCAGCGACTCGCCATATGCGCGTAGCAGAATCACTTCGTTGGTTCTTGCAGCGATGCTTAAGGGGGGATTCTTTAGAGTGTTTCGTACGTCGGTGATGTTTACTCCGTTGATGGTTGATGGGATGGGTACGGACCATTGGTAGCCTCGCGTGTAGTTGATGTTGCCTGAGGGACGAATGACGGAACTGCCGGTGGGTCCCTGAAGACATAGAGTGGAATTCCACATGGTAAGGGTTAGGTTGGGGTAGGTGCCGTTGATACTGTGGATGTAAACTGCTCCCTGAGTATTATCGTCGTCTGTTTCAACTAAGCCAGCTGCGGTAGTTGCTGGGACGTTAGTGATATTTGCGATAAAATGTCCCGTCATGGGATCAAAAAGCTGCCAAGTGTAGCCTGATGGCTGCGGAATACCGAACAATGCGGGGCTGTTTGCGCTTCCAACTAGGAAGGCCTGTGTTCCGTATTCTTGAACGGTATGGAACTGCATGACAAAGCCGAAGTCGAGTGTGTCCTTTGTGTCTTTGGTCCATAGGGTCTCGCCTGTGCGCAAATCAACTGCTGCCCAGCCAGGGGTCTCAGCGCTGGTTTCAGTTGTTGGCACGTTGGGGTACAGCTTGTAGAAAATGATACCATTGAGTATGACTGGCTCAAATTGCCGGTACAGAATCGAGGTTGAGGTGTATTGGCTTTCTTGGTCTGCACTTACGGGTAACCCGACTTGGCCGCCGAACGCGGTTGGTTTAACCCAGACGATGTGTGCTGAGTTTGGTGCGAGGCTGTAGGGGTTAAAGTTGTTGCCTGACGCGTCGTATCCGCCCGTGTCGGTGAAAGAGGGTTTGCCTAAGCCCCACCAGTTGCCGCCGAGTTTTGCCCATTCATAGTTGGTTGCATAGATTGGCCTTGACCAGTACTCGGTTGGAAGTGGAACTATGGGTTTGCCGGAAATAGGTTCCTCTTGGACTGTGAAGGTTACGGGATCGCTTAGGGTTGCAAGTATGTTGTAGGTGAGGGTACGGCCGCCGACTGTGCCGTTGATTGTTTGGCCGTCATAGAATGCTTGCACAGTATAGTTTCCAGTTTGGTCGGGGGTGAATTCTATGCCGCCGACTCCTCCGGTTGTGTCGCTTACGTAGGGTCCAAGGGTGCTGTTGCTGCCGCCTGGTGGCACAATGTTTAGTCTGAGTCCTGTGTATAGACTGGCTCCGCCTGATGCGCCTACGACGGGGATGGGTTTTGTGAAGAAGAGGCTGATGTATACGGTTTGTCCGACGCCTACTGGGCTGGGTTCAGCATGGACCTTTAGGTATACGGGTATGTCTTGTGCTGTTTGAGCATCTACGGGTATCATGGCTGCTGTTGAGAGGACTAGAAGTGCTGCTGTCACGAGGGCTATTAGCGGTTTTGAGTTGTTTTTCTTAAAATTCAATTTTTATCATCTTTCCTAGGCAAGAAAGCCCTCAGAAGTTGAATTATTTAAAAAAACTTTGCTTTGGGCTTGCTTGCCCTACAATTTATTATGCGTTTTGGTGTTTATAATTGTTGTGAAGATAGCTGCGGGATACACCAAAATGTAAAGTATTACAACCCATTTGCTTAATTAAATGTCAGTTCCTCATTTTTTGGATTAGGGGAGCGGTCTGCTGCTCTGCCACCTACCCCCCCTATATATAGAACCAACCACGGGTTCAACCCTAGCTTGGATGCAAATCAGCAAAGATATGCCCTTATCTAACAGAAAACAGCTCAGTCAGCCTGTAACCCAAAAATTTTCCAAAACAGCTAAAACTTCATAAGTGAAAACAACGACGGTTAAGCTATACCCAACATTATCCACCAGCATAGCGCGTGCAAACCATGACCACAAACAGGAAAATAGCCCTCGTAAACCCCCCTCTCCCAGTCGACATCGGCCACCACCCACAGTTCCCGCCGCTAGGCCTCGCCTACATGGCCTCTGTGCTGGACCAAAACGGTTTCGAAGTCAAAATCATCGATTGCCCCGTTAACGGCATCAGCCACGACAAGCTCAAAGACGAGCTCCAAGCTTTCCAACCGACGCTAATCGGCACAGGCTCCATGACACCAACCATTGAATCCGCCTTCAGGGTTTGCCAGGTTGCCAAGGAAGTCTGCCCCCAAGCCACTGTTGTCATGGGTGGCCCGCATGCCACTTTCTGTGACAAGGAAGTCTTGTTTAATGAAAAATCTGTGGACATAATCGTGAGAGGCGAGGGCGAAGAGACCCTGCTTGAGTTGGCAAAGCAACCCGAAACAGACCAGAAACTCCAAGAAATCAAAGGCATAACCTTTCGGCACAACGGCGAAATCATCCAGACCGCAAACCGGCCCTTCATACAAGACCTCGACGCCCTGCCGCTCCCGGGCTACAAGTTCCTAAACCTCGAAAGATACTTCGTAGCCAAACGAAAACTCCTACCCGTCATCACCAGCCGAGGATGCCCCTATGCCTGCAGCTTCTGTGTCGCATCCCAGATGTTTGGCCAAAAATTCCGAGCCCGCAGCCCCAAAAACGTGTTAATGGAACTAGAGTGGCTCCAAAACGAATACGGTGCTGAAGGAATCGCCTTCCAAGATGACACATTCACTTTTGACCGCAAGCGCGTCACGGAAATCTGTAACGGCATGATAGAGCGCAAACTAAAGCTGCACTGGGGATGCGGAACCCGCGCTGACGTCGTTAACAAAGAAACCCTTGAAGTCATGGCTAAGGCGCATTGTGACGAAACCATGTTTGGCGTCGAAGCCGGCTGCCCTAGCATGCGTGCTATTCTAAAAAAAGGTGTCACCAACGAGCAGATAGAGAACGCTGTCAGGTGGGCTAAAGAAGTAGGTATGTTTGTGACGGTTTCAGTAATCATGGGGTACCCAGGCGAAACCCGAGAGACACTAAATGAGACGTTGGATTTTGCGGCTAAACTTAAGCCTGACGATGTTTGGCTCTGCCACGCCACACCCTACCCCGGAACGCATCTACGAGAAATCGTAATCAAAAACGGCTGGCCAATGTCACAGGACTGGAAAACATACAACACCATGAACCCCATCTTTGAAGACCCCAACTTGCCCGCCAAAGACATCGCTGAAATGCGCCGCCGATTCTATAACAAATTTTACAGCCCCGCCTATATCATGCGCCAAGCCAGCAAAGGATACCTCAAAGGGAACCTTTATAGCAAAATCATGACCCGCACCGCCATAAACTATAATCTCTGGCGAGTTATGTCGGCATTCCACCGCTAAACAGCGGCTTACCCAATTTTCTGCAGAGTTGCCTCTAACCAGTAAACTTTATTACATTACCAACCCGTTTTAACGTACAATCAAAGGGGAAAATGTTCGATGACAAAGACCTCTGCAACTGACCAACAGTCAGAAGTTTACGAAGCACGGGAAAACTGGCCCCCGTACACTTACCGTGATTACCCAGACATCAAAGCTGAAACCTATGAATCCTTCATGCAATTCTTAAACACCGAAAACACTTCGGGTCGCCTTATGGAGTTGCAGCCTTGGGTTTCAGTCTGTGACAGTCGATGCGCATTCTGCTATTTCCCAACCACCGCGTCAAGCAAAGTCCAGATTGGACCATACCTCGAGTTACTCAAAAAAGAACTCGGCATGTACGCTAAAACCAAATATGTGAAAACAAGCACCTTTGACGAGATCGTTTTAGGTGGAGGAACCCCAAGTGTTTTAGGCGCTGAACAAATTATCGACTTGATCGATTACTGTAAAGCTAACTTTAACACCAGCAAAGAATACTTTATCAAAATCACTGGATCCTCCAAAACCCTTGCATTACCAAAAATAAAAAAGCTTGCTGAATACGGTGTCTACCAGATGGATATGGGCGCCCAAACCTTTGACGACAACCTACGCAAGGCGCTTTGCTTACCAGACAGCGCCAAAGACGTCGAGGAAGCCATACGATACGCCCGCAAACTCGGCTTAGTCGTCTGCGCAGACATAATGTACAACCTGCCAGGCCAAACCATGGAAAGCTGGGAAGCCACACTTAAAAAAGCAATAGAACTCGACGCAGAAGTAGACTGCTACAGTCTTCACGTCGACCCCGGTACCATCCTTGAAAAAATGATAAAAAATGGGCAGTCACCCCCACAGGGCGATGCAGAATACGAGAAACAGATGTTCCTCAAAGCCCACGAGATACTCACTAAAGCAGGCTACAAAGCCGTCGGACACGACCGCTACAGCCGCGTAGAGTGGCACATGCGCGAGAACTGCCTCAACGGTTGGCCATGGGGCGGCATTCTAACCACTGGCGCTGGCTGCTTTATGGGTTACCTTCAGAGGTTTAGCTACTCAAACATAGAAGACATCAATGCTTACATGGAAACCGTAAAGTCAGGTAAGCTACCCATCTCTAGGCTGTCGGAGTCCACGATGGATGACATGATGCGTCGCACAATGTCAAGACTCTACCTCAGATTGCCCGTCAGCAAAAAAGAGTTCAAGGAGAAATTCAACACAACCCCCGAAGCGGCTTTCCCCAAACAGATCGAGAAACTCAAAGCAGAAGGATTGCTGGAAACTGACGAAAACGAGGTTCGCTTGACTAAGAAGGGCGAGCTTTGGAAAGGTAACATTGCCTGGGAATTTGCGCCCCAAGCAAAAACCTAAATTTTCTTTAACTTAACTTTTAACGCAAGGTAAAATCTATGAAAAACCAGACCCCACCCCTACTAACCTACCTAGAAAGCAAAGGCATAACACTTCAAAGCCTAATTGACTGCGCCCTAGAAATGTACGTCCCACATCCAGGCATAGAGACCCCTGAAAAAGCCACCGAACTACTCAAAGAAGAGTTCCTCGACGTTCTCTCAGACGTTAACATATCCATCCTTGAATGGGCCGCGTTCCATGCGCAGGAAGACGCCGAAAAAGGCTTAATCCCCGGCTTAACCCAGGAACGCTTCCGCGGAAGACCCGGACCCATCTCAGATGAAATCCTGGGCATAGCAATCGCTGAATACATCGGTGGCACCCGCGGGGTCTTCGAATACGTTCGGTTCGACCAAGCGAAACCCGGCATCCTAAAGAGCCTCGGCTCAATCACAAATGACGCCATCGGCGCCCTTGTTGCAGGTGTATCCTCGAACGTTTACACCAGAGCCATAAAAGCAGCAGGAACAACCTGCTAAGCCTTTTTCCGTAAATTTTAATACCGTGCTGGCTGACGTTTAGTCGTCGTTGGCGGCCATGGATAGAACTTCACTCTGCATTGTAACCCACACATTTCTGCCTCATGTCGGCGGCATAGAAAAGGTCGTTAACGAGCAAAGCAAACGGTTGGTGCATCATGGCTATACGCCGATGGTTGTGACTAACCAGATTGGGACGCCTCGAAGGTACAGTGTGGATGGGGTGCCGGTGGATTGTTACCGATCTTTTAACATGGGTTTCCGTTTAGGGATTCCGTACTCGATTCCGACAGTGGACAGCTATGCAACTTTCACCAAAGCCGTCAAACAGCATAGACTCGTTCATGCCCATGGCCACCCCTACCTCACCTCGCTGCTTGCGGGGAAACTTGCCAAGTTCTACGGCAAACCCTTCATACTCACCCAACACAACACCTACATCGAATACAACAACATCTTCAACCATATAGAAACACTAAACGATTTAGCCATAGGCAAACAAAACCTAAACTTAGCCGACAAAATCATAGTCATAAGCAGCGCCACCAAAGAATACGTGCTCAGGTTAGGGGCAAAACCCCGCAAAGTCACCGTAATCTACAACGGCGTTGACGTCTCAAGGTTCCGAATAATCCCCGGAAAACGCGAAGAAATGCGTAGAAAACTCGGCATCGCCCAAGATGCAGTTGTGGTTTTGACTGTCCGCAGACTCGTCTACAAAAACGGCGTTGACACATTGCTGGATTGCGCTAATCTTGTGGTTAAAAAGAACCCTAAAATCGTGTTTGTCACGGTGGGGAAAGGCCCCGACATGGAAAGCGTCCGGCAGCGGGCTATGCAGTATGGGATTGCTTCGAACTTTAGGCTTGCGGGGTTTGTAAGCGACGCCGATTTACCCTCTTATTATAATATGGCGGATGTGTTTGTGTTGCCATCTAAGTCGGGTGAGGGGTTGCCGCTTGTTGCTATGGAGGCTATGGCTTGCGGGTTACCCGTAGTGGCAACTGATGTGGGTGGTATTAAGGAAGTGTTGCCCAGAAAGTTTGGTAAGCTTGTGCCGCCTAACCAGCCCGAGCTGCTTGCTGATGCGGTTTTGGAGTTTGCCTCGCTGGATTTTGCTGCGCGCAGGGCGGATCTTCATGCAGCCGTAAAAACTCAGTTCAGCTGGGACGTTAACGTTAACAGGCTCAGGGAATTATACGAAGAGCTTATTTAACATCGTGACGGAAACATTATAACCCCTTGATGCGGAAGTAAGCTGCTGATGACTTCAAAAGTCGAATTGGTCTCAATTGTCATTCCGACGCTCAACGAGGCAGGTACCATACGTTATGCGATTGAAACGATCGATAAGTATGTGACTTATCCAAAAGAAATTATCATCGTAGACGGTAGCTCAACTGATGGCACTATAGAGATTGTTAAAGATACAAAAAAATGTAAACTCATAATTGAACCCAGACGGGGCTACGGCTTAGCCTTAAGAACCGGCATGAAAGCAGCCAATGGCAACGTCCTAATCATGGTGGACGCCGACGGAACCTACGAATTCAAGCACATCGACCGCCTCGTAACCCGACTGCTAGAAAAAGACGCCGATATGGTCTTAGCTACCCGCATGTATGACCCCAACAAAGCCATGGGTTTTCTGAACTTTTTGGGGAATAAAGTCATCACGTTCACCTTTGACTTCTTCTACAGCCAATTCCTAAGCGACACCCAATCCGGCTTCCGCGCGATTTCACGCGAAAAGTATGATAGTGTAGAGTTTAGGGAAACTGATATGCCCTTTGCAACTGAGATGCTTATTCGATTCGCAAGAGAGGGCTACAACATGGTGGAGATTCCCACCACCTATAAGCCTCGAACGTATGGCCAAACTAAGCTTAGACCGTTCCAGTCGGGGATTAGGATTTTTAGCACTATATTTAGGGGGTTTTTGGATGCAAAGACGTTTAGGGTCTGTTATGCGCATTGGAAGAAAAATCGGTTTAAGCGATGAAGAAGGCTACAAGCTTCCAGTACTCATCGCCCTCATAGTCGTTATCATATCCTTTCCCATCGTTATCGGAATTTCCTACTACTTTGCATCCCAGCCCCCCGAGCAGTATAACACCATGTATCTGCTGGATAGCCAGGGCATGGCAACCAACTACCCCAAAGTCCTCATCGCAGGCCAAAATAGCACCTTTAGCGTCAACGTTAACGTCGAAAATCACATGCACAAAGAGCAGACATACCAGGTTCGCACAAAAATAGTAGAACACTTCATGTCGACCGCCAACGGCGTAGACGCCCCACCCATCAACACCTACGAATTTACCCTAGAAAAAGGCCAAACACACCAAAACACCGTCACCATCACTGAGAACAATGCGGGGAACTATGCGGTGGTTTTTGAGCTCTGGTTGCTTGACGAAGATGAAAACTATGTCTTTACCTTCAATTACTGTGTGCTGGATATTCAAGTCATCAACCAATAGCATTACTCGGCGTAGGCTGCTCCTGCAGGTTAGAGGCGGATTGCATACCGTTTAGAGTAACCTTTACATCCACCCATAGACGATTAACTATCAAACCTGCCCGAGAAGAAACCGATGAGCATCCTAAGCCATGATACTTTCTGGAACGCCATCGTCTCCATGCCCATGACCAAGCGCATGCTCCAACTCTCCCTACAAAAGTGCCCCCAATGCGGAAGAACCGTACTCGAAGCGGCGCTAGATGACTACGGCGGCAAAACCGACCGCAACTGCAGCAAATGCAGCCCGCTCTACTCCAAAATCATCGCCTTCTGGATAGAGTTTCTACGTCGCGCCTTAGGGTTTAAGCGGGCCAAAGTCGAAAAACTCTTAACCGATCGATATGCACGCAACGCCGTCCTCAACCTGGTGGAGTCCTTTGAGCATTTTGGCATACAAAAGCCTATGGCGCTAGTTGCGCCGTTTCTTGTGGTTTGGGATTTCACCCACAAATGTAACCTCCGTTGCAAACACTGCTACAGCAACAGCGGCGAACCCGACCCAGACGAACTCACCACGGAACAAGCCCTCAACGTCGTGGACCAGCTGGCCGATGCCCACGTTACTGCGTTGGCGTTTAGCGGAGGTGAACCCATAACCCGAAAAGACTTCTTCGAGGTAGCCAGGCACGCTTCTGAGCGGGGGCTCTATGTTTCGCTTGCCTCAAACGGCACCCTACTTACTAAAGAAATCGCCGCTAAACTCAAGCAAGCCGGCGTAAACTATGTCGACATAAGCATCGATGGCGCCACGGCCAAAACACATGACGACTTCCGAGGCGTTCCCGGCGCCTTTGACAGGGCTGTTGCTGGACTCAAAAACTGTGTGGAAGCGGACATATGCGCCTGCATAGCCACCACTGTGGGCAAAAACAACATGGCAGAGCTCCCCGCGATTATCGATTTAGCCGAGCAGCTTGAGGTGGAACGCTTCACTTACTTCAATTTCATCCCCGCAGGTCGCGGTAAAAACCACTCTGATCAGGATCTCTCAGCGCAGGAGCGGGAAGATGTCATGCGGTACCTGATTAATCGTATGTCTGCTGGCTGCAAAACCACCATCCTTGCCACGGCTCCACAGCTTGCCCGTGTAGCGACTCAATGCCAAGGCGATGCAGGCACTGGTGATGTGACGTTAGCGCTGGCGCATATGCAAACCGTCAAGGTTACCAAGAAAGCGGTGCCTCTGGGCGAGTTCATCGGTGGATGCGGTGCAGGTAGACTCTACTGCGCTATATCCCCGCAAGGCGACGTGCGGCCCTGTGTGTTCCTACCCGTTAACGTGGGTAACCTTAAGGAGCGCTCTTTTCATGACATATGGCTTAACGCGCCACTCTTCAACGCCTTCCGCAACCGAGCTAACCTTAAAGGCAGCTGCAGCAAATGCACCTACAAGTTCATCTGTGGCGGATGCCGCGCCCGCAGCGCAGCCTACCATGACGGTGACACCCTCTGCGGCGACCCCGGATGCTTGAATGGAGTGAAAATCGCCAATGGCTGCTAATTCTGTTAGGATTAGTCGTGCAAGCGAAGACATAAGCGGCATCATAAAAGAAGCCATCAACAACGCTGGACTGCGCGGCAAAAAGCGGATTTTCATTAAACCCAACCTCAGCCACCCCGAATACCTCCCGGGTGTTGTGACATGCCCCGACGTCATGCATAAAGTCGTCAGCCTACTCCGTGATGGCAACAGAGAAGTAATCGTGGGCGAATCCAACGGCATCAACTATCCCTGCTGGACAGCCTTTGACAAGACAGGCATGAAAGAAGCAGTTGAATCCGCGGGTGGAGTCGCCGTTAATCTCTCTGATGATAAAGTGGTGGAAGTTAAATTCCAAACCCACACGCCGCTCAAGCGCCTCTATCTGCCTAAAACCGTGCTTGACGCCGACGCCGTTGTGGATTTGCCTTTGATGAAGACGCATGAGTTTATGGCGTATACAGGGGCGCTTAAGAATCTGTTTGGCTGCATCCCAAGCAACCGCCGCATCTACCTCCACCCCTACCTGCCAGAGGTCTTCTACCGCCTCTACCAAGTGCTCAAGCCCACGTTGACCATAATGGATGCCCGCATAGGCATCGAAGGTAACGGCCCAACCAAGGGCAAACCCAAAAAGATGGGGCTATTCCTCACCGGCAACGACGCCCTAGCACTCGACATCATTGCAACCGATGTGATGATGCTGAACTGGCGGAAAACCTACCTCAAATACGTCGCTGACAAAGTAAACTTTGACGCTGCATCTATCCGGGTCGAAGGGGTGCCAGTGAAGGAGGTTGCAAGCCGATTTGAGCATCCCAACATCGATTTACCAGTGAAGCTACAGATGAAAATATACCAACATGAATACGCCACCAAGTTGATGTTCTGCTCACTTGATATTATTCACTTGTTTCAGCGGATAACAAAGATGTACCGACGCGAACCTATACAACTCGTATAGCCATACCTCTGGTCAGCGTAATGCTTGGTCGTAGACTTTCATAGCATCCTTTACCACAATTCGCCAATCCAGTTCTTGCTCAACGGTTTCTCTTGCTGCTGCACCCATCTCGGATGCGAACGTTTTATGCTCAAGCAGATAGAGAATGCGGTCGGCGAACGCTTCTTCATCAAAGGGTTTGACCAGGAACCCGTTTTTGCCGCTTTGAATCGTCTCAGGTATGCCACCAACGGTGGTAGTAACGACGGGCAGCCCAGTGGAAAGCGCCTCCAAAACGGCAAAGGGATGATGCTCATAGAAAGTTGAGAACGCAAACACGTCCGCCGCCTGGTAGAGTTTGGGCAGCTTCTGGTCGGGGTAGTAGCCTGTGAAAATGATATTGTCTATGACGCCGAGTCGTGTGGCGTGTGTGATGAGTTTTTGCATTTCGTCGCTTTGCCCTTTACCGCTGATTATGAACTTCGCGTTGGGAAACTTTTTGATTACTGGGGGCATGGATTCGATTAGGGTAAATAGACCCTTGCGTGCATAGAGGCGCCCCACAGAGACGATTGCTATGTCATCTGGGTTGAATCCGAGCTCGCCTTTGATTTTTCTTTTGTCGGCGGCTGGCTGGAATTTTTTGGTGTCAACTCCGTTATGGATAACTTTGATTTTGTGGGCCGGAATCTTGTAATAGTTTGTCAGTTCCCATTTTGTGAATTCGCTTACGGCTATGACTTTTCGGGCGCGGTGAATCATAGTTTCTTCAAAGAACCGCAGCATCGGATTGAGAGTTATGAGCACTTTTTCGTTGGCGTTTAGGCGCATGAAGGGTTCGCTGCGGATTGCTTCTGCTTCGCCTTTCCAAGTAGAGTGTACGGTGCAGACAAGCGTTTTGCCATAGTTTGGGGGCACCGCAAAGTTGGGTGTGAGCGGCAATTGGGGATGCATGACGTCGATGTCTGCGGTGTCTTTGATGCTCTGTAGCTTTCGATAGCTGCTACCAGCAAGGATGAAGGATTTAACGGCGGGCATTTTTGGGCTTTTTAGGAAGGAGACGTCAAGTTGAGGGTTTACATGGACGTCTTGGGTTTGGTTGCTGCCGGTGACGACGTGAATGCGGTAGCCGTTTCTTATGAGTTCATTGCTGAGGTAGTAGACATAGCTGCCGGTGCCGCCTGTGAGGGGCCAGAATTCGGGTGAGACAAAGCAGACTTTAGTCATGGATGGCTTCTCCTAAGGAGGTAGCGAAGGGTAGTGTCTGTGGCGCCGACAAACCAAGCCGCTGAACGCACGTAATAGAGCACCAAAAGCCGCATCGCAGACCAATCACTAAATTTAATGGAGACTTTGATTGCTGAATAAACAAAATAGGCCAACATGGCCAGCAAGATTGCGCCTGAGCCAACACAGAGCAACCGCAGAGAAGGAATTAAACCCAAGATAAACAATACGGCGGCTGCCAAGAGTAGAATCGGCTGTATATTCATGCCGACATCGGTGATTTCGTCGCCCTTCGCAAGATGCTTATGTTTGAAGTAGAGTTTCAAGGTGTTCTTGCCATACTGGCGCTGTTGGCGGTAATATGCTTTGAGTGTAGGCCTGTTGTAGTGGTAGCATAACGCACTGGATTCATAGGCGATTCTGTAGCCTTTTGAGGTCATGCGAAAGCCAAAGTCCGTGTCATATTGACTGGGCAGCTTTTCATCCCAGCCGCCGACCTCCTCGACCACGGCTTTTTTGAGGAGCAAATTCATGGTGGCGATGCGCCCCGTGTAGCGCCCTATGCGTTGATAGCGCATCTTTAACTCATAACCGATGGCTCTTGCCCAAGGGTTGTCGCTGTTCCATGTGTCGATGCTTCCGCTGACACCCGCCACGTTGGCTTCTGATATGTGGGGGACGAGTTTTTTGAGCCACAATCGCTCGACTCTTGCGTCGGAATCGACAAAGCCCAAGATGGGGTAGGCTGCGATTTTTTGGGCATAGTTGTAGGCAGCGGGACAGTTTAGGCGTATAGAAATTACTTTTACGGGGTACTGCTTGGCGATTTCTACGGTGCGGTCTTGGCTGACGCCATCCATAACGATGACTTCGTAGTGGGTTTGGGGGTAATCTTGATCCAGAAGCGCCTTTAGGCATTCCCCTATGGTGTCCTGATTATTGTAGGCGGCTACGATGATGGAGATTTTAGGGTAATCGTCTGCCAAGCCTCTTACCCCTTTAGGTATGCCAATATAATTGAGAGCATAATCTTTGAGCCATCCACCATCGGATCCACGCCCGAATGGCCGTAGGTTCGTTGCTCAAACGTAATGGGAACCTCTGCCACCCTAAAGCCAGCTTTTACGGTTTTTACCAGCATCTCAGACTCTATTTCGTACTCGCCTGACTTTAGCTTTTGCCCCTCAAGCACTTCCCGCTTCATGGCGCGGTAGCCTGATTGGCTATCGGTTATGGCTACGCCCGTGAAGAGCTGGATAAGGTGGTTGAATATACGTACACCGAACTTGTTGAGTTTGCGGGCTTCAACTCGCTTGTGGTTTAGGTATCGGCTACCGATACTCATATCCGCCTGGTTTACAAGGATGGGAGCTAGGACTTCGGGGAGTTCTTCGGGCCAATGCGACCCATCAGAGTCGATCGTGACAATTATGTCGCCTCGTGCCTGCTCAAAGCCAGCTCGGAGCGCATAGCCCTTGCCTAGATGCTCTTTTAAGGTGTAAACTCTGGCGCCCCGTCGGCAAGCAACCCTAAGTGAGCGGTCAGAGGATAAGTCGTTAACTACAATTATCTCATAAGGTAAGCCAATTTTCTGCGCCGCCGTCTTGGTGCGGTCAATAATGTTGCCTATTGTTAATTCCTCGTTGTAAACGGGAATTATTATGGAGAGCATCATTTGGCGTCGGCTCATTTTACGTAAACCACCAATGGAAGACCTTATAAAGTTTGGCTACCCCAACCTTGTAACCAATCAAACGGGAAAGACCCCATAGATGCAAGCCGCCATTGACACAAGAACATTTAATGACCGCAAAGTTTGGTTTTCCATGTGGTTTCTAGGTGCCGTTGTCACTTTTGGCGCCGTGTTCTTTCCGATGTTTCATCGGTTAGTGGAGGGCAGGAATTGCCATTTTGAAAAAACAGCAGAACTCGAACAGAAAATAGCTGATTACCACAAAATCAAAGGGCAGCAGGCATCACCGGTCCATGCTGCACCCAAGAAGCGTAACGCAAAGCTCTGGGCAGCCAGCATCATCCTTGTATTTCCAGCGTTTGTTCTGCTCTACGTCTTAACCCACGACTTAGTATTGCACGAGCGGCAGGAGGACGATTACCTTGCCAGTGTCTTGCCGAGGCGGGTTTTCATGACTCAGACCATACCGCAAACAACATATGTATTGATTACAATTCTGACGTTAGGTGTCGGCGGGGTGTACTGGTTATACAAAATCGTTAACCTGTATAATCAACATTACAAAGCCGACTTGCTCGTCGAAAAAGAAATCGCCCAGCTAATGGAGGAAGAGGGAAATGTCAAGCACATGTAAAAAACGCAGATTTGTAAGCCACGGCGGCGACATATGGGGGTTTAGCCGAAAACACAACCTGCCCTTAGAAGAAGTGCTTGAATTCAGCGGCCCAATCAACTTTATGGGGCCTCCACCAAAAGCCGTAGAAGCAGTCAAAGCGAATGCTCGACTCATAAAGTTTTATCCTGACCCTAACCCAGTAGAGTTCAAAGAAGCCATAGCAGCCTACATTGGGCACGGTGTTGGAGCAGAGAACATTTTGCTTGGCAACGGCAGCATAGAACTCATTTACATGATCACCGAAGCCCTACCCCAGACCTTTAAGGCGCTCATTCCCGTGCCATCATTCTCCGAGTATGAGAAGGCAGCGCTGCGGGTTGGCGGCGAAGTGACTTTCGTGCAGCTACCCACTGACTTCAATCTAGAGAGCGATAAAATCAAAGCTGCAGTAACCGACGATACAAAAATATTGTGCATCTGCAACCCCCACAGCCCCTCCGGTCGCCTATACACCAAAGACGAAGTCATGGGCTTGGTTGATTACTGCAAGAAACGCGACATCATCTTTAGCATCGACGAAAACTACATCGAGTTCGCCGACGAAGGCGACAAGCACACTGTGGCAGGCATGGTGAAAGACTACGATAACCTCTTTGTAATCCGCTCCGTCACCAAGTTCTTCGGCATGGCAGGCATCCGCTTCGGCTACGCAGTCGCCGCCCCAAGCCTTATCGACAAGCTGGAGACTGTTCGCCAGCCCTGGAGCATGAATGGGCTAGTGAATACGGTTACGCTTGCCGCCTTTAGGGACACCGAATTCATCCAGACCACCAAAGAAACCATCCGCAAAAACCGCGCGGAACTTGCCAAAGAACTCTCTGCCATCGAAGGCTTAGAGGTATTTCCTTCAACCACAAACTTTTTGCTGATAAAAATCCTAAACCGCAAGCTCACCTCCACCAAGCTAAAGGAGCTATTGGCTAAGGAGAAGATTTTGATTCGGGACTGCTGCACCTTTATGGGTATGGATGACAGTTTTGTTCGGGTGACGGTGCGATCTGCGAAGGATAATGCGCTACTGGTAGACAAGATTCGCAGAATAATGGGTAACCTATAGCCACAGGTTTCCCAGCACCATAAGCGGTTATAGACATAACGGTGTAGCCAGAAGTATTAGGCTTGCATTCCTTAGGGGCGAGTGTTTCTCTGGGTGATTTTGGCAAAACTATAAGCAGAAGTACACCTCAGACTGTTTGGAGGTAAAAGTAACGAGTGGCGTTCAACACGTCAGGAAGCTCCTAATCGCCATTTTCCTTGTAATCATCTTGACGGTCTCTACATTTGGGGCATACCTGTACAGTTTAGATGGAGGCAGTCAAGCCACTATACAATCCGAACCCTATGTCGGCATTGCATTCTGCGGAAACAGCACCGCCGAAGCTAAAGCCGTAATCGACCGAAGCAAGGACTACACAAACCTCTTTGTCCTTGACACCGGCAGAAGCGCATTAAGCCGAAACCAAACGGCGGTTTATGAAATCTGCGACTACGCCACAGCCAACGACCTAAACATCATAATCAACCTCGGAATTGACAGCGTAACCGAGGATAATGTTACTACATGGTTCTGGGACGCAGACACCGCGGACATGAAGAAGAACTGGACGGAACGCTGGGGCGACAAATTTCTAGGCATGTACTATAACGATGAGCTTGGCGGAATCCAGTTAGATGGGGAATGGACTAGGTTCTTTGAAGAAAGCGGCGCCCACCTAGGCGCTATAGATTTCTATCCCATGCAGGTGCTAAACCAAATTCAAGAGAAACTCAAAGTACACGTAGAAAGTGGGATTAAGCCTGAAAAGTATGATTTGGAAGCCCACTTTTATGATTTGGTTTTTAAGTGGGACCCTGGGCTGCAGAGGTTAAATGACGTTAACATTACGACGTTGACTGCGGATTATGGCTTGTACTGGTGGGCCTATATCGGCGGATACGACGTTATGCTTGCTGAATTGGGCTGGAATGGTAGCGTAGCTCAACACATTGCGCAAGTGAAGGGTGCTGCTCGGCTACAGAATAAGGAGTGGGGCGCCATGATTACCTGGAAGTACACTGATGTGCCCTTTCTGGCTAGTGCAAAAGAAATCTACGATCAAATGCTGGCCTCATACCAGGCTGGCGCTAAATACATAATGATTTTCGACTACGCCAAAGATGAAGAAGGCATTAACACGGCGGCAGCCATGACTGACGAACACTATATGGCGCTTTACCAGTTCTGGCAGGATATACACACCAAAGAGTACCCAGATCACAGCAAAGCTGAAGCGGCGCTGATTCTGCCACACAACTATGGCTGGGGCATGCGTAACCCCAACGACACCATCTGGGGATTTTGGCCCACAGACGACAAAACCGAGCAAATAGCCACCAACATGGGAATACTGCTGGAACTGTACGGCACCCGACTTGATATAGTCTTCGAGGACAAAGCATACCCCGTGACGAATGCAAGGTATGAGCGGGTTTACTACTGGAACCAAACCCTCACCTAAACGCCTCCACACTGATGTCGGCTTCGGTGGATTACCGATACCTTTTTCTGCTCTTTGAGGTATAGCGCGGAGTCAGAAACAGGCGAATACCATGGAATACCCAAAAACGGCAAAATACGATAAGCAATTTGTAAAGGATAACCTGATGGGGCCCAACGCTCTCAAAATACTAGAAGAGCTAACTTTGGACCTTGGTCTGCAGCCAGGCATGAGGGTGCTGGATTTAGGCTGCGGTAAAGGGTTCACCTCCATATTCTTAGCCAAAGAGTTTGGCGTCCAAGTATTCGCCACCGACCTCTGGATATCTGCTACGGAAAACTATAACCGCTTCAAACAGCTCGGATTAGACAACCAGATTATCCCAATCCACGCAGACGCCAACGACCTACCCTACGCCGATGAGTACTTTGATGCCGCCATCAGCGTTGATGCTTACCATTATTTTGGCGAAAGCGAAACCTTCGTGGATGAAAAACTTACCCCTTTAATCAAACCCAACGGCGTCATTGCGTTGGCGTTTCCAGGCCTTAAGAAGGATATCCATGACCGTTTGCCGCCTGAATTTTTCCTCTCCTGGGCCGCAAAAGACCTCGAGGCCTTTCATAGCTGTGAATGGTGGGCCAATCTGCTGTCCAAATCAAGGAAAATCAGCATCAAAAGCATTGGAGAATTGTCTTGTCATGATGAATGCTGGCGTGACTGGTTAGCTACGGATAATCCGTATGCTGTTAGGGATAGGCCTGCTATGGAGGCAGGTGCAGGGAAGCACATGAACTTGATTTCAGTCTTGGCTACCCGAAAACCCTAACCCCCCCCCAATATGACGTCAGTCCCTTTTTGGAGAATTAATTTAAGGAAAAACTAGTCTATAGAGAAGTGAAGGGCCATGAGAGGCTTCAAAGTTGCACTCGCCATAATGTTTGTTGTGGGTTGCTTAATTTTATGCTTCGCAGTGTATGGAGCGTATTACCTTTTTACTGTAGAGTTGCCTTCGGGTGTTTACACTCGACTCCCCCTTGCAGTCATCGGCGGCATCTTCTTTGGGTTACTTCTGATTTACCAATCCTACCCCATCTTTATACCCCTAGAACAAGACAGCTATACAGAGACTGTGATTTGTTCTCACTGCGGCGCCTTGGTAGAAGAAGACGCGGAAGTCTGCAAGAAATGCAACCAAAAAATCGATAAGGAAACTACTTCTTTGGGCAACCTGCATGATGAGTAGTTATTTCGTGGTAAACAACTTTATCGTAATCTAAGTCCGAGAAGGTATGGCAGTACTGGCAACACCAGACTTCGCTGTCTAATTGCTTGTGTGGCATAAAATATCATTGTAGACGCCTCCATAAAAAGACAAGCATCTACCCAGTCAAGGGCGGGGTGAACCCCGTGGTTGACTCGATATATAAGGGAGATGGTCTATCGGCAAAGCAACAGACACTTCAAAAAAAAATCCATGCGGAAACAGCAACAACTAACAGGACAGCAATAAACAACACAGGACGATTGACTAAGTTTTACAAAAAGAAAGAAGAGTGGGGATTTTAGTATCCAGCGTGCTTTTGTGGCTGGAGACCATACCAAGTCATTACTTTGGCAAGAATCGGAACGATAATGCCCAGCAAAATGGCAGGCAAGAAGTTCGTAATGACAGC
>JBLNCY010000009.1:0-30708 GCA_050261115.1 Methanocella sp.
GATGACGGCGTTCACGATTTTCACATCTGACTTCCTTTGGGCTGCACTTTTAGGACCCATTGTACTACTACTCAGCTATGGCTTCTTCAGCAAACGCCATTTGCTCTACAACGACTTGTTAAATCTTCAACCACGTGAAAATTGGAATCGAACGAAAAGTTTAGCTATAGCAATCTCTGCCGTTAGCACTGTATTATGCTTTGGGATTACAATGCTCTTCAATGTAGATGTATGGCTGATTCTACCCTTCATAATTGTGAGTGTTGCTTCGGTAGCATTAGCCTGTAGATAAAAGCCTGGGAGCACAGTCTTCTTTTATTACAAATCAATGTTTTTTAATGTATCTTGCTTAGGGACAAATCTTTCTATAACAACAGTTTAGGCATCGGTTATCATGTTTTGAGAAGGGCATATTGCCGGTCTTTATTGTATTACTTGTTTTTTGGAGCATCAAAAGCGCGTCTTGCTTGACTTTCTTGGTAATATTAACTTTTACTTCCACTCGTTCCTTTTTGTCAAAAACTACGATAGCCTGATTGACACTTTTACCAGAGTTTTCCTCTGCAAGAACAGCCAGTAAACCCAACTGCGTTTTTAAGGTTGAACCTATAAAAATATAATCCGAATACTTGCGCTCTATAATCATAACCTGATTATCTGTTTCTATAGCTTCATCAATTTTTCCAGAAAACAAATGTTTTTTTGAGTAAAGCAGAAGCTCAGTTCGTTTGACACCATCCAGTCGCTTTATCTTGTAGCTTTTGTTAGTGGTTGAATGCCGACTGTGGTAAGCACGACCAGATTGGACAGTACCGCGTTTGCCCTCTCTTTGTTCGATTCCTAAAACCAATTGAAAGTAGGTAAATCTTGGGCAGAAGGCATGCTCCACCGCGTTTGTTACAGTGAGGTAGTTGCTCAAAGAACCATACTCTCCAAATCATTAGCGACATATTCCTTGTCAAATCCGCGACCAATAATTGTGACTTTCCCAAAGCATTTCTGGCACGCTAAAATCAGATATACAGATTCATTTTCCCCAGTAATCCGTTTAAGATTTTCTATAAGGTCTTTTTTCTGCTGAGTAGATAGAGACCCGCAGAAAACACTTTTCTGTATACGAACAAAACCCACATCTTTGAGCGCTTGAATAGTATGCGTTCTGGTTTTATTATCAGAAATATCATAAACAGCATAAAACATAGACTTCTTCAAGGCCTTAACCCTCCTCTAAAAAAGTAGCGATTATTTTTCTGCAGTACAACCAACTTTCTTTCTCTATAGCATCAGATTCATCTTGCATGTAGGCCGTAATGACGGCCTTTCGTCCCTCCTTAGATAGGAAGACACCTAAGGGCATATCCTCTGAAGACGTAAACCAAGAGTCCTTAACATATTTTTTTGTAAACAGCTTCACTGCAATACGATCAACTTTAGCCCTAAACAGCTCTACTATATCGAAAACCAAAGTCGGTTTACCATAAGAGTCAGCGTGATATATCCCTGCATTCGGGTCTAAGCCACTTAGAATAACAACCTTCTCTACACTCGAATAGGTAAGACCGTAGACATAATTAAGAACCGCATTAAATTTATCTCGCGCAGGCTGCCGACTTCGTTCTTTGAACGCATACTTCTTAGGTAGAACAGAGGAGATAGCGGAGAAATACTCGGCAGCTGCGAACCCTTCAATTCCCAAAAGAGTCTGCTTAAAAGAAAGCGAGTAATCCAGGCTGTTTACGCTATGTAATGATTTAGTCAGTGCTTTAATGGCGTTGCTTGTTGTTTCGTTTGGAACTTTGCGGTTACTTTTGAGATCAACAAGAAGTTTCCTTTGTGCTCTGAGTTTGCATGTAACTATATCTTTGGAAATCTTAAACGCCAAACGGGTATCTTGGTGCAGATACTGACTCCGCCTAATTTCTGTTGCCCTGCCCGGAGTACTTACCCAAAATCTTCCAAACGGTTTGCCAGACCAATTAGCCAACACCAGCTGAATGTTCTTTTCTAAGCATAAAGCAGCTGCCTGAGTGCTAATCAGCGCATTAGCGGTTACTATAACAGCATCAACTTTCTCAGCAGGAATCTCTGTCTTCCCAGCAGGTGTTTGTACAATGAAGCATTCATGATCTCTTTTTAACACACTACCATGATCACTTATCTCAACTATCATAACGCTCGCCTAATAGTACCAAATCCTTTTGACACACTTTTCCCCAAACCCAAAAAGTCAGGCAGGTCAACGTTTAAGAAGAAACGTGCTGAGAACGCTTCGAAAAGGTTTCCGTGGGCTCTCACGGGGTAGGAACGGAACGAAACCAAGTAGGATTCAATCCGGTAGTCTACAAAGATGCCTAAGCCTTTTAGGCAGCTGAGTGTGTTGCCGACTAAGATTTTTTCCAAAAAAGCCTTCTGCTTCTCTTGATCCAAATCCTTAAAGATAGAGTAGTTGACCTCGTTAAGCGGAAGCCAAGGCGTCACAAAATCATAACAACAAGAAACGTTACGTACCTGCCAGGTCGTCAGCTCCATTTCTTGGCTGTCCACCCTAAGACTTCCACGCCTAGTAGAAATACTATCTACAATCGGCAGCTTATTCATCAAGACCGTAGCATAGTCCTGAAGCCCAAGCACTATCAAGTCGCCTCTAACCCGCTTGTACTGAACCAGCGGATAATGATAAGAGCGCTCCGCATGATGGTGGAATTCAGCGTTATCAACAAAGAGGCTACCAAGAAAACCCCTCAGCTTAACTGACGAAATATATCTGCGATCCTCATCTGAAACGTTAAGCTTAACCCGGCACATCTTAATCAAAGCATTATCCTGCCGATCTGCCGTTGCACTCAGCACTTTTTCACCCACTTATCCAAGCCCACCTTAGAATCATATACTACACTAAGACACTCCCGTTTAGGCATAAGCACGCCCTTATCAAGCAGCTCCTCATCAACTAAAGACTCCAAATCGCCGATTTGCCCAAGGGCACATGGCAGTTGAGCCATAAACTCAGCATACTGCCTATAGAGCTTACGTTTACCACCATCTGAACCTAAAGACAAAAACCTGCATTTAACTTCATCCCAATCCTCAGGGTCTGGCACAAGAATCGAATCTCCCAACTCAGTAGGCAAAGCATGCTTCTGCACGAAAGCCCAGACGTCATCAAAATTCAGCCGCTTCATCTTTTCATCTAGCTCTTCAGCCAATTTCTTGTTCCGCAAGTTCTCAGCGGAAACCTTCGCATAATACGCAGGTAACGCCCTATAGAGATCAATAGAAGAGTTAAACCGCGGAATCAAATCCAGCGATTCATCAAACTCAAGCTTACTGTAGGGCAAATGGTCGCCGTCAACACGGAAAACAGTAAGCAAAGGATCGCTCCGTTCCCCCTCACGGTTAAGACGCCCCATAGCCTGCACAATGCTATCTAACGGCGCTACCTCACGGTACATGCGACCAAAACTCACATCCACACCCGCTTCTAAAACCTGCGTAGAAACAACCATCGCCGGCTCCTTTCCACGCAACCGTTCTTGGATAATCTTACGCCGGTCACATTTCCGTATACCACTCGACAAGTAAAGCACATCAGGCCTAACAGGCGACAATTTCTCAAGGAAAGCCAAAGCCTTACGACGGGTATTAAGCATAAACAAAGTGTGACCATCACAGCCAGCAAGCTCTGCCTCGTTTTCGGGGTCTAACGCAGCCTTGTATTCAATACGTTTAGCAGTCCTCTGCAGATAACGATCTACAGTCTCTGTCGGAGTCCCCAACTTGGGTAACCCCTGCAATTCACTAGGTATGGTAGCACTGACCAAAAGCACCTTCGAATTATACCGCTCAGAAAGCACCTTAAGTAAAGACACGAGGTTCTGAAGAATCACTTTAGGAATCGTCTGGACCTCATCGATTATCAGGAAGGAATTTTTGAAAGATACAAACTTTTCCTTATCAGAGACCTGATTCGAGTAGAGCACCATTAGCAGTCTCTGGGTTGTGGTAACGATTAGCGGTTTGTTAAATGACTCGCGCTCAAAATACTCCTGTGTCTTAAAAAATTCGGGGCCTTCGTCGTTCACATCAAAAAAAGAATCCCTTGCAAGCCGCTTTTTAAGCAAGCTACCAGTAAAGGCATGATTATAAACCAAAACTTGCTCTGCATCAGCTTGACTAAGAACAGACACATCTTTCTCAGTCCCGAACAGTTTACTCTCAAAATCATCGGTTAAAGCCAACAACGGGGAAAAATAAAACACCCGCTCAAAACTCTGCCCACCCGAAACCTTCCGAACGATATCTAGGAAAATTTTCGTTTTACCTATACCAGTGGGTGCCTCAAGAATTTCCAGATTATCTCCAAGCGTGTTTCCATTAAGGACACACTCTTGAAAGCTCATACGGAGATCAGAAAGAGGAGAACTTTTTCTTACAAGCACATCCGTGTTCAGCATAATGTTAAAAGAAGGCGGCTGCCAATTATCAAAGAAGCTTCCTCGATCAGCCTGGATAAGCGCAGAGAAAACTGAAGAAAAATCCAAGAATTCTGAAACAAAGTCGCCATCTGAGAAGTAGTCCTCCTCATTCCGAGGTGTGATTAAGAATTTCCTTAGGCATTTTTCCCAAGCTAATCCTTTGAATGCCTCGTTTTCCCTTACAGTTTGCACGAAAAGTTCCAAGTTTCTATAAGTCCCATGGAGGCTTTTCTCAAACCGCGCCCTGTCATGGTCAATGTACTCTAAGCTTTTGGTAAACTGAGAAAGCTTCGAATGATGACCCGCCACTGCAAAAAGCGTCTGCATCTGAGCAGCGCTTTCCACCAAAACGGCCGCATTAAGCAGCCTATATGCCGCTAAAGCCGAAAAAATGGAATGCGCCTTAATGTATTCCTCATTGGTAGCTCCACTAGAGAAGAAAATCTGATAATATGGATTTAGCTTACCAACATCGTGCAGTAATCCTGCGTAATATGCAGCTTCCCCTACACCTATGCTGGCAGCGATCTCTCGCGCTCGATTAGCCGTCCTAAGAGAGTGCTCAAGCAACCCCGAATTGTTACTGCCCACACTAATCGGACGAGCTAAGAAACGATCCATCTGATTCCCCCTAGAAAAGGCACAAAGCTTGGTCGGAACCTTCAACAGAATAAAACTTAGCCAAAGACAACGCCGAAGTATATTTACTGATTTCTATAACCGAGCTTTTATCGTTCTCAGGCACAGGGATATAGAAGCGCAGTACTGAACCTTTCAAGGATTCGCCAGAGTAATAATGGTGTAGGTGCCGTTCCACGATTACCTTGGTGGATGAATCAGAAAAACCGAATTTTACGCCCGAGTTTCTACTTTTTGATTCCATAAGCTCGTCTAAAAGCACGCAAGAGGTACTTACCTCTTCAGGGTCAACCTCTTTAGCGTTGTAGAGTTCCTCAAACCGTGGAATCATTGCAGGACAATACGCATGTCCAAGCATCGGCGAAAAAACAAACCGATTATCCGCAAGTCTCTCAAGTAAAGCCCTGTTTACTTCGTCAGTGGATTTTACATACACCGTGTACTTAGGATTAGCCAGCAGTTCAGTTTTGTATGGCTTAGTTTTGGCTTCTTTGAGTGAACGGTGATTTGTAAAAAAGGTACATTTTACCGCTGGGCTTCGAACTTTAATGCCCACAGCAGTTTTCCGTAGCAGGTCAAGATAGTCTTCACTGAATAAGCAGTCAAACGAGTGAGATCGTTTTACGCCAAGTAGAGCACCTAGGAGACCTATCAGAGCACTCTTGGATGGTATGACCGTTACAGTTTGATTTGTTGTTACCGAAGGGTCTCTGAAAGCTGCATAGTCTCCTTCCAAATCGAAGGAGACGATACTCAACTAGCTGTCGCCCCTTTAGGCTCTTCAGTTGGGACTAGTTCAACTGATATTCCAAGGGCTTCTATGCCAGCTTTGAGTTGCTGCGTATCATTGAGCAGTTCTCTGCAGGATGCCAACCGCACTTTTACAACTTTAGCCTTGCGGTTCTTTAAGGCTTCAAGCAACTTGCCGAACTTTAGCGGCGAAGGCGTTAAACCGCTAGCTCTGCCTTTAAGCGCTGGATCCTCTTCAACCAAAACAGGCAGGTCATTGTAAATCGCTGAGTCATAGGTTACCTCGAAGAGGAATATGCTCCTCTGCGGAAACTTGGAGCGACTGATCAACGCATTTGTTCCTTCCCAAAGGCAAGAAAACAGTTTGCTCTCGGCCTTCTTGAAGCTCTCCACAACTTCGGGGTCTTCTAGGTATTCCCCTAGGTTAGCAGGGTTCACAGCACCCTGTATCTTAATTAAAGCGTAATCCACTGCATAGAATTTGCCAAAGGTGCTAAACTGCTCCTGCTTTTCACCATCTGAAGAATCACTCTTTTTCTCCTTACCCACGAATCTGCCGGTGATCATAGGATTCAAGACTTGTACCTGGTTAACGCTCCTACCTATAGCGAATTGCACTGGACCAGTTAACTTCTGGGAGCTTCCCCGCTCTGCTCTAATAGTAACTAGTCCCCCAAACAATGGGACATCAAAAGTCTTTACAGCTAAACCCTTAATGGCGTCTCCTAGGTTGCCGCCAAGGATTTCTTTAGCTCTATCATCGGCCTTAACGGGTGTACCTTCATCGCCAAAATCAACAAACAAGATTTCGCCATACTTGCTTTTTGCATAATCACGGATTGTCCGTTTAATGCGCACGTCGGTGACCATTATTCTCCCGTCTGGCAGCAGGCGAGGTTGATTTTCAAAGCCTGGGTCGCCATTAGGGTTTTGGCGCGATTCATAGTAGAAGAGTAATTCTTTTTTGAGGTTTTTTAATTCAGGTTGGTTTGCAGTCATGTTTGTCACCTTAAGTCAGATTTTCAAATAAACCCTTGTAGAAAAAGTACGAATAGTCCTCATAAGCCTGGGCGTCATCTATTTCTTCTTTAGGCAAATCATCTTTTATCGATTGGACGAGAGGATCGGTATTGGCCTTAGAAAGCGAAATGCCCAAGCCAATCCGCTGGTAAACAAATCGAAGGTGTTCCCTGTCATACTTGGAATATGTTAAAATGTCATTTGTTGAATTGTTTGCCTCTTTATTTGCACGCTTAAATTTAACGTACTTGCCGGCGATTACGCCGATTTTGTATGCATATGCTTCATTTTTGTTCATAACTACTCCTCGATCATGTTTTGTTAATAAATTCAGGCAAAAATGGGAGGTACTAAAGAAATCGTCGATTTCTTTTTTGAGCTGCTTGGTACTTTTTATCCAATTCCAAAGCTGAACCCGGAGGATTTGGGTATAACGTTGCACTAGACTGGAGCGGTCAAAATAGGTGCTGTTCATAAGGTACCTAATAGCCGAAATGTACTCCATCCAGATGATGTCCTTGTTATTTTTAATAATAAGCGATTCTAACGCCATAGGATGACTTGCCATTCCATCTTGGGCACGACTAAACATCTCTTTCATTTGGTCTAATGTTAAATTATCATCCAAAAGCACTTCAAGTTTTGCCTGCGCTCGTTTAGTACATATGACCTTTAAAGCTGATTGATGGCTAACAGAAAGCCCAGAACGGCTTGATAAAAGCCTATAATTGCTGAGCAGCTGATCATAGATGCCTCGACCTTTTGCCTCAAATTTAAGCGAAGGCTCACTTATGTCAAAGAAATACCACTCTAAACCAGCTATTACAATAGCGTTATCGGTTGGCATAGAAACCTTTGGGAAAGACTCATTGCCTATACCCAAGTTTTGATAGAACTCTTTTCCAGTTTTACAGTTTATAGCAAAAGCTCTATCATCAAAAGAGACAAACTTGGCGTTTATGGTTGACCCTGAAGGGTAACATGTTGCAGAGTTCCCAAAGCAATCTTCAAAATCTTCACTTGAAGGATCGGTATCTTCTTGGTTTCTATACTCGACTTTCCCTTCAGATTGAATCGATATCGGCAAAAGTACTATGCGGAATGAAAAATTTTTTAATTCCTTATGCTTTTCAAGGACGATTTTTCCTTTCCAAAACGAGCAAAAGGTTCTGCTAACTTCAAGAAACACTTTTGAGGATAAGCCGCCCTCAGGCGTTATTACACCGGATTCGCTATAGAGATCGAAGAGCACCTTGTTGTTGGCAAAATAGCTTTTATTATCTAGCCTTAGAAATAATAGCTTGCTTGGAGTTGAGGAAGATTCTTTGTCTTTTTCAATGTCATATGAGTATGAATATTCTTCTTTCTGCCCATTACTTTTGCCTGCTATAGAGATCTGTAGCCGACCATTTTTATAGTAACCATAGAACTCTATGTACGGCTTTTTAGCGGCGGCTCCAGTTCCCCTGTAAGGTAAACCGACAGAGGAAAGGTTATTCGAAGGCATAGACAGAGACTCCCGAATATGGGATTCACGAGCTGTCGGGGTTAGATTTTCTCCATAGTGTTCAAGCGTTTTTGAATCCAGTTGAACAGTAACGTCGTCATTATCAACTCTGACAAAGGCTTTCTTGATTGGAACAGGCTTAACGGCCTCAACGTCACTTGCCTTGTTTTTTAGATATAACTCGTAGGCTAGCAAGCGTGTTAACTCTCTCTTCCACTATTAGAAGAGCCATTATTTCTGCTTGGGTATTTAACTTTTTTTGAACTCTACTGTTTTGAATTTGAAATCACAATTAAGTCCACGCCGCTATCGCTTCTCCAGTTTAGCTCGTTTCTAGATGTATTCTTTAATTTCTTGTAAATACTTGGGTGTCTCCTAGAAGCTTGCCTGTTCCCCTGCACCGTCTTTCGCTAGCACGGCTACCCCTTGTGATAAAGGTGTGTATAGTGTACGCGACGATCAACTCTTCAGGGTTTCAATCCTTGTTTTGCTGGATTAGCCTTTTGGACCTCACTCTCTCTCTATAGTAATATCTAGAAATAGTTTCAATCCTTGTTTTGTTGGATTAGCCTTTTGGACTGGGAACACCAATATCAGCGATGAACAAACAACCATCAGTTTCAATCCTTGTTTTGTTGGATTAGCCTTTTGGACGGCACTATATATGCGAAAGAAGTTGCTTTTCCACTGTTTCAATCCTTGTTTTGTTGGATTAGCCTTTTGGACCTAATCACGGATGCAGGCACATGAGAACTGATGAATGTTTCAATCCTTGTTTTGTTGGATTAGCCTTTTGGACTCCCATTTTACCCTTTTATCTGCAGCTTTCGCCATGTTTCAATCCTTGTTTTGTCGGATTAGCCTTTTGGACGTCGTCCACATACGCATTTTGTACTGTGTTTCTTGTAGCCAGTTTCAATCCTTGTTTTGTTGGATTAGCCTTTTGGACCTCACTCTCTCTCTATAGTAATATCTAGAAATAGTTTCAATCCTTGTTTTGTTGGATTAGCCTTTTGGACGCGCTTGGGGCACCAAACAAGGTGGTAGTTAATCAGTTTCAATCCTTGTTTTGTTGGATTAGCCTTTTGGACGCTCCGAAACCGTCACCTTCTCATGCGTGAACATATCAGGTTTCAATCCTTGTTTTGTTGGATTAGCCTTTTGGACAAAATAGACTATGCGATCCTTGCAGCGGTTGACCCCAGGTTTCAATCCTTGTTTTGTTGGATTAGCCTTTTGGACTGCGGAGAAATTCAAGGGGCGTCATGTTCATAGAGGTAGCGTTTCAATCTTGTTTTGTTGGATTAGCCTTTTGGACTTTTTTGTACCGACAGGTTCAATCGCAGGGAGCTAGTTTCAATCCTTGTTTTGTTGGATTAGCCTTTTGGACTTCTTTTTATATTGACAGTTGCTATTGGATGATTTGGGGGTTTCAATCCTTGTTTTGTTGGATTAGCCTTTTGGACCTGAATCCCCCTACCTTAATTCACCTACAAATACGTTTCAATCCTTGTTTTGTTGGATTAGCCTTTTGGACAGTGAGTTCACCACGTCGTCCCGATGACATTATATCGCGTTTCAATCCTTGTTTTGTTGGATTAGCCTTTTGGACGGTTAAGTTGGTGGGAACGTGACGCACTTGAGCATCGTTTCAATCCTTGTTTTGTTGGATTAGCCTTTTGGACGGTATCTACTAACAGGGGATTAGCAAACAATGGGAAAGTTTCAATCCTTGTTTTGTTGGATTAGCCTTTTGGACAGGGGGCTTTTTGGGCTTATTTTGCAGTTTAGGACATTTTTCTCAGGCGATTTCTGAGGGGTGTACCCGTATTGATTAATTATTTGTTCCCTTATAAAGATACGGCTGTTTGCGTTTTTAACGTTGAACCTAGAAAAATAAATCAGAATACTCCCGTGCTGTTACTGTGCTGGGCACTCCTGTATTAGGGGATTCTGGCTTAACTCGTTTATGTTACTGCTAATTGTCACAACATCACCCACAGCAGTAATCAGCGATACAGGCATACATACTGTGGAGCTCCTGAACCGTTTTTTGAATCCTAAAGATTCTGAAGCCGTACCTGAGAGCTTAACATGCAGATGAGTAACACTCCAAGAGGCCGTATTAACCTCTGCGCCTTTAATTTCACCGATAATTGTACCGCCAGATCCAATAACGTTCTTCCCATAAAGCGTATCAATACTTACCAAAAATTCCACCAACAGAGAACTCTCGAAAAGAAATAAATTCCTTATGGCATAGAAGGGGTAACTTAAATTATTTTTTAAATTATGAATTAAAAAAATAAAAGAAGGGGTTTAGAGAATTACCCTTGTATTGTATTTCGCCAGGTAGTCTAAGTGCGCCTTGTCAAAGGGGTAACTCTCTGTACTTGGATATGGGTAGCCGCTCATGGCCAAGAATGGCATTTCGTCAACCGTGAACTCAAAGCCGTATCCCCAAGCGCCTGGCGGATCCTTGAACCAGCAGGCTACGATAAAGAAGTAGTCACGCACCATGCCTTCTGGGACTGGCTCAAGCGCGTCAGCATCGAATAGAATATTCACCTGATCGCCCTGGCGTCCGATCACAAACATGTCGTCGGCAGCTAACAGTAGCTCGGTTACGTCTCCGTATCTTGTGAATGCCCCTCTGGAGGTTGAGTTTGTCTCCCAAAGCTGGTTAAGATCCGCAGAGTCAGGGTCGAGTCTTTGAACATCTATTTGTGCTTGCGGTGATATGTCGATACCTATGTAGTCGAAAGTGACATTGAAGAAGTTATTGAATCGTATCTGGTAGTCTACTGTGTCTTCTGGGAAGAGGCCTGTTAACTCGACGCTGTATGAGCGTGAACGGTAGTCTGCGGGAATTGGTATGTCCTTTTCAATGCGTATCCATGATCCGTTTGCGGCTCTTACTTCTAGGAAGGGCGCTGGGGTGACTTCGGTGCCGTCTTGGATTAAGCCTTGGGCTGCAGCTGCTTGGAAGCTTTCAATCCATGCATAGTATGGTTCTGGTAGGCCCCAGTCAACCATGCCGGTAATCACCAGTTTTATCTCTGATGCATCAGTTAAGTCGCCCAGATCCAGCGTTAACTGGTTTAGAGTGATATTGTTCCATACGCTGTCATAGCCGTTGATTCCTGGAGTAAATATGCCATCAAGTGTTCGTAGCTGCTCTAAGACGTCTTCGCCGTATTGATTGGTTGCGCTGGCCGGCGTGAGAATGTTGCTGCTGTTGACTGTGTATATTCTTCCGGTTGGACCTTTGCTTAGGTAACTTGACATGGACATGTAGGCGTCGGTGCCAGCTGGGTGGTCAACTGCTAGAAGGTATGCTTGGTCGAGGTAGAATAGTTCGTCCCATTGCTGTGCAAGTACGAATTCAAAGTTCCCGTTTTTGCTAGCAATTAGGTCTCTTTCTATCTTGACGTAATCAAAAGGGTTTCCATTCTTAAAGACGATTGATCCGTCGGCGTTAATGTGTCCGATGTAGCCTAGCCAACCAGAGTTTGACACGTCAGTGATGTATGAGTAGCCTGTCCCGTTCCACACGTACAGTGATGGACAAGAAGCATAGCCGCTAATCAAAGTGTAAGAAGCGACTAGAATTAGCCTGTTAGACAGTGTAAATGTTCGTGAAGCGGATCGTACTCCATCGCTCCAGTAATCAAACGCTAACACCCCTGTACCGACATCAAAAGGTGTAGGCACTGAAATACTGTAGTCACCAACCGGCAGCACCTCCTGGAAAGCCGTCTGATACTCAACACCATTTAACGTAAAAGGTAAAGCCTTCGATCCGCCGCCTGAACGGTTAATCGTCAAAGTATGATACCCCGTCTTCACAATAACGAACGTGCCTTGAAGGGTGTTAACTTTAACAGTGTGCTTACCTTCGGCGGATGCGTTTACATTAAAAGTGAGGGTTTGGGTTTCTCCCGGAGCCATCTCGATCACTGTGGCGTTGACGATTTCGCCATTAACCGTTACGCGTACGTATAGTTCGTCGGTTTCTGAGGAGGGGTTTTGTGCGGATACGGTGACGGCGACTGTTTCGTTGGCCCAGGCTTCGTAGGGGGTGGTTTTGAGGTTGGATAATATGATTTTGCTGGAGTCGGGAGAAGCGTCTTTGAGGTTAAAGCTTCCATATTGATCGGCGATTTGTACGCTGTAGTTGCCCGCAACGGTTTTGATGACAGGGAATTCGACGATTTCGGAGGACCGCAGCCCTGCAAGGGTTAAATTAGTTGATTGATCGACTGTGCCGTTTAGAACCAGCTCTATGAGCACTGAACCCTCAACGTCCCCTATGTTGGTTACGTTTACTGAGACCATGATGGATTCACCCACATATGCTTCGGCGGGGTTTATTGTGAGGTCAGATACGACAAAGGTGGCGGGTTTTGAGGCGCCTGTGATTGTGCCTTGATCAAGCAGGTAGAGGTAGGCACCCGCCGCGAAGGCAACGATGATTAAGTCGATGATTAAGATAGCTTTTAATTTTCCCACAGCTGAGCGAGATAACATAGTAATTTTTCTCCGTTCAGTTTGCATATGAAATAGCTATCTTGGGCATTAAAGGTTATCGTGAAAAGGATAATCCGGGGAAAATGGGGTAATCAAGCATAATCCTGCTTTCCACCTTGCGTTTAATTCCTAAAAGTTGCTACATGCTGCGACAACTTAGGTTCAATAGTTTTCTAATGTAATAATAAGAAAATAAGGAGAAACAGAAATGGTATCAGCAGTTGTTTTAGTCAACACCCAAGTTGGCGAAGAAAACAGGGTCCTTGAGGATATAAAACGTCTTCCCATTGTTGAGGATGTGCAGGTTCTTTGGGGAGTCTACGACCTCATGGTTAGAGTAAAAACTAACAACGTTGGTGCCCTAAGAGAAACCGCAATGGATTTTCGTGGTTTGAGCGGCGTATCAAACGTTCTAACACTCATGATACACAATAAAAATCAAAAGGAAGGCGGATTACTTGAGCAGCAATCTACAACTGTTTGAGCCGAAACTCGAAACCGTAGGAGACAACGCATACATGCCGCGTGTTTTCGAGGTTAAGATGCCCTGTCAGTGGCTCATGAACTGCTATGAAGGTAAATGCCCTGCTTTGAGGCGAAAGAATGGAAACCTCTACTGTGCAAAGAAAAGCCGTCCAAGTTAGCATGCCTCAGGCAAACTGGCACCTACGCCACAAAAGAGAACAAGGAACCAAAAAAGAAAACAACTAGTTAAGTTATCCAAAAAATGGAAGCAGCGCTGCTTGCCAGCGCGGTCTAGCAGTGTTTCTTTGCCAGCTTCACATCGATTAATGGTTGTAAATGTAGCTCAAACGCCGCTGCGGGATTCTCAAGCTTCCAAGCCTCAAGCACACCCGGATAAAGCTCACCCACAAATCCCACACAGACGCCATCCACCAAAACCTCTCCGACGCGCCCTTCCATAAAGCTCGGGTGGGAAGCAGCTTTTATTTGCCACTCAACCCCAAAGTTAGCCATAAACGAATCCAACGCTGACTTTATTTCGCTGAAATTCGCGTTAGGATGCGTGGTGAGTGCGGCAAGCCAGTTCTCGTCTCGGGTTCTTGTCTCTTTAGTCTCATCCAGCAGGGTTACTATGCCTAACTCGAAGATTTTTTGGGGAAACTCGACCGATTGGTTAACGCTTGAAAATGCTAAGAGGCTTGGCAGAAGCCAGTTACGCAGGCAAGTCATAGTGTTGACTTTTGGGTTAGCCAGCTCAGCAGGTTTGGTTGGTTCAAGGTTCATTTTCTGGAATAGTGTTTCTTGATTGGTTAGGGTGTTGTTGAGGGTTTCTTGATAGCCCAAGCCAACCATTAAGTCGCGTGCGATGTTGATTAGTCGCTGGTCGGATTTGGCTTTGCCAGTGGTTGGTAGTTCACGCCAAAGCGGCAGGATGTTATTGTAGCCATAGGCAATCGCCACGTCTTCAATGAGGTCCACTTGATGCATGACGTCAACGCGGTAGCAGGGAACAACCACAGACAAACAATCACCCTCAACGCGCTCAACGCCAAGGCCCGCAGTCCCCAACAGGGAAGCTATTTCAGTTGAAGACAAACCAAGACCCAGCAGTCTGTTAGTGTCAGCCACAGACAACTCGAGAGTGCGGCTGCTAAAATCGGGCGTAACCACCGAACCCAAAGTGTACCCATCAGCAGGATAATGGACTGTCACGTTGGATGCTTGGCCGCCGCGGTCAATAAGCGCCAAAGTCACCAGGTTCAATGTGTTAAGAACGGATTGATAAACGGTACCTGTAACTTCCACAAGCAAGTTAACGGACTGCTCGGTAATTTTGCCCAAGTCATTTGAGTTTATGATCGGAGGGAAAGAGAGCACTCTGCCTTCGCTGTCAAAGAGCATCGGGTAGAGGGGGTGACGTTTCACTATGTGACCGTACTCTTGTCCTTTAGGGTGGCACTCGAGCACTTTATCGAGATCCATCTTTTCATTGAATCCTAAAGGTACAAAGCTAACCTCTGAGGGCTTAACCGCCGTGTAGTGGATTGGCGGCTTGATTAAGTCAAGGTTGTAGATGCCGATGCTGGTTTTCTGGCGGTTACGTCCGCTGGTCTGGTCAAGTTTCTCCTGTAAATGCATGATGCCCTTGATTACTTCATCTGAGAGATGGATGCCTTTTATGACGCTACAGCAGATGTAGGGGCGAATCCCAAAAACTTTGGCATCAACAGTGACCTCCACATCCGATTTCCCAAGTGAGTAGGCTTTGATGCCTTTTTCTTGGCCTAGATAGCCGCGTAATGCGCGGCTTAAGCCTTCAACGCTCCAAAGGTCAGGGCGATTAGTATCCTTAAACTCGACAGTAACCGCGTTCTCTTTCTCGTCAAAGCCCTTAACTTCAGCCTTAACATAGGACAGTATGTCGTCTAGTTTTTCCATGTCTCCCGCTAAGTCTATGCCAAGGAGACGTTGCAGTTCTTGGTAGTCTACATCGATTGTTGGCATCTTAATTCACCTGCTGTTTACGGAGCCACTCAAGGTCCTGACTAAAAATCTGTCTAATATCACTAATACCTGAATGCATCATAAACAAGCGATCAACACCCAGCCCCCAAGCGATAACGGGCACTTTTACACCCAAAGGCTGAGTCACCTCAGGCCGGAAAATCCCAGATCCCCCGAACTCTATCCAGCCATAACCCGTCTTGTATGCGCTTAACTCTACGCTGGGTTCCGTGAAGGGGAAATAGTCGGGTTTGAAGCGTACCTTTTCTGCGCCCGCAATTTCTATAGCAAATTTACCTAAAACGCCTAATAGGTCACGTAGAGTCAATTTCTCATCGATGATTATGCCTTCAACTTGGTTGAATTCGCTAAGGTGTGTGCGGTCGGTGATTTCAGGGCGATACACGCGTGCAATGGCAAAGTGGCGACTGGGTATCGTGTAGTTGCCGCTTTCTAGGGTTCTTGCGCTAAGGCAGGTTCCTTGGCTGCGTAAGATTAGTCGCTGGGCAGCTTCAAGGGTATATTTGGAGCCCCAGCCGGTGGAGCCAGTTATCCAGCCGTTTTCGTGCGTCTGCTTGACCTGCTCCACTGCTTTAGAGTGGCTTGCTAAATCGCCATATTTGGGCTCCTTTATGTAAAATACGTCAGTGGGTTCGCGGGCTGGGTGATCTTGAGGCTCGTTTAAGGCGTCAAAATTGAAGAAGGCAGTTTCAACTTGGGTACCGCTCATCTCCTGAAAACCCAGCTCTATGAGTTTTGCGCGGACATCATCAAGAAACATCAGGTACGGATGCTTTTTGCCAGGCCAAGTTTTGGCGACGGGAGCTTCTATGTTGTATTTTTGGAATTTGGTTTCGCGCCACTTCCCAGAAATAATTAGTTCAGGTGTAAGCTTGGTTACCTCTGGAGCAGTAACTATGGCTGTTGAAGCTGCTTTTTTGCCTTCTTCGGTTATGCTTAGGCTTCGGGTGGTTTTTGGTTCTATGGTAACGAGTTTGCGTTTTTTTAGCTGTTCAGCTGCGGCTTTTAGCTCATTGCTTAAGCTCTCTAGACTTACCTGGCCCTTTTCGGCGAGGGTTTTTAGGAGAACTTCATCTGACCCCTCAGGTACGGTGGCTTGCTGCATGGTTAAGGTGTTGTTTTGGGAGTTGTATGTAGCCCATTTTTTTCGGATAACCCAGCCTTGGGCAATCTGGACAAACTGCTGCTCAAGGCCAGCTTGCTCTGCGGCTTTCTTTAGGTCTGCGCATCCGCCCATTTGGGCTACTTCTTGGATTAGTTTTCGCTCAGGCAAATCGCTCTGCGCATAAGTTTTGCCTTCAGCGGTAAGTTTGATGATATTCTGCGTTGTTGCCTGTATAGAGAGTAGATTTTGTTCTTGCAGGGTTAACGCGGCGCGCATAACTGCTGCATCTGGAAAGCCGCATTGCTCTACTAGCGTCTCTACGCTGGCGTTTCCGCCGAGTTTGTCTAATGCGGCGAGTAACTGTTGTTCCTGCAGCCTAAGTTCAACCATTCACATGCAACCTGCACTTAAGTATACGTTAACAGTAGTTCGTTTGACAAAGATAAAAGCATGCTGATTTCATCAACAACAGATAACCGAAAAATCAAACTGGGCGATGTCAAGAAAAGCCCACTTGTATTCATCCAGTCTCTTCTATTCCTGCTGACACTTGTTCTTTCGGTCCCCTTTTGGTGCACCTGTCAGTCCACGCATTAGCCGCCTCCTAAAAGTTGGGCACCCTACCTTCCAACTCTGCTTTCTGATCGGATTCATCATTGCATTCTACAACTAACTCGTAAGGCTCAGGGATGAAGGAAGCCTTCTCGTGCTCATCTCTACAGCTTTTGAGGTAACGCCTGCTAAATATCGGCTGACTATTCATTTTCTCCTAAGCCAAGTTATAACGATGGTCACTAATACCCCCATAGCTACTAAAACACTACTTATTTCCGTTAACAATAAGACGTTTTGATTACCGCTGTGGTTGACTCCAATACCGATTAATGCCCAAATAACCACCAAAGCATAAGCAATGTCTTTACGAATTCCAAGCATAAGCATGGTTATAACCAAAGCGACCGCTACAACGATTATCGCCCAAATCTCAGGACTAATTCCAAAGCCATCCCAATTGTAAGCAGTCAAAGTGACAGCGACATTCGCCATTGAAGCGATTGTTATCCACCCCAAGTAGACACTAAACGGAAGATGAACTGCCAATCTCTCACTGGTTTTAACTTTTGAGCGGCCGATGTTTAAGCGCAAATAAATAGCAATCAGGCTAAGCAAAAGCGCAAATATCAAAACAACCGATAAAATAAGACTTTCAAACTGCCAAACAAAGATCCAAGCGATATTTATTAAACTGCTAAGTGCGAATAACCAGCCGATTTTTTTATGATAAGCCCTGCTACGTTCTCTTGGTAATGCTTGATAAACGACAAAGACCCCTAGCAGGATATAGATGATAGCCCAGATTGAGAAAGCGTAGCCGGCAGGAGTAATAAGCGTAGGATTATTATTCGATATAGCGGCAGTGTCTCTTCCACCAATAAGAGTAGTGCTTCCAGCAATACTGTTCACTATAACGGTCAAAACGAAAAGTAAGATGTTGGCGTACCTTACAACTGCATAGTTATTTTTTTCCAAAAAACCAACCAAATTTATTTGGCAATCAAGGATATTTAAAATAATCGTCTATATTGCATGCGGCTTTTGCATAAGCAAGCATCAATAAATGTGCGCGTCAAAAAAAATATTTTTTTTTAATTGTAATGTTGTTATGCCTATTCAATCACATTAACAATTTAGCTTTTAATTGAAGTCTTGCAGTAAGGGGCCTTTAGAAGGAGCAAATATAGGGTACAAAGTGTAGCTATAAAGTTGTTGGACAGCGCCAAGCTGCAACGTGGCTTTGCCGGTATAGTAAAGGATGCATCTGATGATATGCCTGAGGGTGTAGAGCTGCGAATCAAAGCCGCAATCGAAGGCAACTTTATGGTTTTAGCTGCCGATAACTTAGCCCTAAAGGGGTAATTATACTTCGCATTTTTGGCTTTGGGGTTTTAGGGTAAGATTTAGTTTTAAGGTGAATTCATATTCGCCGTGCTCTTTGGCAAAGGCGATGTTGAAGCCTTCAACAGCTACTTTCATAGGTTCACCGCTATCCTGCATGGACTTTATTGTATCAATGAATCCTCGGACTTTGCTGACAATTTCATTGATGTCTATGTCGGCGGTTTGGGTTTTTCCTGTAGGTTCTTCCTTTCGAACTTCGATTTCAACCAATTACAAATCACCTCCCAAGGAGCTATCAAATAATCAATGTAGCTATCGTTTAAAGGTGTGTGACTGCAAGATAACAAGCACAGACCTTGATTTTACCTAAGCAGCTTCGGTTCTAGACCAAAGCTTCCTGTCTCAAGAGAAAGTGCCTAAAAAAGAAAGAAAAGAGTTAGCTCTAAGTCTAACTATAGGGTGGATGCTTCTTCTGTGGTGATTGCTGGTTGGCTGTCTTTTACTTTATCGTCGCGGAAGTGCATGATGAATTTAGTTACCTCTATGGATATCAGCACTATTGCCGAGAGGCCAACTATGAGTAAGACCTCTTCGAGGCCAATGGGTGCAAGGCTGAAGCTTTCGCGTAGGAAGGGTACGTTGACGATCAATGCGATTAGCCCGATTTCCCATAGGATGGTGCCGATCAGCAGCTTGTGTGGTCGAGCCTTGATTATGGGGTACTTTAGTGAGCGGCAACATATTGCCAGCACTAATTCGAAGAAGACCAGCACTAGGAAGAGTCGTGTTTGTGCGACTTCCACACCCAGCGGCAGAGCACTTAGGAATACCCAGAGCAGCAGTGGTACCTCGATGAGTATCGCGCGTATGAGGAAGACTCTGACATCTTTGGTAAATATAGATTCTTTGGGGTTTCTAGGTGGCCGCTTCATGACATCGGGTTCAGGTGGGCTCATACCCAATGCGATGGCAGGTAAGCCGTCTGTGGCTAGGTTAACGTAGAGAATGTGGATAGGCAGCAAAGGTAAGGGGAAACCCGCCAGCACCGCGAAGGAAAGTATCACGATTTCAACCAGGTTGGCTTGTATCAGGTAGGTGAGATATTTCTTGATGTTGTCGTAGGTCCATCGGCCCATTTCGACAGCGTTAACTATTGTTGCAAAGTTGTCGTCTGCAAGCACTAGATCGGCTGATTCCTTGGTTACTTCGGTGCCTGTTATGCCCATGGCCACGCCGATGTCAGCTTTTTTGAGTGCAGGCGCATCGTTTACGCCGTCGCCAGTCATGGCTACGACTTCACCGTTTTTCTTCCAAGCTTCAACGATTTTGAGTTTATGGAGGGGTGAGACACGGGCGTATACGGATACCTTGCGCACTGTGTCTTTTAGTTGTTCGTCTGAGAGTTGTTCGAGGTCTTCGCCTGTTAGGATTTCGTCGCCTTTTTGGTATATGCCTAGTTCTTTTGCTACGGCTAGTGCTGTTAATTTGTGGTCGCCTGTGATCATGACTGGTTTGATTTTGATTTGTCGGCATAGTTTGACGGCCTGCATGGCTTCTTTTCGGGGTGGGTCCATCATGCCGATTAATCCGAGGAAGACTAGGTCGCTTTCTGCGGTTTCTTCTTTGCAGTTGGTTAAGTCGCCTGTTATTTCTTTGTATGCTATGCCGAGCACACGTAGGCCGTCGCTTGCCATTTCTTCGTTCATGCTAAGGACGGCTTTGAGTTTGTCTTCGGTTAATTCTACTGTTGTGTTGTTTTCGCAGATTTTGGTGCAGTACTTGATCATGAAGTCTGGGGCGCCTTTCATGATTACGAAGTTCTTTCCGTCGGCTTCCTGCATTGTGCTGTGGATGGTGGTCATGCGTTTGCGGTCTGATGAGAAGGGGAACTCGTTTATTCGGGGGTAAGCGGTAGTTAGCTGCTCTCTGTTGATGCCTGCTTTTAGGGCGGCTACGACTAGGGCGCCTTCTGTGGGGTCGCCATGCACTACCCATTTGTCGCCCTCTTGGACAATGTCTGAGTCGTTGCATAGTACGGCGCTTTTCATAAGCAATTGGAAGCATTCTGTTTGGGTGACGTCGCTGTTTTTGCCTTCGAATTTGCCCTGCGGCGAGTAACCTACGCCGCTTACCTCAACAACGCGGCCTGAGGTGTAGACTTTGCGGACGGTCATTTCGCCTTTTGTTAGGGTGCCGGTTTTGTCTGTGCAGATGACTGTTGTGGAACCTAGGGTTTCGACGGCAGGCATTTTTCTGACAAGCGCGTTGCGTTTTGCCATCTTGTACATTCCGATGGCTAAGCTGCCGGTTACGATTGCGGGCAGCGCTTCTGGGACGGCTGCAACTGCCAGGGCGATGCCGAATAGGAACATCTCCAAGATGTCTAGTCCGCGGGCTACGCCTAGGAGTATGACGGTTATGCTGATGGCTAATGCGGCTAGTCCAAGCCATTTGCCTATTTCTTTGGTTCGTTTTTCTAGCGGGGTCTCTTTTTTCTCGACTGAGCTGACTTGTTTGGCGATTTGGCCGAACTCTGTGTTCATTCCTGTTTTGACAACTAGGGCTTTGGATTTTCCGCAGGTTACGGCTGTTCCTGAGAAAACCATGTCTTTCTTGTCTAAAATTGCGGAGTCTTTGGAGACTTTTTCGATGAATTTTTCTACGGGTACGGATTCGCCGGTCAGGGGTGCTTCGTTAACGTGTAGGTTGTGTGACTCGATGATGCGGGCGTCTGCTGCTACGCGGTCGCCTTCTTTGAGGACCAAGATGTCGCCGGGTACGATGTCTTTGGTTGCCACTTGTACCTCTTTGCCGTCGCGCAGCACGGTGGCGGTGGGTACAAGCATCCGGGTTAGGGCTTCAAGCGCTTTTTCTGCGCGGAACTCCTGGACAAAGCCCAGCGCTGCGGAGAGTACGACGATGATTAGGATGATGCTGGCGTCGAACTGGTGTCCTGTGGCAAAAGAGATCAACGCGGCAGCAATGAGAATAATGATCAGCACGTTTTTGAATTGACCAAGGAAAATCTTTAGGGGCGAAGCCTTCTTGCCAGCCTCAAGCTGGTTAGGGCCATACTGCGAAAGACGTTTGGATGCCTCGGGTGAGCTTAATCCGGATTTGTTGCTGTTGAGTTTTTCTAGCGCCTCTTCGGCGTCTATGGCGTGCCAAGATACCTCGGTGACCATGTATTATATCCCAGTCTAAGAACAAGCGCTTTCATAAATAAACCATTTGATAAAAAGCCAGATTTATGCACCTAAAAATCGAATGCAATGCGCTCAGAATAAGACGTTCGATATAAAAAAGTGGGGGAGTATCACCCAGCGGTTAGCTGCTTTTTTGCATCTTAATCACAAATAAAACAGCAAAGGCGCCCCTAGAAACGCAATAACCGCAATCATTGGTAAGATATTGCCATCGATAACACTTAAATCGAAGTAACACTTTTAATTATAAACGTGCTATCGCAAGTGCAGTCCACACATGCCCCGAGGCAGCGCAGTGTCAAGCAAGCCTTTCGGTTGGCTGTAAACAATCGATACCGATGAGGCGATTAAGAGAACCCCCAGCATTTTTAATCACCTCTTAATCGGGCTTCACTTGGCCACACTTAAACTACCGAAAAACAAGACATAGAAGCGCATTATTCTCTATCGGAGACCAAACTTACAATCGCCGCTTTATACAAGAGAAAGGTAACCAGCTAAGGGTAACAGGCGTTTACTGATTTGCTCCATATACAAGGGAGGGGGTGGGTGCTCAGAGCAAAGGTAGGTTTAACACAATTTTTAACGTTTACTGGTTGGGGACGCTTAATATGTATCGGTGGATGAAGTCAGCCGTCCCAGCCTTAGGGCAAAGTAACTTTATTGGGACTAAATTACTGAAATAATACTATGCTCTTCTAGTTATAAGTCTTTAGACAATTCCGCTTCTTTATCATAACGAAGATAGTCAAAGGAATAACCACTAACAAAGACAATATCCAGAAGAAAGAGAACTCTGGAACAGAAGGAGACGGAGCTGATGTATCGGTTGGTGTAATTGTAATGTTTTTATCAATTGTTACTATCTGCGTATCGCTCCAATCAGTGTATTCGCCTTCAAAATAGTATTTTATTAACTCTCCGCCCATAAACACAACGCCCAAGTCATATTTGTTATCATGTCCTATCAGCGCTTGTACTTGGACATCTAATTGACCCCCTTCAGGAATGTTTGATGTTCGCCAATTCGGCAAGGTGAAAATTGAATATTCTGAATGCGATGCATCAAGATATTGACTTCCGCGAGCGCCAGTTTGAAAGGGGTCTACTGGATGAGATGCAGAACCATAATCAGTAGGCACAACGGGGTAGTATATCCACTTGGTTTCATTTTCATAGTGACCTTTGAATCTTAGATTATAATACAGGCTTGTATGGTTGCCACTTGAATCAATGGTAGAGGTAAACGCTTGGTTCCTGATTTTTACCTCAATAGAGAAATTATCAAAGTGACCACCCTGCGAGGTAATTATCGTCTCTCCTGTGTAGGGGTCAACAGTAGATTTTGGGGGTAAATCATAAGCATGGTTGACATATTGCACAACAAATTCTGGCACTGATGGTTTAGATATTGATTGACCAGTAGTAGGTGCAGCTATTAGTAGAAAAGATGCTGCTAAGATTGCACTCAAGAGTATGGAGAGATACTTACTCATCTTAGTCATAATTGAACTAATCTGTTTGTTTGGTTATATAATTTACTTATTAGAACTAAATCTTCGATTTCTTTCAAAATAGGGAACTTACTTTAATGTTGAGTAGGCGGCAACCCTTGTGGTTGCTCGCTTCGAGCTGTTTGTGATCGATTTTTTTTCTTTCTCTTCCAAAGCCCTTAAGTGACTGGGATGATGCACTATCTACGGGGGATGATGTCGCCGTCCCAGCCTTAGGGCAAAGTAATTTTTTTACACTAATTTCTCTATTTTAATCCTTAATACTCTAAGGAGTCGTCTAGTTATAAGTCTTACTAGTCAAATTATCGGCATTGTTTTAAAGCTTAACTACGGAATAGATTAGATTAAAACAACCGCTGTAAGCACTATTAAATAAGTCGCTTTTAGTATCAAAATTAAATGAAAGAATCCGTTAACTCTGGATGTCACCGATTATCAAGTTTGCCTAGTGATTTTTCATTATTCTATCTTAATTAATTATCCCTTAGTAGCTTACTGTTGTGAGACTCAAGCTTTTTTAATAGGAGTATGCTTTTGAAACAGAGTGTAATTATTTTTAACGCGCGCTAAAATTTCAACCAGATTGGTATTGATCATGAAACAAGCTTATTGTATGAATAAAGAGGAAAAGCTACGATTAGGTCTGAGAATATGTAGCGGTATCGTTTCAAACTTTGTGGGTGTAAAAACTCCTCTATTTTGTGGTCATAAATTAACATATAATTGTAACTTGAAATGTAAAATGTGTCCTTTTTGGAAGAGAAATGCTCAGGATTTGAGCATAGAGAAAGAAAAAATCATTTTAAAGAGGATTTATGATGCAGGCGTTTGCGGAATCGCTTTTGAAGGTGGTGAGCCTCTTCTAAGAAAAGACTTGGCGGAAATTCTCCAATATGCTAGGTCTTTACCTATGCAAACAAGCCTTATCACCAATGGAACATTATTGGAATCCAGAATAGATGAAATAGCTAGATATGTCAACGGGGGCATTTTTGTTTCAATTGATGGTATAGGAAAAACACATGATGAAATCAGGGGTGTTAGTGGTTGTTTTAAAAAAGCCATAGAAGGAATTACTGCCGCTTCTCAAAGGATGTCTATTACGATCAATACAACGATAATGGCTGAAAACATCCATGAGATTGAAGATTTGGTAAAGTTGGCAAAGGAATTAGATGTAAAAATATCTGTTGCTGTAGCACATGATTATGGCAACGCTAAAGTGTTAGCGCTTTCAAGTCAAGAACTAAGTGATATCGCTGAAAAGCTTGTTTTATTGAAGAAAATGGGTTTTCCTCTCATAAATTCAATAGGTTACTTCCAAGTCATGGCTAAAAGGAAAAATTGGAGTTGTAAGCCTTGGTCAACGATTAACGTTAGTCCTGAAGGGTCTTTGGTTTTGCCTTGTTATGTGCGAAATAGATATGCAGCTTCTGTTTCTACTTTTGAAACCAGCATTAAAAATGCGATTTCAGAGTTTGACTGGAAAACAATACAGAATTGCCAAATTTGTACGCTTCATTGCTATGTTGAGCCATCGCTGGCGCTTTCCTATGATTTGGGTGTTTTGAGGAATTGGGCTTTTCCTTCCTAAGGGGTGTCCCAGCTAGGAGGGGGTTGTCTTGATTAGTACTCTAGTTAATTTTAAATAATAGCGATAGTTGAAATTCTAAGGAAATTATTGTTAGTGTGCTTACTAAATTTTTGAAAAAAATTATCGGCGGCAACCCTTGTGGTTGCTCGCTTCCCACATATCTCTCTAAACCGTGATAGTTCTAACTTTTCTCAAGGGCATCTTTAAGAAACAGTTCAGTTTTCTTCATTTTTTCCATAATCTCCACTATTTGTTCTTTAAACCCTGAGAACTGCTCTGGATACTTCTTCATAAGAGCGATTACATCTAACACTTTTTCCAAGCTCAAATCCTTCATAAGTCCAGTACTGAGCATTAGAGAAACATCGCTATCTTCCAATTTTCCTTTTTTGAGGATTGCTTGATAGCCTACCTGATATATGTCTGTCCCAAGGTATGTTGTAAGCTCAACAAAACATTGAAGCAGCTTATTATCAGGATACACTTCGGCTGTTCGATTCAGAACAGTTTTTACGTTTGCACCATAAACGAGCGCAACAAATACTGCGCCAGACGTTAGCCAATAAACTGAGTGTTCTTGACTTCGGTATTCCTCTTTTTTGATTTCGACAAGTATCCTTTTCTCTATAAGGTCATCGATTGCGTCATACACTGATTTGTAGTATCCCTTAATTCCTCTTTTCACGCCGTATTTAGATTTTGGAAGATTTTCTGCGAGGTATAGCAGAATCTGCTTCTGCAAAGGTGGCAAATATTGATTTTCTGTTACGCCTTTTAATGTATGTTCTCCCTCAGTCGGCTGGGACATAGTATGTACTCCGAATTCTGCCAAGTTATACGGTTTCTATATTAACGGTCGGCAGTTAATCTTTCGGTGTAATACTTGGAAAACAATCAAGTAATAAATAATCAAAATAACTCGGTAGAAAATGATTGGCTTGAATATAATCAACAATTCGAGTCTAACAGCAACGGTAAAATTAAGAACGATTTTTGGATTTATGGCGAGTATGAACTTGTCGGTCATGGCAAACAGACATCCCCTAAATGCGGATTATTCAACAAACATGTGGGATGCTTAGACTATAAGGCACACAATCAAGCTCGCTTCTTCACTGAAGGTTTACCTGAAAATGCTGTTTTCGTTAAACCAATCTATCATTCATGCGATAAACCTACTTGTCCTGTATGCTTCAAGTATGGTTGGGCTGTTCGTGAAGCTTACCGCATGGAAGCACGCCTAAAAGAAGCTTCTAACCGTTTCGGGCTTCCAGTTGAACATATTGTCGCAAGCATCAGAAGCGAAGACTATGGGTTAAGCCTTGATGCGTTACGACAAAAAGCCATTAAACTCATGGCTAAACGTGGAATAATCGGCGGTTCCATTATCTTTCATGGTTTCCGTTATGCTAACCGAAAAGAAGCTCGCATAAAAGGGGTTCCATTTGGCTGGCGGTGGAGTCCTCACTTTCATATTCTCGGTTTTGTTGGTGGTGAAGGTTACGGTTTATGCCGTAAGTGCAAAGGCGGTGACTGCTATTCCTGCAAAGGTTTCGAAGGTGTCACGCGGCGTGAGAACAAAAAGGACGGTTGGATTGTCAAAGTCCTTGAAAAAAGAAAAACCGTAGGCGGTACTTGCTGGTATCAACTTAACCACTGCTCAGTTCAAAGAGGCTCTAAAAAATCACATGCTACAACATGGTTCGGTGCTTGCTCCTATCGAAAATTAGAGATAATCAACGGCGAGAAAGACGTTGGAATACAACACAAATGCCCAATCTGCAACTCCGAATTAGTCCACATCCGCTACTTAGGCAACGCTAAACTATTGCTTACTCGAAAAGGCGAAGTCCAAAGCATGTTTGCCGAGGATGGCACACCACTTTGGGAAGTAGCGCATGAAGGTGAATGTCATGGGGAGTGCGGATAAAAATGATTCGTCAACAAAGAAGGCGAAGGGAGCGCCAATGGGCTAAAATAAACGTGGGTGACGACTGCACAAAATTCATTGAGCGAGAAAATCTCTTTGCTATGCCTCAAGTCATAGAGTTCCAAGCGGTAAAAATCTCAAAGAAACGCCTGAAAGTTCGTAGTGTAGGCGTTTTTGAGAACCATCGATACGGTGGGCATATTGAGCTTGAAACAACCTGTGAATGGGTTGAGGGAGAATTCAAAATGCTATCCCACAAACAAGTCGGCGTCATTCCCGAAGGCGATTTATGGGAAGCTGAGGAAATCGATGACTCCAGCGCTTAACGTTTGGCTCTTGCGGAACATTCGGCAAGGGCGAGTGGAGCGACCCGCGAAGCGGGAGCGAAGCGAACAATCTAAAAGAACCTGAAATAATGGTCGCATACTAAAAGATTTGTCGCAACCTTCTAGCAAAGTAACGAACTAGACTATTATTTGTTTTCTATATTTTCAAGGAGTCTATTTATTATCTTCAACTTCTTCCCCTCTAAATGCGATATCGGGTCAGGTTTTATAGAATATTCGCTCTTATCCGTTTTTTCAAAGACTCTTTTTAGCAGGTCGCTGAAGTTATTCTCAGAACTTTCGAGAAAACGGTAAAGCGTAATTAGCTGTTTTTGATTAAAAATACTTAGAAAAACATGCCCGACATCAAACTCATTCCGCAAGACCATAATAGGAATAAAGTTGCTTTCAATCTCTTTTTTAGAATATCCAAGCTTTGCTAATTCACACCTCACATCATCAATTCTTTCCCCGAACAAGACCTGCAATACTTTGCATAGGTTTAAAATGGTCTCAGCCATAAATTCGAAAATAGAATTCCCCGTTTCAGCTAATCTTCTTGCAACATAAGAATAATAAGCTGCGGCAATCAGTCGCCGACTGTTAAGGTTCTCAATCTTTAAGAATGAGTTAAGCGCCTTTTTTTCCTGAAATTCATCGTCAGTAACATCAAAACTTGAACTTCTTTGGTCAATTTCCCAGTTAAACTCAACGTTCCCTACCTTTCCCTTCGTATTTTGAATTAAAGGTGCTTCTATCAATTCAATATTTAATAGCAGTGGCAAAGTAAAATGCGAGGTCTCAAGTAGGTTTTGTAAGTCTTCTCTAGAATTACAATGTTGTCTAACGGTGAGTAAGTTGCCTTTTAGATGCAGTGTTAGATTATTCCACACAACTTTAGTGTCAATTTCTTTGAGTGATAAATCAGAATGAACCCACGTTCTTCCCGTATTCGCATCAAAAATAAGATTCGCATTGCTTCCTTTCTTAATGGTCTTTCCAACTTTTAATGGATTACCAAATTGAGTTGACGGTTTGAACAAAACATTGATTTCAACATCATTCGGAAAAGAAATCGCCGTCTTGCCATTTAACCTTAAAACTCTATGTTGCAATTGATAGGTTAGCATATTTGCCCTCGTGCTTTAGTTACTCTTTTCTTGAGGTTTTTATGGTTTTTGTGGTTATTTCGATCTCAATTAGGTTTTTTAAAATATGTTATTCCTTCTGCTTGGCACACTAGAATGCAGTCGTCTTTGATGGCTTGCTCTATTTCCGCTTGGTTATGGCATACTATAGGTATCCAGCTTACGTTAGAGTCATCAAAAACACTGATATAGCGTTCTATGCTTCGTAAGTCCTTGTGTCCAAGCAATTGTTTTACATAGAAGGTATTGTGCTGTGAGAGAGTATATTCTTTAGATGCTTTAAATCGCCTGAAATCATACAAGCAGATTTGTTTTAGCTCTGGCATGTTGTAATCTTTGGCTAATCGATTTCTAGAATGCCGATAGTTGTTTGCAAAGTTATCGGAGGTTATATTGAATAATCGGCTATTGGCGTTAAGCTGCTTTTTCTGTATGTAGATTTTCAAAAGCCCGATTGATTTTGCCTTCAGTTTTCCATCTCTTCCTACAGTGTGTTTGGCTCCTGTTATGCTTACCATTCCTGTGTTTAGGTCTATGTCTTTGACTGTTAACCATATTAGCTCTTGAGGTCGAGTTCCCAAGTCTTTCGTCATTGATAATTTAAGAGATAATTCTAAACGGAAGTGATTTATCATAAAGTCCAAGAGGGCTTCTTTGGGTGCTCTGTGTTTTTTGTCATAACGTTGATAAAAAGGTTGGTTCCATGTTAAGCCTAAGGATTTTATTAGTATTGCATATGATTCTATGAGGTTCTCTTTTCGGGCATTCGAGCAGTTCTTTTTAGCTATGAAAAGTTTGACTGCTTCAGGATTATTCGTATTGCAGTTGCGTTCTAAGTGCCTTAGTTCCTTAGCTACTCTTTTTACTGTGGTTTGTTCATAGGCGTTCTTTAGCATCCACAGCATAACGTTTGGGATATTTAGTTTTCCGATGTCTTGGGGTTGTTCGTTACTTTCCTGCTGGGTTTTTTGGTTTTTGCTCAATTTTCATTTCCTATTACGGTAGCCCTTTAATAGACTGGGATGCTGTTCTATCAGCGGGGGATGATGTCGCCGTCCCAGTCTGATTGGGAAAGATGACGAATAAAAACGATTGACAGACCCCAAAGGGAGCCAAACTGTATGCAGTGCCCAAAATGTAAATCCAACCGCGTTGAGCGTCAACGTAACCAGGAAGTTAAGTGTCTAGCGTGTGGTATGGTGTTTTATTTTGTTACGCCTGACACGGGTTCGCTGGATTATAGCCGATACGAACTCTAAAACCTCATCCATCTCGTTTTTCCCTTATATTTTAGGGGTCAACCTTAAATGAATAATTATTCATATGATTAGGTGTTCATACAAATCACGAGTAGGTGCAGCACAACGAAGAAAGCCCCCACAAAACTCTGCCACCGCGTATTCGCAAACCTAGCCAACCCCACACGCCTCGCAGCCATCGAGCAACTCATCAACAAGCCGCTGAGCGTGACCGAACTCGCAAAAGCCCTGGGAAAAGAACAAAGCATGATCAGCCACAACATCAAGCCCCTAATCGAATGCAACATCCTAACCAGTCACCGAATGGGAAAAAAACACATCCTAACCGTAAACCTGGAAACCATCGCACCTATATTCGAAGCCATAGAAAACCACAACCTAAAATTCTGCCCCTACGGCGGAAAATGCAGGGAGGAATAGAGAGTGAAACGGAAAATCGTACAGATAGATGAATCGAAATGTAACGGATGCGGAGCATGCATCCCCAAATGCGCAGAAGGCGCACTCCAAATAATCAACGGCAAAGCCCGACTAGTCAAAGACACATACTGCGACGGGTTAGGCGCATGCCTAGGACACTGCCCCCAAGACGCCATCACAATCACCGAACGCGAGGCAGAAGAATTCGACCAAAATGAGGTACATGAATACCTCAAAAGCAAAGAAACCCCAAAACCCACAACCCCAGCAGTCAGCACAGAACCGCAGAGACCGCAGTGGCCAATAAAACTCGACCTCGTCCCGCCCAAAGCACCCTTCTTCGAAGGCGCACACCTATTGCTAGCCGCAGACTGCGCACCAGTTGCCCTCAAAAGCTTCCACGACCTCATGGCAGGCAAACGCATCGTCATCGGCTGCCCCAAATTCAACGACGCCCGAGCCTACGCAGCAAAACTAACCGAGATCCTAAAACAAAACAACATCGCATCCATCACAGTAGTCCACATGGAAGTCCCTTGCTGCACCGGCCTAAAATGGGCCGTTAACAAAGCCATAGCAGAATCAGGCAAACAAGTACCTGTCAAAGAGTACGAAGTCAAAATCGGAGGTGAACTCTTTGAGCTCTGACAAAAAAATAGAGAAAAACCCCGAAACATGCCCCGGACTGCGCGACCTACTGCAGCCTAAACCATCATACATAAACTGTCACGTCTGCGGCGCTGAACTAGAAATCTGGAGCGACGAAGACAAAACCACATGCCCAAGCTGCGGCGCCGAATGGAAACGCCCCGACCCCAACGCGGCATGCCTACAGTACTGTCAATACGCCGACAAATGCCGAGGCATAATTGAAGCAAGAAAACGCTAACAACCAA
>JBLNCY010000010.1:0-177756 GCA_050261115.1 Methanocella sp.
GCGGGCCCGGTGGGATTTGAACCCACGATCTCCGGCTCCGAAGGCCGACACCTTAATCCGTGCTAGGCTACGACCCACGTCCATGCTTTCCAGATGGAATACGTACACTTACCGTTTTCTAACTGATAGCCTGTTTTTGCTTGGAACAATGGTACTAAGGCTTATTGCTACCAATAGGCGTTTTTCTTTATTTTTAATTAACAAGAAGTGCATTTTTACGTTGGAAAAAAGTCATCCTCTTGACAAGTATCAGGTGATCGCCTTAAATATAAAAAAGTTTAACCTTTTTAATATCATAACGTTTTAGCATATAATACAAAACAACAACTTAACACCCGGCGACTCTACGCTAAATAACTAATTACTTAAAAAAGAAAGGGAGCACACATTCCGCGTCTCATCAGGCACCGATTTGGGCTGAAACAATCTCTGTGGATTCAGATAGTTCCTTCGCTAAGTTATTGAAGGCGTCCTGAATCCTTATCATCAACGCTGGATCATCTACAGTTCTTAATCCAACGTATTTTCTCTTGTTATACTTGCCATCATAGGCTAAAACGTCTCTTACAGAATAGTTCTTCTCGTAGAGATGCTTGATTATTTGGCATTCTTTATCTTTTTGGTCAATTGATTGAACCGAGTAGAGTATTGCGCATGCAGCGCCGAATTCTAAACCCTTAGTACTTAAGCCATGCTTCTGCACAAGCTGTATCGCACCCATTATCCGTTCGCCGCTTTGAAGCTTCCTAAGAGGGTCTCTTCCCACACGGACACAGTCATCTTTAAAGGAGGCACGGCAGCGAATCAGGAAATCCATTGCAGTAGCGTTTATGTACTGCCTGCATTCAGGGTTCTCTTTGAGCAACGCTGGTTTTATTTCGTTGGCGATTATGCTTTCAGCCAGTTTTAGCACTCTTCGATCACCCATGCCTTGCCCGATGGTTTTGTACCCTAATAGCGCAGAGTACCAGCCGATTATTGCATGCGTACCATTTGAAAGCTTGTTTTTTATCTCCTGCATAGCTGTTATGTCCTCGACGGTTACCACTTGCCGCAGGTGATCAAGCAGGGGGCTGCCTTTCTCGGCGTACAGAGGCATATCCGGTTCACTACTAAACAAAGTAACATTGATTTTCGATATTTCATTAGCAAACTGTGACATGCACAGAATATCGTTGGCCACAGTGATCGCTTGGTCAAGCGTCTGGTTTACATCGGCTTGTTTTTCGCGGCGTTTGGTGTTTTGAGTTGTGTAGGCTTCGAAAGCTTTGGTGAATTCCCGGAATTTGCCTGAGAAATCAGAGATTGTTTTGTGCATACTTGACAACTTGATTTGAAGTCTTGAAAGAACTACTTCTTCAGGCAGTCGGGATACCATTCGGTTAACTACTGTGCCGCTGAAATGGGTGTTTTCAAGTATACGTTGAGCTTTTTCTTCGCCTGCAAGCTGTATAAGAGCCTTTTTAACGTGCTTTTTAACGTAGCCAGCGGCGTTTATCTTATTCATAACGATCAGTATCGTTAGGCTTTTCCCGGTGCGATCGTAACGTTGCAAAAGACCTTTGGCAATAATGGGCGCCTGCGTTCTTATCGCCTGCTCGGGAAGAGATAACCCCACAATCTGGGCTCTACTGTACATCTGGATTACCTGCGGTTCATCCTCCATGCTAATCAACTTTATGTTAGCGATCGTCTGGAAAAACGCAAGCCGCTCATATCCCACCTGATACTTGCCAAGCGTGTTCACTATTAGTCGTATGTGGTTGTTGCTTGTAACTCCGATGATCTGTTTAGGCCTCGTGTATCCATCCCAGTGAGAGAAAACCTGCGCGAGGTAGCCGCCGCCCATAGCTCCGAAGCCATGTATACCCGCAACCATGTAGCCGATGCTTTGCGGGAAATGCTCATTTAAGCGCGGCATGGGCATTTTGGGCATCTGTTGAATCAGTTCCTCAAGAAAATCAGTTAACTTCGCGTACGCGCGGAACGCTAACGCTTTCACTTCCGGGTCGGGTTCTTTAAGGTCTTTGATGAAAATAGGTAACCCGCCTGCTGCGCTGGCTGCTAGTAACCCGTTTTGTGAGTCCTCAAAAATGAGGCATTTAGCCGGTTCACAGTTCAGCTCGCTTGCGGCTTTCAAAAAGATTTCAGGGTCAGGTTTTCCCTTTTCAACTTCGTCGCCGCATACGATTATGTCGAAGAATCGAAGTATACGGGCATTTATCATGTACTCCTCTGCTATCTCGCGTCTAGTAGACGTTGCAAGAGCTATTAGTAAACCGTTCTTTTTTAGGCGCTCAAGCAGATTGTAGATGCCTTCTTTTACGGGGACACCTTTTTCCCGTATGTGCTGCCGTTCAAGCTCGTCTGCGCGGGCCCTGATTTGTTTGTAGGGGTAATGGTCGCCGTATCGCTGCTTAGCCAGCTTTTCTGCTGTTACGGCGCTTATTCCAAGTGAATCGTAGAGGGTCTGGTCAGATATGGCTTTGCCGTATATCTCTTTAGATGCCTGTTTGAGCATTTCAATGCGCAGTTTCTCTGTATCGAAAAGGGTGCCGTCCATATCAAAAATGGCGCCCTCTACGGAAATTTTTTGAAAAATCATCATCTCTTTTTCCTCTACTGACTTTTCGGGTACTATGGCTGGATTTTATTTAAGTGTTTTTAAATAGCATAATATACAATGGTTTTTCAGCTTGTTTCTTAACACAGCTTTTTCCTATAGTAAACAATTATACAGTGTGCAATCGGGCGGGGGAAAGAGGCGCCTCAGTAAGAAGCGAATAGCCCTGTTGCCAGAGTCATAGCCGTATTGTGATTTCCGCCTGTCTGGTGGCGCCAACTACACTGCAAACGATAATAAAACAACAACTTTCTTCTTCGGCGTCGAAGTGGCTTACGGCGACTACAACGGCTTAAATTCCATAGTGACTGAAGTCAAAAATTATACCAACTTGGTCGTGTACCCTGCATTTGAATGGTGCCATCTATTCCTCCTGGGATAGCAGAAAAGTCATAAATGTAGTCTATGGTACCTGTATAGATTTGTATTGTGAAGGCCATTTTAAGCCTAAAATGGGATCGTTAAAGACTGGCTTAAAATATGGCATTTTTTCTTTTCCGGAATAGGTAAAGTCCTCGTTCAGCTTGTATGTTTTATCGCCGACTGTAATTTCATAGGTAAGAAAAACTTTATCCAAAGTAATTATAAGTTGATTAGCATTTTCTGTCGATGGAATATACGCGTGTGGTGAGTCTATTAAGTTCGGAACCAATCAGGTAGCTTCCTTGTCTATAGCTATCCTCGTTGCGATCATTGTTGCCACCGTAATCATCGTTTTAACTATAAAAAAGCGACTATAAAACCAGAAACATAGGGATCCTTCCCATACCTTTTTTTATTTACTCAAGTCGGCGGCAGCTTCTTACCTTCATAAGCTGGCAACTTTGTACGGGAAAAAAGTGCAAGGTTTCTTTTTCGTGGGCGTAGTGGAACAGTCACAAAGGCTTATTCGTAACTGGTCGACCACTTAGCCTTGTGGCTGTATGTCTGAACCCGATTATCCGTACCCAAAAAAGAAGAACGAGCCAACCGAAGCGCCTGAAAAGAAAGCTCCTGCTGGAACACCGCCACTCATTCCCACAACCCCTGATGTGCCACCAGGGCTTCCGCAGAACCTACCTCCAGCACAAACCAAGCGTAAAGGTCATAAAACTTAACTGTGTCTTTGTGTGTTAGTCCTTTACTGCGTATAGAACTTCAAATGTTTCTGGGCCTGTTTGCTTCACGCTCTTTATGTCGATTGCAAAGTCGTTGTCGAGTCGTTTGAGTTCATATATGAAATCTTCAAAGTATGCTTCCTGGCCGCAGGTGTAGCAGAAGCTTCCCGAGAACTCCACCGTTATCTCATTATTCATAAAAGAGATTAGTCTTGCTTTGGCTTCAGGGCTTCGATAGCGGTTGTATTCTGAAATCGCCTTTTGAACTGTGTCGGGGTTTTGATTTTTACTCATAACTATTCAGTTGTTTTGCCGTCAAAGTGCTCTTCTTTCTCGAGGGCTTCTTGTTTTGTATGCCTGATTGTTTGGTCTTGGTGTTCAGGCGGCGAATATATCGTGTAGAGCTTTAACGCAGACTCCCTAGACGTGTTTATTACGTTGTGTTTGGCGCCTGCGGGAACTATGACTGCGCTTCCATCCCCAACTGTATGCTCGACGCCGTCAATTACTACTTTACCTTCGCCCTCTTCAAACCTAAAGAACTGGTCAACATCATCATGTGTTTCCTCACCGATTTCTTCTCCCGCTTTCAGTGACATTAGAACTAACTGGCTGTATTTTCCGGTGTAGAGGACTCGCCTGAAATCGGTGTTGTTCACAGTTTCCTTTTCTATATCTGCTATGAATCCATTCAAAATTAACCACCGATTTTAGGTAAGGAGGTTTGTCTATTTAATTATTCTTATAACGCGAGAAAATGGATAGCGCCATGTAGACTCTCGATGGAGTCGGCGAACCCTTGCAAATGCCGGCGCCTGACTGCATAAGGTGGCTCACACCGTCTACTGTCAAGTTGTTGCTAACTATGGTTCAACCCAAGGTGGCTCTATTATAAGGGTAGGGGTCTATCCTCAGAGCAACATAGACGACTCAACACTAGCATCAGGCGCCTCTAGCAGTTTCTTAAGAGTCAAACAATTCCTTGGTGGTGCGTTGGCGTTGTAGTCGTTGTTGAAATAGCATAGGACTTTTTTGGCGTGGGCTGCCTTGATTTGCTTGGCCCATGCGTTTAGTTCGCTGTCGGGGTAGTTGTGTTTGTACCAGCCGTTTTTCCCATGAAGCCTCAAATAAACTGCTTCGCCCGATTTGATTAGGTCAGCAGGGAGCCCAGACGCCGATACACTGCAGAAAACCAACCCGCGCCGCTCAAGGAAACAATAAACTTCGCTGTCCCACCAGCTGCTATGCCTAAACTCCAACACATTCATCACCGACGAGTCAAGTTGGCTGGCTATGGTTTCCAGCAGCACCATATCCTTGTGCAGCATGGGAGGCAGTTGGAAGAGGACGCTGAGGAGTTTTTCTTTGAGGAGTTTGGCGAGTTTGTACATGTTGGCGGTGTACTGCTGAGTGTTGTGGAACTTGTGGAGGTGGGTTATGATGCGGTTGGCTTTTAGGGTGAAAGTAAAGTTCTGAGGTGTCTTGTTATACCAGCCCAAAAGAAGCTCTGGGCGAGGATACCGATAAAACGTGCTATTAACTTCCAAGGAGCTGAAGAACTGAGTGTAATAGTTTAGCCACTTACTCTTGGCGAGGTCTTCGGGATAAAATTTACCTCTCCAGTGATTATAGTAGAAGCCTGAGCAACCAAAAAAGTACGCAGTCAACTAGATCAACTGCAGATGAGCCCTTATACGCATCTCAATCACATCCACCCGCTTAGGTCGCGTGAGGACGTAGTGTATGGCGTCGGCGATGTCTTCGGCCTTAAGCTGCCTAAGCTGCGCCTGTTTTCGTCGCTGCTGCTCAGGCGATAGCCCATTCATGTCAGTGCCCACCTCGCCCGGTTCAATCAAGGTGACCCTGATGCCTAGCTGGTTGACTTCTTTTCGGAGCGCCGCAGAGAATCCCTCCACCCCCGACTTAGTAGCCACATACACGGAGCTGCCAGCTTCACGGGTTACGGCGCTCATGGAACCCACGATTACAATGTGGCCTTGACCTTTTTGCTTCATGCGTGCAACCGCTTCATGTGCCACTTGCATGTAGCCTAGCAGGTTTGTTTTAACGATGTATTCTTGCTCCTCAAGCGATGTTTCCGCAACTGCGTCGGCGCCCAATGCAGCGTTGTTGATTAAGATGTCGACGCCGCCTAGTTGTTGGTCTGCGATTTGGAAGACCCTCTCGATGTCTTGCTGTTTTGAGGTGTCGGCGGTTAATCCGATGGCGCTGCCCACTTTTCGTATGTCTGCTAATGCGTCGTTTAGTTCGGTTTGACCTCTGCCAAAGACCAAAAGCCTTGCCCCCTTGGAGGCTAACAGTATTGCTGTGGCACGTCCTATGCCTGTGGTTCCACCCGTTACCATGACGGCTTTGCCCTCCAGCCGCGTTTCCTCGGTTTCTCGGCTCTGCGGCGTTGTTAGACTGAGTGAACTTGACAAACACTTCACCTAAACGCTATGGGTTTAGGGCGGGGCTCGTTTAATATCGATTTGTGGCAACGACGCTACAGCAACATTTCACTTTTACCCACCCCTCCCCGACATGGGCGTGTTGCTTGGGCAGCCGCCTTAAAAGCAAACCACACTTAACTTAGCCTCCGATGAACAGGTATGACCCAAACTGAAGCTATAGTTGAAGAAGATTTGCTGGTATCTTTGACGTTCCACAATTTTTCAGCTGATATGCTAAAAGAATTCGCCCAAAAAATCGTCCGACCCTACTTTAGGGGCAACATGAACAAGGCCATTCGGTGCTTAATGGAGAAAGCCATAGCCGAAGAAACCCTACTCCAACACGCCACTAAACGCACCTGACCTGATGTTATCTGCGTTTTGGGTGTAATATCTATATTGTATGTTGATGCCTTATCTTTCTGATTTAACTTGGCTGGCCTCCTCGATCCCCTAACAGTCAAAGACATAGCGTTGCGTAATCGGATAGTGATGCCTCCGATGCAGTCGGGCCGCGCCTCTTTCCAGGGCGAAGTTACCACACGCCTAATCAACTTTTATGTTCGGCGTTCGGCTGCGGTAGGGTTACCCATCGTTGAGCACGCGTATGTTTCGCCTCTGGGTAAGATTGGCCCCAAACAACTGGGAATCTTTGATGACTCCCTTGTGTGTGGTTTTGAGAGGCTTGCGTCAGCTATTCACTCGGTCGGTGCACCCGCAATCGTGCAAATTAGCCATGCGGGAGCTGTGGCGACCAAGAAGGTAATCGGGGAGATGCCTGTTGGTCCTTCGCCGCGTGAGAAGTCCCGGATGCTTGAAAAAGAGGAGCTCATGCAACTGATTGAGGATTTTGCTGCGGCAACTGAACGGGCTGTGAAGGCTGGCTTTGATGGTGTGGAGCTTCATGGCGCCCATGGCTATTTGCTTAATCAGTTTTTTACGCCGCTGCTTAACAAGCGTACGGACGAGTTTGGGGGTTCATTGGAGAACCGCATGCGTTTCCCATTGATGGTTACCGAGCGGGTGCGTCGGTGTCTTGGTGGGGATCGGTTGTTGCTTTATCGGCTGGGTGCGGATGACTTGGCGCCTATGGGTGCTCATGTTGAGGATGCGGTTGTTTTTGCGTTAAGGCTGCAGGCGGCTGGCGTGGATGTACTTGATGTTTCTGGCGGCATGTGTGGGGCTTACCCTAAGCAGCTTGCAGGGATAAGTGGCTATTTTGTTCCTCAGGCGTATGCTGTTAAGCAGGCGGTTAGGGTGCCGGTTATCGGTGTCGGTGGAATCAAAGATCCCCAATATGCGGATCGGCTGGTGGCTGAGGGGAAGGTCGATTTGGTGGCAGTTGGCCGCGCTTTGTTACATAATAATCTCTGGGCTCACAAAGCCATCGAAGCCCTAGCCCCCGGCGGGTGTCGTTGCTGAAACCTACACGCACATCATTATAGGATTTCCCTGCCGTATCTGCTTCTGTCAGGTGAAAACTTGCCTAACCAGAAACTTTCAAAACTAGAGCTCTACATCGAAATCCTAAGCTCACTAGAGAAGCTAGGCAGACCAGACCTCATAACTATCCAGCGGCAGACAAAAATCGAACAGGCAATCCCTGTAAGGACGGGTTCTCTCTGAAATCCAACAATTATCAGTAAAAAGGGAAAAAGCCTATACTATGTATCTGTCTGTTTTTTCGAAGTCGCGTACAATCTCCAGGCCACGTTTCTGAGTGGGCACTGGCAGTGTGGGCAGGTCTTTTAGCAGCGTCCAGGGGGATTTGCGGGCAAGCACTGTTGCGATGTGTGTCTCGCCGAAACAGCGCTTAGCCACCTCTACCACTTCCTGTCGTACGCCGATTTCTGACATTTGGCCTAACGCGTGGAGGTATTCGTGTAGTAGCAAGTTGTAGATTAGGGCGTTAACGGTGGGTCTATCGGCTACTTTTGCTTCTACAACATCAACAAGCGCCCGATTGAGAACAATGTTGTTGGTGCCAACTGGGTAATATGCGCCTAACCCAAGCGGCAAATCATCCAGAAACAGCATCATACGGTTACGTCGCTTGCCTAGCGCGTATTCTGCCGTTCGCTGAACAATCACCCAGACCTCGGCATAGCTGCGTGCCTTATCTAATTCAGCGCCAAATTGGGTGCTACTATAATTGATGCTCAAAATTCTCTCCCTTCCGAATAATCCACAATGCGTAATTTCATACCTTTAAAGATTGCACTCATGGATTAACGATTTAATCGTAAAATTGATAAAGCGCTATGTATTCTCAGATAGCGATAAGGTGAAAAAAAATGGCAAACACCACAGTAAAAGACATCATGCAAAAAGACGTTAAAACAGCAGAAAACAACACAGTCCTAAAAGACGTAATCGGTTTAATGACTAAATACGACAAAGACTCAGTCATCGTTATCCAGAGCGGCAAACCAACCGGTATCATCACCGTCAAAGACTTGATTGTTCGCGCTATGGAAGCTGAAGTACCAATCAGAACAATCATCGCAAGAATGGTCTACACTAACCCATTAGTCACAATCGATGAGAACGCAAGCCTCAAAGAAGCAGCCGAACTCATGAAGCACTGGAATATTAAGCACCTGCCAGTAGTTGACAAGAACGGCGCACTCGTCGGTCTGGTCGATGCAGTACAGCTCATCTTTGCTGACCCCAAACTAATGTCAACCTTAGATTATATCTGCCGAAAGTAATTTCGGCCAACAACTTTATTTTTTAAAAATCAACCTCAACCTCTAGCGGACCCATTTTATTGGCAAGATAGCGCCCAACCGAGTCTCTACAATAGAGATATAAACGCCGAAAAAGATGGTTTAAACTGCAGTGACACCGTATTGGCGTCCCCATATTTTTCGTCTTTTACCTATAGGATTACCCCCGAGGTTCCACCCAGCTACTATGGAAAACTATTCGACTTCATATACACCGAGTACTTGGTTCCCCAAAAGCAGCGCTTCACCGACATAGTCCGGGAAACCAGCACAACAGGTGAAAAATTAACCTACATAGTTATCGATTCACAGGGCAATCGCCTAATTCAGGTAGAAGTTAAAAGCGGCACTCCTTTTGAACTGAAAATCGACCCCATCAGTTCCGTGGCATCCCACACAGCTGTCGAGGAAGCCAAACAAGACATCCTGATCGCGATGCAAATCTTCACCCAAAACAGCCGAAACGCAACCGTATATTTCGCCTGGCGGGTTGGCGAAGAAGTGGTGCCTGAAGCCTACACTAAACCGGAAAAATCCTTCAACCGCCTGTTTCTGGAAACCCAGATCCTGTTTTTCGTTGTTTTCATAGTGTTTGGTATGCTTATTTTTATCACGATTTCTGCTACTATGCCGGATGTATTCTGGGTTGCCCCCCTGATACTTATCGGTATACAGTTCGTCTTTGTTTTCTACTCTACCCGCTTCATCGCCCGAACCGCCGACTGGCACATCACCAAAGAAAACCCCATCATACACCTACTTGAGTACTATTTGCCCATAAGCGCAAAAAATAACTTCAAAAAAAGCTACCCCCGAGAGACACTCCTCGCCATAAAAAAAGAAATCTATGACGAGATCATCGCCAAAAAAGGCGAAGTCGACATCGAATCCGCACAGAAGGTCTTCCTCAAGCATGGGGTACCCTGCGAACTGCAGAACCTAAAGGCCAAAACAGTCAACGTCTACTCAATAGTCAAAGACGTAGTAGAGCGCTTCCATCTCCCGATGCCCACCGTAGTCGTATCCAACACTATGGTGCCCAACGCTGCAGCCTCAGGTCCAAGCCCAAAACGAGGATTAGTCCTCATCACCACAGGCATCCTAGTCCAACTCGAAGAGAACGAACTGCGCAGCGTATTGGGGCACGAGTTTGGACACCTACGCGGCCGCGACCCCCTGATCCTTTATGGCTTGGTTTCTGCAGAATTCCTCTTCCGATTCTACGTCCTCTTTCCACTGTTCCCCCTCATCTTCTCCTCATTCCTATTCTTCGCCTACTTCTGGGCTGTCATGGTAGTCATCTTTTTCATAGCAAAATTCTTTGAAGCCCGCGCCGACCTGGTGTCAGCGATGGTCATGGGCAACCCCAGAGTGCTGGCTGGATCGCTTGAGAAGATCGGTTTCCAGCGGCTTCTCTATGAACGCACGCCATCTTTTCGGGTTCAGGAGTGGCTTGGGCTAGATCCGCATCCGCCGATTTATTTCCGCGTAAACCGCTTGGAGAATCTCTCGCCGGAGTTCATCCGGTACCCACTGCTGCAATCGATTAAGGATGTTACACGCGGCTTCATAGCCACACTAAAAACATAACCCTCTGAGGACTCCAACGACCAAGCCTTGGACTTTGCATAATGTTATATACTTGCTGCAATCAACACAGCCTTTCACAGGAGAATACAAATGCAAGAAAAGAAAAGAGTGATAACTCTGTTTATTGCAGCTCTAATGATTATTTCAATAGCTGCTGCAGTACCTATAGACCTCGTCGCAGCGCATGATCCCGCATGGGAAATCCCGACTTTTGCACACATCTATGTAAGCATAGACCCAATTGGCGTTGGCCAAACGACCCACATCTACCTCTTCTTAACCCCCACTTACGCAGACACGTTAATGACAAACAACTACCGATTCCACAACTATAAACTCACCATCACAGCCCCCGACGGCAAAGTAACAACAAAAACTTGGGAAACCATCCAGGACACAACCTCAAACCAAGGCTACTCATTCACACCCGACCAAGTCGGCGTCTACAACTTAACCTTTAACTTCCCAGGACAATACGTAAACGATTACCCACACCTCCCTAACTCAGCCTACGAAAACGACTACTACCTACCGAGCAATGCCTCAACAACCCTCACTGTACAGGAAACCCCCGTCCAATATAGAACACTCACTGAGCTTCCAACTGAATACTGGAGTCGCCCAGTCTATGGCGAAAACACTCTATGGTACACAATCGCATCCAACTGGCTAGGCAGCGGCGCACCTGGATATGGTGCAATGTTAGGACCAAACCAGCGGACATTCGTTGACAGCGCCGTCGGTTCACAAACAAGCCACGTTATGTGGACAAAAGAAGTTCAACCGGGCGGTGTAGTTGGCGACGACAACTTTGAGGTTCAAGCAAACACCTACTTCGAAGGAACAGCATACGCGCAGAGATTCACTAACCCCATAATCGTTTACGGACGCATCTACTACAAGGAACCCTTATCCTTTAACGCAAACGGCGGCGACACAGTCTGTGTAGACTTACGCACGGGCGAAGAAGTCTGGCGTAGAAGTGACGTGCCAGCACTGTCATTTGCATTCATCTACGATCTGGGAACCCCCAACTACCGCGGCGTCCACCCAGCTATACTATTCACAAGCAACTTTGCACGCGCCTTTGATGCAGACACAGGAGAACCGCTTTTCAACGTAACTGGCGTACCATCGGGACAAACAGTATTCGGCCCACTTGGAGAGCATATCCGCTACACATTCTATAACAAAGGCACACCCTCCAACCCTGATTGGTATCTCTGCTCGTGGAATTCAAGCAGAATGTGGGGTGGTTCAAGCACTACATGGGTACCCCAGACAACCACTGTCAACGGCGTAACTGCCGTCCAAGCCAGCCAAGGCAGATTCTACGACAACCTAACCCAAACCGCCGACCAAAACGTTTCAATACCCTGGCGAAACTCGATGCCCGCATCGGGCTCAAATGCTCCGACCATGGTTCAAGCATTCTACAACGACATTCTGCTCTGCAGAAACGGCTCCTACCCAGCGTTAGGTGACAGTGGCGCGCCATACACATACTTTGCAGTGAACCTCAATGCGTCCAAAGGCCCTATCGGCCAGATACTTTGGATGAAAACTATTGATCGACCAGAAGGCGGAATAACCTCCATATCATACGCAGGCGCGGATGCTAAGGCAGGCTACTTCTGTGAATCCTACCGGCAGACTCAACAATTCGTTGGCTTCAACCTCCGAACAGGCGAAAAACTCTGGATAAGCGACCCACAACCTGACCTTGACTTTTACGGTAGTACAGGTCCAGGAACTCTATCCAACGTTGTCGCCTACGGACGCATATACAGCAGCGCATATGCAGGCGTACTCCACTGCTATGATATGGCTACAGGCAAACTGCTCTGGACATACGGCAACGGCGGCCCAGGCAACTCAACGGCCAGCGGATTTGAAGTTCCAGGTCCCTACCCGACATTCATAGACGCAATCGGCAACGGCATAATCTACACTGTCACCTCAGAACACACCTTCCAAACACCCATCTACAAAGGTGCACTCGCCCGCGCAATTAACGCCACCGACGGCACCGAACTCTGGACAATTTCAGCAGCAACCGGTCAATTCGCCGCAATAAGCTATGCTATCGCAGACGGCTACTCAGTATTCTTCAACAGCTATGACCAGCAAATCTACAGTTTAGGCCGAGGACCAAGTAAAACAACAGTCGAAGCTGGACCCAAAACCACAGTCTTTGGAAACACAGTAGTCATCGAAGGAACCGTTACAGACATTTCAGCCGGTACAAAGCAAAATGAACAAGCGGCGCGCTTCCCACACGGCGTCCCCGTAGCTTCAGATGATGTTATGGGCAGTTGGATGGGATATGTATACCAGCAACAGCCAAAACCAATCAACTTTACAGGCGTAGATGTAACCATAAACGTCTTGGACGCTAACGGAAACTATCGCACAATTGGCACAGCAACCACCGACGCAAGTAGCTACTATAGCTTCGTATGGACCCCCGATATTCCAGGCAAATACCAAGTCACCGCAATCTTTGAAGGCACAAAAGGCTACTGGCCGTCACACCAAGAAACCAGCTTCAACATACAAGACCTGCCAGCAACACCATCTCCACAGCCAACAACAGCGCCATCGATGTCTGAGCTATACTTCATCCCAGCAATCGCAGGTATAATCATTGCAATGGTCATAGGCTTTGTAGTCTTGGCTTTACTGCTGCTAAAAAAACACCCTTAAGATAAATGGGAAACATTCCCTCTTCTTTATCTTTTTTTGAAAACTATTCCTCAATGCTGTAACTGCGCTAACGCACAGAAGCGAAGCAATCCTTTTTCTAAAGATGACAAACAAGGGATACGCTAACCCATTACTACTCTAAAACCAAACCGATCGTTCGCCTTGGCTTAGATAATGCTTTAATCCGTCGAATCAATAACCCTCTTCACAACACAATAAACTTCGGCGACTATAGAGGCATCTTCATGGTTGAAAAATCGTTCCCAGCAGAAGCTTACCAACTGCCATTCTTTAAGCAGGAAGGCTTCACGCGCAAGCGTTGCCAGAAATGCGGCGAATACTTTTGGACGCAAAACCAAACGCAGGAAACCTGTAACGAATCCGGCTCCGACGAATGCGGATGCTACACTTTCCTTGGCAACCCTCCGACAAAAAAGAAGTATACTTTGCCAGAGATGCGAGAGGCATTCTTGTCCTTCTTTGAACAGAACGGGCATACACGCATAAAACCCTACCCAGTCGTGGCAAGATGGCGCAAAGACATCTACCTTACCCACGCATCCATCATCGACTTCCAGCCCTACGTTACTGAGGGTATCGCGCCACCACCCGCCAACCCACTTGTCATAAGCCAACCCTCCATTAGACTAACTGACATAGCCAACACTGGCCCAACTTTTGGGCGTCACCTAACCATATTTGAGATGGGCGGCGCCCACGCATTCAACTACCCTGATAAGGAAATCTACTGGAAAGACGACACCGTACGGTTCCACCAACGCTTCTGCACCGAAGTGCTGGGCATCCCTGGAGATGCAGTCACCTATAAGGAAAGCGTTTGGGCTGGCGGAGGAAATGCCGGTCCGGCCGTGGAATGCATCGTCGGTGGCTTAGAGGTGGGCACGTTGGTTTTCATGCAGTACAAGGTTGTGGGTGAGGAATTCATAGAGTTGCCCATTCGTACGGTCGACACCGGCTATGGCATCGACCGCTTCACCTGGATAAGCCAAGGTGTGCCGAGCCTGTTCCAAGCAATCTACGGAGACTTAATGGATAAAGTCTTGTCTATGGCGGGCCTAACAGACATCGACAACGACTTCCTTAGCCGAGTAGCCCGATACTCAGGCCTAGTAAGTGTCGATAAACGCGCAAACCGCATGGTAGCCCGCAAACGCGTCTCCCAATTGACGGGCATCGACCTTGACATCCTCGAAAAGACACTGGTCCCAATAGAGAACGCATGGGCCGTCGCAGACCACACCAAAACCCTAAGCTTTATGCTCTCAGAGGGAGTTGTGCCCTCCAACATCCAAGAAGGCTACCTCGCAAGACTACTCTTCAGACGCGTCTACCGCCTCATGCGCACACTCAACATGCGACCCGACGATCTCTACACAATCATCGACTTACAAGCCAACTACTGGCAAAAAGACTTCCCACACATAAAAGAGATGCAAAACGAAATCATCGAAATGCTCAAAGTCGAAGAAGAAAAATTCAAAGACACCCTCCAACGCGGCGAAAGCCTGGTAAAACGCATATCCGCTGATCTCAAAGCGAAAGGCTCAGGCAAGCTCTCACAAGACACCCTGGCTGAACTTTACGACTCACACGGCTTACCTCCCGAAATCGTTAAGCAAGCCGCAGAAAAGGAAGGCGTCGAGGTCGAGGTACCTGAGAACTTTTACGCTTTAGTTGCGGGCCGTCATATGGCAGCGCAGAAACCCGTCGAGGAGGAAGAGGTCAAAGTAGAGAAAGCACTCGAAGTTGAAGCTGAGAAGCTTCCCGCAACTGAGCCCCTCTATTACGCTGATGTGTATAGGCGTGAGTTTGACGCTAAAGTGCAGAAAGTCATAGGCGACTCTTATGTGGTTTTGGATGGAACATGCTTCTACCCTGAAGGCGGCGGTCAACCCAACGATTTAGGCTGGCTAATAAGCGGCAACGACCGCTATGAGGTGGTGGCGGTGCACAAAATCGGCAAGGTTATCGTACATACACTCAAAACCCCCGCCAAATTCCAAGAAGGAAGCACTGTTCATGGCGTTATTGACTGGGAGCGACGCTACTCACTCATGAAAGCTCACACCGTAACCCACCTTATCAACGGAGCAGCCCGCCGCGTCCTAGGTGAACACGTTTGGCAATCGGGTACACAAAAAGGCCTAGAAACCTCGCGACTCGACATCACACACTACCGCAGACTAACCCAAGACGAAATTTTCCAAATAGAAACCCTCGCAAACCAAGCCATCCAAGCAGACCTTAAAATCGAAACCACTTGGTACCCACGCAACGAAGCAGAAAGCCGCTATGGCTTCCGGCTCTATCAGGGCGGTGCCGTTCCCGGCAAAGACATTCGCGTCGTCAAAACTGGCGATTGGGATGTTGAGGCATGTGCAGGAACCCACCTCGGCAGCACCCGCGAAGTAGGCTTTGTAAAAATCGTCTACACTGAACGCGTGCAAGACGGCGTTGAACGTCTCGGCTACGCTGTAGGCCCAAAAGCGCTCAAGGCAGTGCAGGACCAAGAGGCGCTACTTAGCAGGGTATCGGGGGTTCTTAATGCGCCAGTTGACAAGTTGGATAAGACCGTTGAGAAATTCATGCGGGACTACAAGGAACTGCAATCCGAAAAACGGCGCTTAATTAAGGAACTCGCCGAGAAGGAAAGCGCAGCCATAACCCAAACCGCAGCCGCAGAAACGCAATTTGAGGGCGTCACCATCGTAAAACGCGACTTCGGCGACAGCATCGATGTTAACCGTATGGTTCAAACAGCCACAGAGGTCATTAAACACAACGACACAGCAGTAACCCTCTATTTTGGCGCTGATGGCAAAACCTGCCGACTTATGGTCATGGCAGGCGAAGGAGCCACCAAAAAAGGCGTCAACGCTGGAGCCATCGTCAAAGAGGTCGCTCCCATTATGGGTGGCGGTGGAGGCGGAAGACCCAACTTTGCTCAAGGCGGCGGAACTAAGTGCGAAAAACTCGCCGAAACCGTTGCTGCAGCAGAATCAGCGGTCAAGAAACAGCTTAAACCTTAATTTTTCTTTTTTGTTTAGGGTTGATTTTTATATCTGCATTAGCTTGGTGTACGGGCGATGGCGATGGATCCGTTTAAGAAAGTTTTCTTTGTTGCTTTGGCTGTTTCGCTTGTTGCAATGGGGTTTGTTGCGTATATTGCGGCAGATGCGCTGGCGTTTGGACGGATTCCGGATTCTGAGTCAGGGGTTGTGGAGGCTAAGGGACCTGTTATGGACAAGCAGGGCGCGAGCTATTTTGTTTCTTTGGATACTGGTAAGACGCTCTATATTGAGAGTAACAGTACATTGTATGAAGAGTTGGCGGTAGGTTCTTCTTACAGTTTTACGTGTCGTATAGTGTTTTTGGCTGATATTATTGTGATTGATAGCGCTGAATTGCAGCCATGATGGGTCGGCGGTTGCTGCTTGCTTTTTAGTGCTGGTTGGTGGGGGTTTATTAGTTTGGGTTTTGTTGTTTTATGTGTGTTTTCGCGCTGTTTCTGCAAAATCCTTATAAGCACCTGAGCACAGGTGTGCTTTAGGTGAAGCGGTGCAGTTTCACCATTTACACTGGTGAGCAAATGCGTAGAAGTTTAACAGTCACCCCAGAAAACGACAAAAAAATACTCCTAACCAAAGGGCGCTTCCTAAGCGGAGACGAACCCTATGACATAGACTACACCACAATGGTCAACATCCTAATCGAACTAGGCCACAAACTAATGTGGCAAGCATGGAACGACAACACCACCAACACAACAGTCACCATAAACAAAAGCGACATCGTGGAATCCTTTAAGAAACACTTCTTCAACGCTGAACTAAAAGAAGAAGCAGTCGGGGACCAAGTCGCAGAAATCATCTTCCGAAAACTCGTCGAGCAATCCAACCTTGCAATGGCGCCCAACCGCCAACTAGTCAAAAAAGCCCCATCCGATGAGGAGGCAAACGATACAGTGGCGGCTGCAGGTGAGCCAAGGGCGCCTTCCGACTCAAAACTGAAGACATACGTATCCTAAACAGAGGTTCATAAAAATGGCAACTGAAAATAAAGAACAAAAAAATAAAGAAACATCCCCAGAAACAAAAACTCAACCAGAATGCACGAACCCCGTCAATGAAGACGCCGCCGAGGACTTCCAAAAGCTTCTCGAATCCGAAAAACGGCGCTCCCAAGACTACCTAACAAGGCTTCAGTATTTACAGGCAGACTACGAGAATATTAAAAAACGCTTTGAGCGAGAAAAAGAGCAAATACGCCTCTTCAGCAGCGAGCGAATCGTAACAGAGCTTCTTGATGTTGTTGATGAATTAGAGTTAGCCATAAAAGTAGCTAAGGCAGCGGAAAATCCCCAGCAAGCGCTAATCGACGGCGTTGAAATGACCCTAAAAAAGCTAAGAAAGGTTCTTGAGCAGGAAGGCGTCTGCCTAATAGAAGCTAGTGCAGGAAAACCTTTCGATCCCAGTTGTCATGATGCGATCGCCGCTGAATGCCGCGACGACGTGAAAGAATGCACTGTTATTGAAGAAATCCGCAAGGGCTACCTGATGCGGAGAAAAGTATTACGACCAGCTATTGTTCGGGTAGCTAAACCATCAAAGTAACAAAAAAGTTGGAGGAAAAAGAAAATTGAGTACACCAAAAAACAACCAAAAAGTTTTAGGTATTGACTTAGGTACAACAAATTCAGCCGCAGCCATCTTTGAGGGAGGACATGCAACTGTTATCCCCAGTGCGGAAGGACCCACAATGGCAGGCAAAATGTTTCCATCCGTTGTGGCCTTCACCAAAGACGGGCAACTCTTAGTCGGCGAACCTGCAAAACGTCAGGCAACCACCAACCCAGAGGGCACAATCTTTGAAATCAAACGCAAGATGGGCAGCGACTACAAAGCCAACATTTACGGCAAAGAATACACCCCCCAGCAGATCAGCGCTTTCATCTTGCAGAAGATCAAGAAAGACGCTGAAACCTACTTGGGCACAACCATAAACCAAGCCGTCATCACAGTACCAGCCCACTTTAACGACAACCAGCGCCAAGCCACCAAAGACGCAGGCGAAATCGCGGGCTTCCAGGTTATGCGCATCTTAAACGAACCCACCGCAGCCTGCCTCGCTTACGGCATCGACAAGTTAGACCGCGAGATGAAAATTCTGGTCTTTAGTTTCGGCGGCGGAACTCATGATGTTACCTTAATGGAGTTCGGCAAAGGAGTCTTCGAGGTACTTTCCACCTCAGGCGATACCCAACTAGGCGGAACCGACGTTGACAAAGCAATCATGAACTACCTCATTGATGAGTTTAAGCGTCAAACAGGCGTCGACGTCTCATCCGACCGCATGGCCATGTCTCGCCTAAAGGATGCAGCTGAGAAAGCTAAAATCGAGCTCTCCACACTGATGAGCACCGACATTGACTTACCCTTCTTAACCGCAGACGCCTCAGGACCTAAACACCTACACATAACCCTAACACGCACAAAACTCGAAGCCCTAGCACAACCCATCATCGAACGCACAAGACCCACCCTGCTAAAAGCACTCGAAGATGCAAAACTGACTCCTCAACAAGTCGACAAAGTCATCCTCATCGGCGGCATGACCCGTATGCCTCTTGTTCAACGCTTTGTTGAGCAACTCATGGGCAAAGCCCCAGAACGCGGCATAGATCCGATGGAGTCCGTTGCGATTGGAGCCGCGATTCAAGCAGGTGTCGTCACTGGCGAAGTAAAAGACCTCCTGCTATTAGACGTCACACCTTTAAGCTTAGGCGTTGAGACGCTTGGCGGCGTCATGACTAAAGTCATCGAAAAGAACACCACCATACCCACCAAACGAAGCCAAATCTTCAGTACCGCTCAGGACTTCCAGAACGCTGTAACTATCCACATCTTGCAGGGTGAACGCGCAATGGCTAGTGACAACGTATCGCTTGGCCAATTCAACCTGATGGATATTCCGCCGGCGCCCAGAGGTGTTCCGCAAATTGAGGTCACCTTTGACATTGACGCAAACGGCATTCTAAACGTAACCGCTAAAGACCTTGGCACTGGCAAACAGAGCAAAATCACCATCACCGCATCAACCAAGCTGTCAGCTGAAGAGAAAGAACGCCTGATCCGCGAAGCTGAACAGTTTGCTGAGCAAGACCGCAAGAAGAAAGAAGAAGCCGAAACACGCAACACAGCAGACAGCCTCGTATATACCGCTGAACGCACAAAACAAGACCTCGCAGGCAAAATCTCAGCCGAAGACACCGCCAAGATCGATGCCGCAGTTACTGAACTCAAGAACGCCTTGGCAGCAAACGACATGGCAACCGTTAAAGCTAAGACAGAAGTACTGCAGAAGGTACTCCAAGAAGTCGGAACCAAAGTCTACCAGCAAGCAGCAGCAGAAGCGGCAAAGCAGCAGGCTCAAAGCCAAGCTGGTCCACAGCCGGGCGCAGCCGGAGCTGGACCCCAAACAGGGCAAGCGCCTGGCGGAAGCGGCGCTGGACCCGAAGTAGTTGATGAAAGCGACTACAAAGTAAAGTAACTCCTCAATCTGGTGCCCCTTTTGGGCACTTCTTTTTTGTAAAACAGACCTTAGCCGATTTTTTCATCAGACGATAGCGGTGTGGCTATTTTGTAGGGCTTGTGGTTGCTGCTATTTTTTGCTTGGGACTTTGGTTATTATGTGTTGGCAATCCACGTGTAGCGGAACTGTCGGGTAAACGGCTGCTCGTAAACCGTAATTCCTGTACATGTTGTTCTGGATATCCGTTATCTTGTGTCTTTTTCCGACGATGAGTCGTTGGCAATCGGGGTGTTGGTCATAGTTGTTGTATGGTACATAGCACTCTGTTTCACCCAACGAAAGCAGGTAATCACCATATCCTAACGTGAAGATTTTGCTGATTTCGCCCTTTAGCATCCGTAGTTGCCACCCTACATTCTGACGGAGGTTGGGAGGCGGGTTGATTTCTGAGCAGCAGCGGGTGTGAGCAAATTTGAGGTCTATTCGTCCCGTGAAGTAGTCGTGGAGAATTATTCTAAAGTTCTTCTTGCACCAAATCGTCAATTCACCGACATAATCAAATCCTTCGTCATCTAAGCGGTTGATTATGAATGGAATGGTTTCTTGGTTTATCATTGAGCCTATGTCGTTGAAACTGGTTGGCTTCATCTGTGTTCATGTTTAGTTGTTGGTTGCGTCTTTAAAGTTTAGTTCTGTGGTCTGTCTTGCTCTGTGGAGGGATCCTCTCCCTTATATAGAGTCAACTTTGGGTTCAACTAAGGCTTGCGAGCATACAGAGCGTTTATGAACTTTGTTGCTCTCTGCCTGTTTGTGTGCTGATGCAAGCGCTGGGTTTTAGTTACGGGAATTGGTGGGGATGTGTGATTAGTTCTATACTATCACAAATGTAATTCTCCCAGTTTGGTCATTCATTACAAGAAACAAGCCTGTGCAACGGTTTGAAAACTGAGTAGACTGGTTTTAAGGTTGAAAGAATTGAATTCACTAATTGAAGAAGCTGAACATAGGGCATTGAGAACAGAGCAGCAAATGACCGATGACGAGCGATTTGATCTAATTTATAGCTTGATGATTTTTGTGCTGAATAAAGACTTCACTCAAAAACGCGACGCCCGTGTACCACAAAACATTCCTCAAACCGCTGGCTGGGTGAAGGGCATACCCAGATTGGGAGTACCCGACCTCATCGAGACAGACGCAGGATTAGGCATCACAAACCCCCTCGGTGGCCGCAAGGGCGATCAAGCTACCGCACTGCCCTCCGCACAGGCATTAGCCGCAACATTCAACCCTAAATTGGCTTACGACGCTGGTGCGATACTGGGTCGAGAGGCGCGATGCCGCGGGTTTAATGTCGTGCTAGGCGGCGGAATGAATTTGGCTAGAGACCCTCGGCATGGCCGCAATTTTGAATATCCGTCTGAAGACCCTTGGCTTAGCGCTGTCATGGCTGCTGAAACAGTCAAAGGGGTGCAGGCGCAAAATGTTATCTGCACGCTCAAGCATGTGTCGCTAAATTCCCAGGAGATCAACAAGTGGTATCTTGATGCAAAGATTGACCCTGATGCTCATCGGGAGGCTGAGTTGCTGGCTTTTCAGATTGCAATTGAACGGGGTAATCCGGGTGCTCTTATGGGCGCCTATAACAAGGTTAACGGCGAATACTCCTGCGGTAACGACACGCTTCTCAATAAGCAGATCAAGGGTGCTATTGGCTTTAGGGGGTTTGTGATGTCAGACTGGCGTGCGGTTTGGCATTGGAACTTTGCGTTGAAGGGTTTGGATCAGCAATCTGGCGCTCAAGTAGACGAGAAAGAATGGTTTATTGGCCCATTACGGGAAGCTTACGCCAAAGGTGAGTTTCCCAAGGAGCGCCTCTCAGACATGGTGCGACGAATCCTGTATGCAATTTATCTGGTGGGGGTGGATAAATGGAGCGGACCACAGCAACCACCTGACCTTGACGCCCATTTGAATTCCGCCATCGAAGTTGCCCGGCAAGGAACTGTTCTGCTTAAAAACAACGGCATCCTACCGATTAGACCCGATGTCGAGCGAATTGCTGTCATCGGTGCCTTCTCCCATCTGGGTATGGTAAGCGGTGGGGGTGGTTCCAGCCTAACAGAACCCATTGGCGGATTTGCCCTCAACATCCCACTGGGCGGAGTAAATTATCTCTCGCCTCTACGGCGGCTAGCTATCACTGGGCCATCGCCCGTAAGTGAAATAGGTAAGCAATTCCCGAATGCAAAAATTCTAACTGACCCCGGAGAGTCGCCTGTCGATTCAGCCACGGTTGCAAGTCAAGCTGATGTAGCGGTTGTTTTTGTTTGGAAGGCTGAATCTGAGGGGCATGACCACGCTGATCTCAGTTTACCTTGGGGGCAGAAGCTGATAATTGATGCCGTCATCAAAGCTAATCCTAATACGGTGGTTGTGTTGCAGACGGGCAACGCGGTAGATATGCCTTGGAAAGACGATGCAGCCGCCATCATAGAATCTTGGTACTCGGGAAGTGTTGGCGGCCGTGTTATTGCTGAGGTTTTATCAGGGAAAGTAAATCCCTCCGGTCGATTACCCGTAACGTTCTATGCCAGCGTTGAACAGACTCCGCACCCAAAACTCCCCGGCTTCGGCACACCCATTAACACCCCAACAGTGATACATTATCATGAAGGAGCTGAGGTAGGTTATCGCTGGTTAGCATTGAATGGCGAAAAGCCAAACTATGCTTTTGGCCATGGACTAAGCTACACAACCTTTGACTACAAAGACCTCCAGGTCAGCGGCGAATTCCCTGTTAGGGCAAGTTTCACTGTAACCAATACCGGCAACCGCTTGGGTGCAGATGTGCCGCAACTGTACCTTATTGGTGTTGAAGATGAGAAACGGATGCGGCTACTTGGTTTTGAACGCGTTGAATTAAAGCCCGGTGAATCCAAGCGGCTAGAGATTATTTCTGACCCCCGCTTGATAGCCCGGTTCGACGGCAAAGTTGGGCATTGGCGCATTGTGGGCGGAACTTATCGGTTAGCTGTGGGCAGATCTGCAACCAATTTGGTTTTGACCGCGGATACAAGCTTAGCGGAAAGGACGTTTGGAAGGTAACAGCCTGCATTTTTGCTCCCCAAATGGGTGTCTAACAATTTAGCGCTTATTTGCGAACAAAATAGCCTTCAATCGAGCGTTATTTCTTGAAAATGGAGTTTGGCGCGGGATGTGGGGTTTGAACCCACGCGGCCTTTCGACCACAGACTTAGCAGGCCTGCCCCATACCAGGCTTGGGGAATCCCGCACACGCACCTTTTGCTGCTCTAAGCCTGTTTAGCCAATCTTTGCTTAAGGCTTGCTTGAACACCTACATGACTGGCTTCTGCACATTCATAAAGACATTCGTTAATTAAAGTTTTCCCAGCTTCAAGATTCAATGGTGAAGACAAATTGTCTTGCTGTTGTTTGGGCCTTTGAATGGCGTTTAGTTAGGCTGGGGTGGCAATCCGCACAGCAGCAAAAAGATGGTTTGGGTGAGTGACGCTTGAAAATTTAAATAACTGTAGCGGGTAGCTAAATTCGAGGAATCTGTTTGTCTGAGTTGGTTTGGAAAAAACCGGTCATATGCATCTTTAAAGAGCGCACGGGTGACGGGTGGCAATCTGACCCCTTTGTAGTTGTAAAAGCTAAGCAAGTCACTCTCACGGAAGCGGAGAACCCCAAGTTTTCTGGGAAAATCGAGGATTTCTTTACCCTCATGGGCGATGCCGACTACCTACTCACCCCTGAAGGTAAATCGGACCATTATGTGGTATGCTGGTTTGACGACACAGAGCCAGACATGACCAAAGACCTAAGACGGCTCCACGGCGTACACTTCAGCGGCGAAGTAACATACACTGAAGATGAAAAAACCCATAAACGAACCTACAACGCAGCCTTCACAGCAACATACGGAAAAATAAAATAACCCTCTTTATCTATGCAGGGGCCTTGGGAAGCACTTAGCAAGCGCTCTAGCCATACATAAAAATACTGTTTTTTTGATGGGTTAATTGAGAATTTTTACTGATTTTTAAACTTACTCTTAAATATATGTGCCTAAATTTCTATTGGGTAAGGTCGTAGAGAATGGTAGAGCAAAAACTACGCGCTACATTAATCACCGGCAGGACTATTGAGCAGGGTGTAGGGAAAGAGATGGGGAAGGGATCCGTCGAATACTACGATAGCTGTGCCGTTTGTTTCTTCGATAAGTCAGACATGATTAAACTCGGCATAAAGAACGGCTCCACAGTCAAAGTCACCTCAAAATATGGATCAGTAATCGTGAAAGCCCAAAAGTATCCATGGGGCACCCACCCGGGAATGGTCTTCATACCATGCGGTTCATGGGCTAACGTCATTACTGGCGATGAAACCTTTAGCATGGGCATGCCACTGTTCAAGGGGTTCCCCGTTGAAATCGAAAGTGCACCCGACGAGCGCGTCTTGACCTTAGACGAACTCTTAATGCAACAGTTCGGAAGGAACAGCCTATGAGCAAAGTTATAGAAAATGTTGTTTGTCCCATCTGCGGTTGTCTCTGTGACGATTTAGAAGTAACCGTAGAAAACAACGAAATCGTCAAAATGAAAAACGGCTGCGCAGTCTGCGAAGCAAAACTGGTCCACGGATACAAAAGCGAAGAACGTATCCTAAAACCCATGATACGCAAAGACGGCAAACTCGTCGAAGTCTCCCTAGACGAAGCCGTAAAGAAAGCAGCCCAAATCCTAACCGACGCCAAATACCCACTACTCTTCGGCTGGAGCAGTACAGTCAACGAAGCTCAAAGAATAGGCGTCGAATTAGCCGAAGAACTCGGCTCGGCACTCGACAACTGCTGCAGCGTCTGCCATGGCCCCTCAGTCATGGCCACCCAAGAAGTCGGCATCCCCGCCGCAACACTTGGCCAAATTCGTCACCGAGCAGACCTAATCGTCTACTGGGCCGCAAACCCCTGGACAAGCCACCCCCGCCACGTAGAACGTTACACCGCATTCACTGACGGCCGCTTTGAGGGCAGCGAATGGAAGAGCTACATGAACAAGATGAAGGCAACTGCAAGCCGCAAAAAGATGGACATAGCCTCCAAACGCATAGACCGCGAAGAAGCACCCATCAATCCACAGGTAGAAACTAACGGTCCCCCACCTCAAACCCTGCAAAAACCGGGCCGCAAAATGATTGTGGTAGACGTAAGAAAAACCATGTCTGCAGAAGCAGCAGATTACTTCTTACAAATCGAGCCCAACCGCGATTATGACGTTATCGAAGCCCTAAGATGCCTCGTACAGGACCAAGAACTCGACGTAGATAAAGTCGGCGGCGTCCCCGTTGATTACCTGCGTGAAGTCGCGGATGCCATGATGAGCTGTGAATTTGGCGTCATCTACTTCGGCTTAGGCATGACTCAAAGTCTGGGTAGATTCCGAAACATCGAGGTTGCAATCGCACTTGCACGCGACCTCAACCGAAAAACCAAATTCATCATCTCACCTATGAGAGGCCACTTCAACGTCACCGGCGCAAACCAGGTGTTCGCGTGGCAAACAGGGTACCCCTATGCAATTGACTTCTCGCAGGGTTATCCACAGTTTAACCCCGGCGAAAACACAGCCGTTGACCTGCTAAGACGCGGCGACAATGACGCGACAATGGTAATCTCCGCTGACCCAGGGGCTCACTTCCCAAGCGTAGTCATGCGTAACATGCTAAAGCATCCGCTGATCACAATCAACCCCGACATGAACGCCATCTCAAGACTCGGCGACGTCGTGTTCCCTACCCAGTGGTGCGGCATAGAATACGAAGGCACAGCCTACCGCATGGACGCCGTTCCCATAACGCTCAAAAAAGTGGTTGAAGCTCCGCCCGGCGTTCCAACAGACGAAGAACTCTTAACCATGATACTTGCCGAAGTAAGAGCAATTAAAGCAAAACGTGGCGAACCAGTAGGACAACCTGAAATCAAAATCGGTCACAAGGAACCCATCGAGCCCCCCAGAGTTTGCCCTATGCCAGAGGCTAAGACAAAGCCCAAAGCTAAACCTAAGAGAACATCAAAAAAGAAGAAGGAGGAGGCTGCCTAAATGACTGAAATACTCATAAAAAACGGTTTTGTAGTCGACCCCTTAAACAAAGTTGACTGCGAAAAGATGGATATAGCTATCAAAGACGGCAAAATCGTTGAGAAAGTCAACGAGAAAAAAGCGCAGGTAATTGATGCATCCGGCAAAACCGTCATGGCTGGCGGCGTAGATATACACAGCCACGTTGCCGGCGCAGAAGTTAACATGGGCCGGATGATCCGCCCCGAAGACCACTACAAAGATCCTGTAAAGAAAACAACCATCACCCGCGCAGGCACCGGTTACTCTATTCCCTCGACTTTTGTGACGGGTTACCGCTACTCAGAGATGGGTTACACTTCAGTCTTCAACGGCTCAATCGCGCCCCTAAAGGCCAAACACTGCCATGAAGAACTAAACGACATCCCCTTACTGGATAAAGCAACGTTTGTCTTGACAGGCGACTGGTGGTTTGTTCTTGAGAACCTCGCCAAAGGCGACATCGATGAATGCGCACGCCTAGTAGCTTGGCTGATGCACTCCTCAAAGGGGTATGCTATCAAGGTTGTTAACCCCGGCGGCTTAGAATCCTGGGGTTTTGGACGAAACGTCCACAGCATAGACGACCAAGTGCCCAACTTTGGCATCACTCCCAGAGAAATCATGCGTGGACTAGTCAAGGTTAACAAGAAACTAAACCTACCGCACACCATACACCTACATACAAACAACCTAGGCGTCCCCGGCAACTACCAAACAACCCTTGACACAATGGCGGCGTTAGAAGACCTTTCAACCGATGGCAAACCAGTCGCGCACATTACACATGTTCAATTCTGCAGTTTCAAAGGTGAAAGCTGGGCTAAATTCAAATCCGGCGCAGAAGACATCGCCAAATACATGAACAACCACACTCACATAACACTGGACATGGGGCAAGTCACATTCCGCGACACAACCACCATGACCGCCGACGGACCCTTCGAATTCAGTCTCTATGAGTTAGGTGGCCATAACAAGTGGGTCAACAGCGACGTCGAAACTGAGAGTAGCGGCGGCATCATACCCTTCCACTACAAGAAGAACAGCCCCGTCAGCGCACTCCAATGGTCTATCGGCCTAGAAATTGCGCTGCTAATTAAGGATCCATGGAAAATCTTCATGACCACCGACCACCCCAACGGCGGGCCATTCTATGATTACCCCCGTGTTTTGGCTTGGCTATACAGCAAGAAAGCCCGCGAAGCCACGCTGGCAAAGTGTCACAAGAGCGCACGAAAGAAGAGCCTGCTCCCATCCATCGACCGTGAACTCTCACTCTACGAGATAGCCATCATGACACGTGCAGGCACAGCCAAAGCTTTAGGCTTACCCAACAAGGGTCACCTCGGCGTAGGCGCACAAGGCGACGTTGCAATCTATAACATTAACCCCGAAACCTTAGATATCGCAAAGAAATTCCGCACTGCGCGCAAAGCATTCGCAAAGGCAGCTTACACCATAAAAGACGGTGAAATCGTTGTTAAAGACGGCCAAGTCGTAAACAGTCAGGTTCCAGGTAGAACAATCTGGGTTGACAGCCACACTAAGGATCCCTGCAGAATAGACGATGACATGAAGCGTAAATTTAAAGAGTACTGGACCATCGAATACGAGAATTACCCCGTTACAGACCACTATGTTAAGGTTTCAGAGCGAATAGAAAGAAAGGCAAGTGTATAGACATGATAACCCTAACACCCCTCAAAGTATTTGACGTCCCAATCCAAGCGCCAACCATAACACCCGACGAGTTCGCTGGAAAAACCATCCAAGAAATCGCCAAGTTATCCGTCACCGAAGGCAACCGTAAGCTCACCTTAGGTGACCTCTTTAAAATCGAGCAGACACCCGAAGAGGCCCCCAGCATAACCATAAACGGCGACTGCGCCAAAGTCAAACGCGTCGGACAGGGCATGAAAACAGGCGAAATAGTCATCAACGGCAACATCGGCATGCACACAGGCGAAAAAATGGCAGGCGGCAAAATCACCGTTAACGGCAACGCCGGCGGATGGACAGGCAGTGAAATGAAGAAAGGAACCATAGAAATCCATGGCGATGCAGGCGATTATCTAGCTTCACCTTATAGAGGTAACGACTTGGGTATGAAAGGCGGATTAATCACCGTTGACGGAAGTGTTGGCACAGACGTCGGCTGCTATCTTCAGGGCGGCATCATCAAGATCAAAGGAAACGCTGGCAGATTCCTTGGGTTCCACATGATGGAAGGCACAATCTACGTCGAGAAAGACTGCGATGTTCGCGCTGGCGCATTGATGCACGGCGGCAAAATCGTTATTGGCGGCAAAATGGAAGTCCTGCCTTCCTTCACTATCGACAGCATCAAGCCCAAAGTAAAAGTTGACAGCGAAACTAACGTCGCGGGTCCATTCTACGTGTTCCTAGGCGACCTCTCAGAGAAGGGCACAGGCAAAATCTTTGCTAACAAAGCAGCTAACCCACAATTCAAGTTTTATGAGAAATATCTCTAAGGGCCTCTTTTTAGCCCTGACTTTGTTTTTATTTAGCCGAATTACTTATCAAGCGCGCAGGGCTTAAACTGAAAGATGAACGTTTATGCGTCAGGTTAAGATGACCCGGCTTGACTTAGCTACAGGCAAAACAGAAGAAACCCTCGATTACATCGCTGAAGAGGTACCGCTGCAGGTCATCGTTAACGGGGCGTACTCTTTTGTTATTTGGTCTTCGCCAAGTCAATTTAAAGAGTTGGCCGTGGGCCACTTATACGCCGAAGACATCCTCCATGGCGTGGACGAAATCCAAGCCATAACCGACGACCCGACAAAAAACCTCTGTCAAGTTACCCTAAAACCAACCGTTGATCTTGACCTGCGCCTCAAGAACCAGCGACGCGGCACCCGAATCATCCCGCTCATAAAAGCCAGCACCTCAGCCTACCAGCACGACGATAAACTCTCAACAGTACAATCAAAACTCACCATCAAAGCCCAAACCATCCTTGGCGCCATCGACCAGATGAACAATAAAGCAAAAGGCTTCAAAGAAACCGGCGGTCTCCATGACAGTGGCATTTTCAAACCAGACGGCACCATGGTTGCGTTTTCAGAAGACGTCGGACGCCACAACACGGTTGACAAAGTCATCGGCGAAGCCCTGATAGGGCACCAAAATTTCGGCGAATGCTTCATGATAATTACGGGTCGTGTTCCCGGCGATATGATTTACAAAGCAGCAAAAGCTGGGTTACCAATTGTAGCCTCAGTTGCGGCCGTGCTCAATTCAGGTATAACATCCGCAGCGAGGGCAAACATTACGCTGGTTGGGTTTGTGCGTGGAAAACGCATGAACATCTACACCTGCCCCGAGCGCATCCAACTCTAGCTGAGACTTCTGGCTTCGCAGAACTGTTTATCTGTTAATGCGCGTTCGGCAAGAGTGGTGCAGTTTTCGGTTTGATAGAGTAAGGCTTCCTTCTGGTAATCCTCGGCTGCGGCTCTGTATGTTAGTTTTGCTATAGAATTTTTTTGGCGTTTAAGCTGTGTTTCGGCAAGTTTTTCTTTGGCCACGGCAGCCCAAAAATAGTGCCCGCTTGCTTCAAACTGGCAGGCGCAGTCCCCAAAGGCATTCAACGCCTCTCCCTCTTGGCTATCCTTAAGCATGGTTTGTGCCTGCCTTAACCGTCTTAGCTGCTCTAAAGTTGCGTTTCCTCTGTTGAAGTATACGTCTTGAGTTATGGGGCCTTGTATTGGGCGGGTTCTTGGCTGGGCGAGGTCTTGTTGGGAATTAATGTTAATGAAACTTTTAAGTGCGGGGTCGAGGTGATGGATTTCTTGTAATGGCGAAACTAAGCGTAAGTTGCTTGCGCCTCGTGCGATGCCGTCTGCGTTAGCGCGACCAAGTGCAGCAAGGTTTTCTGTGATTTCTAAGCAGGATACACGGTGTAATGACATCAAGAGCGTTTCGAGTGTGCCATCTGGCCATATCGGAACCGCCATGTCAAAACCTTTGCAGGCATCCAAAAGGAATCTGGCGACTTGGGGGTTTAGAAAAGGCATATCCACGGGTACAACCAAAACAAACTCTGCATCAACCGCCCGCAACCCTGATGTTACTGCGAGAAGCGGCCCTTTGATGGGGCTGTGAGTTTGGTCAAGCACAAACTCGACCTCTTCAACCGAGTACTGGTCTAAAACTTGCTTGTATCGGGTTTGGCGTTGGGGGGTGTCAACGCACACAGCCACGGCGTCCAGAGTGCCCTTAAGATTTTCAACGATGTTTACCAGAAATGGTTTATCCTCGGTTTTGGCGAGGGCTTTGTCTTGCCTGGGTTGATTGGGGGTCTGAAACCGTTTAGCTTCTCCACCTGCAAGAACAAGCGCCGCCCAATTCATAATAATCAAACCAGTGATTGGTCTAGTCGGGCTCTTATGAGTTTAACGAGTTTTTCTCCGTCTTTTGGTATGTTGATGAGGGGAACGTCGGTTGGGTTTTCTGTGTTTGGGGTTTCGGTTACGGGTCCTGTTATTGCTATAATTGGCTGCTGGGTGCCTTGTAGCGTGCGTTGAAGATCGGCGGAGTCTTTTGCAGTAATAATCTTTGGGATATCTGTCCTTTTAACGATGAGATTGTGGAAGCCCTCGATGAATACAATATCTAAGTTCTCTTTATCCAGTAGTGCTATGATCTTGTTGAGGTCGTTTAGTTCGCGCCTGGTTTTTCTTATGATGTCGATTTCTTGAGGGGCGATAGCCACGACGACTTTACTGCCTGCCGCAGTGTATCGGTAGGTGTTGGTGCCTTCGCGGTCGATGGTGAAGTCTTTGTGGTGTATATGTTTTATCGCTCCGATGCTGTAGCCCTCTTCTGAGAAGCGACTGATAAGGTACTCTAGCGTCGTTGTTTTTCCTGAACCGCTCGGTCCAACGGCGGCAACTACTAAAACCGTTCTTTTTGCACCCGCCCAAATGAATGTAACACGCATATTAGAAATTATGCCCAAGTGCAAGCTTGGGATACTATTAATCGTCTGTTTCTGTTTGGTTTTTGCACTTTTCCGCTTCTTCTGGGGTCTGTTTGTTTTCGGTGTAAGGGGTGTTAATTACGTCCTTGACTCGATTAGTTATTACTGGGCCAAGTCCATGAACAACTTTTTCCCAGTCATCCACATTGATTAATGCGTTTAGCGGAGTCTGGTATGACTGCAGAATTGCTGTGGCTTTCTCTCGGCCAATGCTTGGGAGAGACGCAATGAAGTAGACCTGCGCATCGGAGAGTGTGTCACACTTTTTAAATGCATGGACGGTGGCGCTGCGTTTCTCAACGATTTGCTCCTGTTTTGCAGCGGTGTAGAGGAAGTCAACAGTTTCCTTCTGGTTGCTGGTGTTGACGATTGCTATGCCGTTTTTTGCAAGGTTAAACATGGCGCCCCAGATTGCTTGCGGCTGGATGTTGCTGTACTTGTAGATAACTGGCAAGTACCCCTCCAAGAGAATAAGCGACTTGGGGTAAACGTCTTTTAACCTAAAGAGCTGCTCAAAGAGGAACCGGCGGGTAAGCGTATAGACAAAGTCATTAACGGTTTTCCGTTCAACCGCGCATTGATCTGAAAGTATATAGTCGCCTTTCTCAAGCATCTGGGTTTTTACGGTTGCGCCCTTTTCTGCTAATCCACTCGCGATCTTTTTTGCGCTGCTGGCTTCTCGGCTATCCATGATAATGGTGGGTTCTTCGCCCTTCTTCTTTTCGCCAATGAACGATGTGAGCGTTTGGTTTGCGGTCATGGGACGGTGCACTCTTGCTATTGGATACCACTGGTTGGGTTTATGTCTTATCGCATTATGTTTTGGGTTTTAAGCTTGTTTGGTTGCCCACGACTACGTCTTATACTTCCGTTTGAGTAGCAGTCGTTCACTCTTTAGACAAGAAACTGCTCGATGCATAGTTTCTGCTATTGACCTTCAATTACTGTAGAGTTTTCAGCCTGCTTTTTCTCGTGTTCCTTTACCATGCGTTTAACTTTTTTCTCAAGCCGACGTTCATACACATGCTCTGGCACCGGCGGGCCTAGAACCTTCTTCTTATGCAACTCAGAGGGTTGCACAATTCGCTCCTCACCTGCTTTTACCTTGACGCGTTCCCCATTGAGGTAGTCGTCAAAATCTTCCATAGCCTGAACAATCCAGTAGCCTTCACTTTCTGTCAGAAGCTTCACTTTGTAGAGTCCCTTATAGAAAAAGTCCGACATTAAATCCACAATAAACTAGTTCGATGTAACTCTAAATAAAGTTTGGATTTTCCTGGCGCACACACTTATTTTTTCCCTTGTTTCTTACAGGTATTTGAAATTGTTAGTATTATCGTAGGCATGGTGAAGATGCTAAATACTCTTGTGTATTTTGGTGAACCGGCTTTTCGTATGTCTTCAACGTTTCCGCCGGCCCTGAGGTATCCCTCTATGAAAGCCTCTGCGATGGCTTCTGCCTTAAGGTTGCTTTCGAAGGGTTGTAAATAGTGCCCGCAGTAATACAAAAAGACCGCAATATCCCACGCTCTGTCACCACCCTGCTGGGCCTGCTCAAAATCTATTAGGAAAACTGTGCCGTCTGGCTTTACTAATACGTTATCTGGTTTGGTATCGCCTAAAACTACATGTTGGTTGTGCACCAGCGCAAGAGTTTGGCCCACCTGCGCCACGATCCCTAAAACTTTGGCGTTTTCGGCTTCGTCGTTTCCATTTCCGAATTGTTTTATTTGGTTGCTTAAGCTTTCGCCTTCTATATACTCCATGAAAACCAATCGCTCGGCATTACTTGCATAGAGTATTTTAGGTACATTGAAGCCGTTGCCATAGAGTAATTCGCTTATGGCGCACTCTTTTGCCAGTCTGGCCTGGCCTGAGACAGAAAAAGACCGCGCTCCAAAAGACCACAGCGACAATGGGAACCATTTAAAGCCAGACCAATCCTTGAACCGCTTGGCTAACACTTTTCTTTTACCGGCGGTAATCAGGTATACGTCGTTTAGCATGCCGCCGATTGGTTCCACTTCCACCTCTTGGCTTTGGTCTCTTAACAGGAGTCTTTGTGCATAGCCTTTGATGTCGATTTTGTCGGATAAAGAAACCAAGCCCTCGGCGGTTGGGAAAAACACGTATTTTTGGGGGTCAACGAAGCGGCAAGGTTGATCCTGTTGGCGTAACCAATTGATTTTCTGGGTCTTTAGGAAGGCTCTGGCGTTCTGGCTTACAATACTCATTAATTGAGGAACGACCCCAAACAGCGAGGTAAATAGGGTTCGGGGCATGGTTTTTGCAAGGTTAATTATGCGTTTCTTAGGGTTCTGGCAGCTCTCGATGAATTCTTTTGTAATGTAGACATAGCCGTCTTGTTGACGGATTTTATGTTCTGCTTCGAGTTGCTTTAGCGCTGTAATGTACCCTTGTAGGCTTTTGTCCTCGTTCTGTATTAGGCAACTCGTTAGGTCCGCGACCTCGTAATTTAGTAGTGGAAACACCCTGATGCGACTCGAAAAGACTTCATACATGAAGTATTGAGGGAGAATCCGTATGCGTTGAGCAAGTTCTGGAAAGTTTATTACTAGGTTTTCAAGAATTTCAACAATTAGACGCTGTTTTAGTTCTCTTTCCTTCTCCTGAAGATACTGTCCACCTTCAAAAGCAAAGTACGGAAAAACCAGTTTGCCTGCTATGGCTTCGCCCAGCAACCCCCGATCTATATCACGCTCAAAAACCCACTTGTCAACCGCGAAAAAGAAGACAGGTTTGCCCCTGATAAGCTTTAGGTAGCTTAGCAGGCGAGGGGGGAAGTCATGGAGGATTATCATGACCTCTTTTATCATTCGCTGGTTGGCGGGTCTTTTGGAGTAATCATCCACTTCGGCGATGGCTGCGATTTCTGATTGTCCAGCAATGTGCCTGGCGAATTCTAGCATTTCAGCGTAGAGGTCGTCTTTTTTGCTTTTTGCTGGTTTATTTGGCGAAGTTTCCTCTCTCCTTATGGTACTGATTATATGGGGCGGTATTTAAAACAAGATTGTTGGTGGTCAAAGACCATCGAGGTAAGGTGGGTTATTAAGAATCAGCAAGAGCCTAATCTTGCCTGCTACTGGGATATTTCAACTGGAATTTACCTGTATAAAATACATCTTTATTCGGACAATCTCTGAATGCTGACTATTATTACCTAGCTGATAAAGTCTCTGCATACCCCAAGCTCAAAACATAACCCCAAAACCGCGCCCCCACAAAAACAACATAAGCTAAATAAACCCAACCATCCCCCCATACACCAAACAACCCCAAAAAGGAAAAAAGCATGTCCGAAACCTACAAAAAAGAAATTGTACAACACATAATCAAAAACCTACTAGACATCCTGATAGGACAACTCAGCGAAAAAAACTAAACATACCATCCAAGCTTGCTCGTTTTAGGCTCGGTCGATTGCCAAGCGGTGGGCTTGTGGGAAAAGCTTTTATCTTCAGCGCCCCTGAGAGAAAACTGAGGAATTAAAGTGACCTTTGAATCAAGCAAAACATTAAGTGGACTCGGCGCGCTTCTTCTCTTTATCTCAGCGATTGTGCTATTTGTATTGCCAACGGCGGCGCTAGTTGTCGGTATAGCGGGACTTTTAATGCTACTTGTCGGTCTAAACGGCTTAGCTGGTTACTATAAGGAACGCGGGATCTTCAACAACGCTTTATTCAGCGTAATTATCGCAGTGGTCGGTGCAGTGCTCGTCTTTGTCATAGCCGTATACGTTACTCTATCAAGCATAACGCCAATTATAAACGAGCTATATCCTGGCTGGAACGGTGACTGGACATCTCTACCAAACATGACACCAAACCCCGACGCTTTTACCTCAGGTGACATCAGCACAATATTACCCTTTTTAACTGGTTTAGCGGCAATCTGGGTAATAACGTGGGTAGTCGCGATAATCTCAAGCTTCTTTGCTAGACGAGCCTTAAATGCGATAGGTGAAAAATCAGGCACAGGTTTATTTGGCACAGCAGGTCTGGTGATTTTGATCGGTGCATTCCTTGGCGTTGTCTTCTTCGGTTATCTTCTACTATGGATAGGTTTGTTGCTCGCTGCGATTGCATTCTTCCAACTTCGCCCCTCTGCTCCTCTTGAGCCAACATATACTGCAGCGCCCCCAGAGCCAACAACCCTCTAGCCATTTTTTCTTTCTTTTTTATTTTCGCTAACTTCAAAGACTGGTAAGTATGCCGTCGTTCATGATTAGGCACAGCTTATATCCATAGCGACACATCTTAATTCAGGTTCAGACTCGTCATGGCAAAGTTCCGCTTAGCTGTCTTCAACACTCAACCCCCCCACCGTTACTACGGCGGAGTAGAGCGGCGCATAATAGAGGTTACCGGTCGCCTGCAAAGCGAAGCGGACATAACCGTCTATAGCGGAAGTAAAGCCGGCTTCAAAACACCCCTCACCCTTAACGGCGTATGCTTTGTTCCCGCCAAATCAACCGACTTAGTTTTTCCACTAGATAACTGGACATACAACCGAAGCATAAACAAAACCCCCTCGGTGTTTGAAGTCGATGTTTTTGAAGCACACAACAACAGTGCCTACAGCCTACCCAAAACTCTGTTCAAGCGAGCCGTAAATAAGCCCTTCATACACATTATCCATGGCACCTTAGCCGACGAGTATGAACAGGGAAAAAAAGGACCCCAATCACTAAGAAGCAGACTAGCCAATGCCTACATGAAGCATCAAGCACAACAAGAAAAAAACATGGCCAAACACGCTACCGTCATAGTTACAATAAGCAAATACTCAAAAACAAAAATAATCGAACACTATGGCGTCGATGAAGAGAAAATCCGCATTGTCCCAAACGGTGTGGACACAGAGAAATTCCGACCCACCAACCAAGCGGCCGCCAAACAAGAACTCAAACTGGACGCGGCGCCAACGGTTCTTTTTATGGGCAGCTTAGTTCCTCGCAAGGGCTTACTTTATCTGGTTGAAGCCGCCAAAACGGTAGTCAAGCAGGAGACAGACGCGCGGTTCCTTATCGTTGGTAGCGGTCCGCAGAAGGAACAAATAACGGCAGCGGTAGCTTCAGCAGGCTTAAGCGGTAACTTTGTTTTTCTTGGCAACCTCCCAGAAAATCAGTTGGTGGCAGCGTATAATGCGGCTGACGTATTTGTTTTGCCTTCGGTGCAGGAGGGTCAGGGGATTGTATTGCTTGAGGCCCAGGCGTGCGGCAAGCCGGTGGCTGCTTTTGGCATAGGTGGAGTCAACGAGGTTGTCCGCGGCGGTGAAACGGGTTTCTTGTCAAGCCCCGGCGACATTGCAGGTTTAGCGGAGGCCTTAATGAGGATGTTAGGTGATGGGTCGTTGCGTGGCCGTATGGGGGCTGCAGGTCGCAGATTTGTGGAGGAAAACTACACTTGGGACCTCTGTGCTCAACGAATGTTAGCCACCTATAAGGCTGCTTTAGCAGAGTGACACATTAACTGATTGGGCAAGGCGCCTAAACTCTTCCTCACTCATCCATTCAGTTCGGAGGTAGTGGCGTATGCGTTCGTCGCTTAGGCCCAACCGTTTGGCTTCTGCAACACAGTAACGGTAGGCTTCGATTTCTGTGGGACGATCGACATATGCGTAGCGGGGATCGAATAGTTCTTTGCCATCCATGAATTGCTTCACATGGTATAACTCGTGGATTAAATCAAGGTAAATGTCGACTCTGTTGCCAGTGTTAAGATAGCCTTTGCTCACGACCAAATGTCCGTCAGAGCCGTCCACGTACATGTAACCGTTAAGCCAGCTTAACTCAACAATTAAGTCGCCAAGCACATCCGTTGTTTTTTCTCCAAAGATGCCCTGAACCGCCGCTACCTTATCAAAGCCCTTGAAGTATTGAAGAAAAGTCGTTTTCTGGTTGCCGATGCTTAGGGGGTTAATTGGGAACCTGCGGAGCATACGCATTAACCTAAACAGGACAAATTCTATACTACCTGGCAACTATACTCCCCCCTACTTATATGCGGATAAATATTCAAGCCTCATCCCCCGACGCGCCAAATCAGACAAGTCCTCAACTGAACCTATACTGGCATCAACGTTTCGATGGATTGGGTGACTCCAGAGACCCTCAGGCGATAGGTTGAATTGCAAGGGAACCCGTATGTTAAGGTGGTACTTCTCGTTTAAGCCCTTAATTAAATTGCCCTTACTGCATGCGGCGCGTGCATTAACGTAGCTTTGCAGCAGCTGCGAGGCTCCCCATGCGCCGACGCCATGCCAAATTGCGGCGTCCTCGGGTGAAGCTAAAGAGTAGAGGAAAAATTGCGGCGATGAGGGTGTATCAGCGAAGTTGTAATCAGACAACCTGTCGCCTGAGACAGTGAATTTATCGTCACATACGGCAACCGCTACATCCTCGGGGTCTATTGCGTTGGGGTAGAGCGGGGTAGTTTTGTAGGTTACGGTTGCATCGTGGAATTTGCTGTTCTCAAAGTGCAGTTTGCCCCGGGCGGCGCGTTTTGAGCCATAGCCCTTCTTAGAGTGGGGTACCGTAAGGAGGGTGGTGCGGTTTTTCATGCTTCTGCCCATGCATTTGTATGCTTCTTCGACTGAGTTGTAGTCTTGGTTGCTTTCGCTTATGATGTAGTGAAGTAGGCCTTCTTTGTTTTCGGCTCTTAATGTAGAAAGCGGCATACGTAACGAGTGCAGCATTAGGTCCATGCTGAAGAACTCTGAGAGATCCTTTAGCTGGATGTACTTTATGGTGTCGCAGAAGTCGAGGTAGTTGCCGTTGCTTTCTCTAAGCTGTTCTGTGATGAGTTCAGTCTCTTTTTTTGAGATCATCGAGCCATCGTATTTTTTGGCGTATTCCTCATCAACCCTTAAGCTTGCGGTGGTGACGTTGGCAACGGGGAACGCGCTTTGCCCGCTTTCAACTATGGATCGCTTTAGGGGATTCATGGAGTAGCGGTCTGCTTCCACGTCGTCAGTGTTGAGAAGAAACGGTACAATGTATCCTTCTGAGGGTTTCTTTAGCAACTCCCACAGTGCCGCTATATCGTCTGGGGTTGGTTCATGTAAGCCGCGTTCAAGGAAATAGTTCGCGGCGGTTGCAAACAGTTTGGTTCCGATTATACCTTGAACTTCCTCAACGGTTAACTGCGGATTAGTGTACTCAACGGAGCTACGAAGATAAAACCGGTCATCCACAAATGGCACACTCACCTTTTGACCATTAACCAAGCGGAACAGGGTTACTTTGCGGTTGGATGATTGATTCTTCGAATTGGCGGCGCCTTGGCAGAGAACCTTTACCGCTTGAAAGGAGGTCTTTAAGAAGTCCTCTAACAGTAGCCTGCAGTAATCTTCCATAAATTATCCTCGCTCTAATGATTCAGCCAGATATATACAATTTTTTGCCTCAAAATTGCCTAAAAACATGCGAGTAACCGTAAACTCTTCCTTAAAGCCAATGCTTGCGAGCATATCAAGCAGAACGCTGTCAGATTTTGAGGCGACCATGTAGACCCTTCTGTCGGTGGCTTTTGCGAGGGCGGAGGCTATCAGTTTACCTGCAACGTCATATCTTGAGGGATGACAAATTAGTGGTCCTACCCATGCCATCGAGGCATAAATCGTTGCTGCCACATAACCAGCAACATGCCCCCGCTCAGAAATATAGTACCCTACATTGCCATCTTCAAGAACTATTGATTCAAGCAGACGACTGCGATCGCCACCGAAAAAAAAGTTATCAAATTTGGCGATTCTTGGAAGGTTTTCTTTATCTATCCGGTGTACTCCGGCAAACTCTACTGGAGCAATCCTATCGGCGCATAGCAAAACAAAATCCTGTTCAGCGTTAAAGCCAAGCTTGTTATAGAAACCTCTGAGTTGGGGATAAGCATACAGCCCAACTGTCTCTATGCCGCTATCACGCAAGTAGTTTACGGCGTGATTTACAAGCATGCTTCCTGCGCCTTTTCTTCGCCATCTGGGGTCTACGATGAGGTTTCCGAACCAACCCAGTTTGCCGTAGCTTATACAGGTAGCTATACCAATCGGTTTTGTGTCTTCGAGGAGCAGAAAGCTGCCGTGGGGTTCAAGTGAAGCCATGAATGTGAAGTCTTCGGGCGCCATGTTCCAATCCATGGTGTTAGCAAGCTTTACTGCGAAGTCGAAGTTACTTGGCTTTAAGGGTTTAATGTGGAACATACAGAGAATACTTGGGGAACAGAGAATTAAAGTCTGCTAAAGCTGTGATGTTGGCCTGTTACAACAAACGATTTTATTTTCCGCAACGTATTGAGGCATGATACGTTCTGCAGAATAGAATATAAATGCTCTAATTATTTTGGCAGGGAGTAGAATTTTGGTTTTTAGGGTTAGACATCGAGGTCTTCTTTTAGTAATAGTGTGGGTACTGGTGATGCTAACCGCGTTTTCAGCCTTAACATTCCTTGAGGGCACATTCTATGCGTTGCCAGATAGCCACGTGATCGTCAGTGTTGGCTGGGCAGGTTACGTTGTTAGTAGCAGCTTCAACCAACGGCAGGATATTACCGCTGTGAGTGCCTCATGGATTGTACCCGAAGTAGACGCCTCGGCAGGCGAGGGGCATTCATCGACTTGGATAGGTATAGGTGGACAGGAAGATAAGACGCTTATTCAGGTGGGAACCGAGCAGGACGTTGTGGGGGATAACGTGTATTATCACGCGTGGTATGAGATGCTGCCGGATTATGCAATAAAAATCGAGGGGCTAACAGTAGAGCCAGGGCACCATATTACAGCAACCATTAGACTATTCGACTCGGAGTCTAACGAATGGAATATTCAATTAATTAACGATGACAATGGTCAGAGTTTTAACAGGAATTTTGTTTACAACTCTACCCGGTCCTCTGGAGAATGGGTAATGGAGCGGCCAACAATAGGGGGCCAAATCAGCACCCTTGCAGCGTTTGGGGCGGTTACATTCACTGAGTGCACTGTAACGGTGGGTAATCAAACGGGGGGAATTAGCGACTTTTCGTATTCTGTAGTGCATATGACAAATCAACAGTATGGCAGGTTAGCAACCACTCTAGAATTAAATGAAGATGGAAGAAGCTTCTCAGTCGTTTATGACAGTAGTAGCTAACCTATTTTCCGGTGCCTATTGATAGCGTAGCAGATAATGCTTCGGAGCTTTTTTGTATCTCTTTTGTGAAGCTTGAGAGTAACTGATTTTCGGCGGTTACTTGGAGAAGCGCGATCTTGTTGATTACTAATTCGTCGACTAAGTTCATGAGTTTATCTAGTTGGTCAAATTTGACCCGGACAGTTTTCGTTTGGGTTTTTACGGCGACTTTTGTGATCGATTTGTTTTCTATGTGATGCTGTATACTTTTGCTTCTTCTATGAACAATTCTCTGTATTGATCGTTCTCAAGCGACACTAATTTCATCCTCGAATTGACTAGGCGATTAATTAGGGGAAATAGCGGCAGAATATGTATTTTGCTCGAGTGCGTCATAAGAGATACACCAAAAAAACGACATGTGTGAGTTACCATGGGTCTCTTTTGGAGGCGTGTTCTTTGCGGTTTTGCTCAGCTATTTTTTGATAGAGTTCCTGTTCGTCGGGCAGTATGATTCGGAAGGCGCCATCAATCTTTCTTACCAGCGGTACCTTGACGTAGCGGTCTTCTCTACGCACAGGTAAATAAGACAATACAACATACTGTGAGGCATGCGTCATCACTTCGCCTGACTGCCACTTCTCGTCTAAATCCACCTTAATCACATGCTCACCTGGAGAGATACCTGTCATGTCCATGGTAATTGGGAACTCTAACTCGTCGCTTAACAGTCTACTGGGCGGTATCGCGATCAAGTATGAATTCACCTTATTGTTATCGAAGAATAAGTCTAGTACAAGGTTAGAGAAATGCATTCTTGACGGCATTAGATGGAAGTTTACTTTTAGTTCCAGTTCAGCTTCTTTTAGAATATGGCTAAGCTGGAGCGATATTGATTTCTGGGGTTTTGGCGCTCTTGGGGTTTCGGTGGTCTTGGGCAGATTATCGAAGGTTGCCTGTTTAGCTCTGTTGATGTCTACTTTTGTTTTTTCTCTTAACCGCTGCTTATTCAAACCTAAACACCAACGGAAGGGCACTCTTCTGGTTGTATAGCAGATACAAACACTAAAAAGCGTTTATATCAACAGGAAACGGGTAAGCCTAAACTTAGGTGCCTAACGGTTAGCTATGAAAAATTAAATCTATCGGTTCTGGGTCTGCTTGACTGCCCCAAAAAGATACAGGCAGGGTATAGTGCAAACTCTTTTTAGACTCAGCACATATCTTTGACAAAAGAGAGGGCGCCCCATCACTCAAACAAGCAACACTAACTCACTACAGCGACGGCAAAGCTTTGTCCAAAAGCAAAAGTATTACTTGGGGCTGCTAGCTTTTCTGGTAGTCTTCGTAGTGGCGTCTACTTACATGCTTGGATACATGTCTGTGCAGTGGGATGAGATGCCCCACCTGTTTGGCGCCACGCTGCTTAGCCGCGGCCAATTCTGGGACTACATGACTACCTACGCGTATTATCCGCCTGTTTTTGATGCAGTTACAACCGGTTACTTCCTGCTTTTTGGAGTTAATGAAGTGGCGGGGCGACTGGTTGCGGTTACCTTTGCGTCGCTGGGCATTTGGCTGATATTCGAATTCACAAAACGCGTCTATGGCACCAAGCATGCGTTGGTGGCGGCGGTTCTGTTGGGTACCATGCCGGGAATTTTTTGGCTTAGTCGGGTCACTATGCTTGAGACTATGCTGATTTTCTTTTTTACGCTGGTTATTTTTGCGTTCTATATCTGGTTAAGCAACCCCCAAAGCAACCGGGCCTTAGTCTTTAGTGGTTTAGCACTTGCCATCGGCATATTGGCGAAGTACCAGATCGTCGTGGCGGGTTTAGCTATGCTGCTTAGCATCGTCTTTCTTTCCCGCAAGCACCTGGGAGCCAACCTTAAACGGTTCCTTATAATTGCCTTGGTAGTGCTTGTTGTCATAGCTCCTTGGTTCTACGCTATTTACCATTACAACGGCATGACCAAATTCGAAACCATCCAATACGTCATGAGCGAAGGAGGCCAAGACCGACCCGCATACAGCAACCGTTTCCAACCCCTCCCCGTATTCTACATAACCGAAATGACTTGGCCCTTCAAAGACATCCCCGTGCATCCAGTGTCGCTACCGATTTTTATCTTAGGGCTAGCTGGGCTAGGTCTGTTTGCATACCGCCGAAGCCGGCAGGATATTTTTCTCCTAACTTGGTTTTTGGTTGTGTATGTATTCTTTACCCTTATAAGCAATCGACAGTGGCGTTATGTGACTCCGCTGTTTCCGATTCTGGCGATTTCAGCCGCTTCGTTTATTATGTTCCTTTATGGTAAAGTCGAGCGTTGGCAGCCGCCTCCCATGCGGTTTAGGGCTGTGACAATTAAGAAGGTTGCCTCGGCGGCGTTTATTGCAGTTATCGTTGGCGCCATCGCTTACAGCGCATATAACGCCTATGAGATGACAGAACGCGACCAGATCCATATCCCCATTAAAGAAGCCACCGTATACCTCTCAAACAATCTAAATACTAATCAGTCAGCTGTGCTTGTGTGCGCCTATAACTTGCTTAGCCAAGACATGTTCCGCTTCTACCTGCCAGCAAACATGTCAAGTAGCCAAATCTGGCAGTATCCCGCCAACGCCGTAGACGCCTTTACCCCTGACTTTGAAATTGACGAGTTTGTAGAGTTATGCCGTGAACGCAGCGTAAAATACATCATACTCTACGACTACGGTGTAAACACAGAATTCTTTAACACAACCCTTGACTACACCCAAATCAAAGCCATGATAGCTCAATCAGGGCTTTTTGGCGACCCAGACGATCAACCGTTCTTTGGCGAGTACTACGGTTGGTATGGCTACCGCATCTTTCTGGTGCGCTTTTTAGGTTAGCACTCTAGCATTTCAAACCCAGTTTCTTTGTCTTTTATGCGCTTTGCTGCGGTGCCGATTAATTCGAAGATGACTACTTCGCCTATCTGCCAGACCTGGACTCCTGCACGCATACATCCGGTGACGGCGTTTGCGACGGCGTCGTTTCTGCCAAAGCTTCCATGCATATGGAGTTTAGGTTGACCTGCCTCGTTTTCAAAAATTGTGCCGACACCTAGGCCCTCATGGACGCCTTTTAGTGCGGTAAGCATGATCTGGGGTGGCATGGTATTGCCGTCTTGGGGTCCAACGACAAGTTTGGATTTGTCGTTTGCTCCGCCGAGGAAGAAGCACATGGCATGTTTGATCTGCTTTTCCTTAGCAAACGTCTCTATGACTTCATGAACTGTTTCGTTTTGGTGTAGCCTTAGGATAAAAATCCGGTTTAGGGTTGCTTCTGTATATTCCATGCAGGTCATCTCATGCTTAGAGGGATGAGAGCCAGCTATAAAAGATTAATATCGAGAATAAATGCCTTGAAAGGTCTTCTCTAAAAGACAGGTGCGCCAAAAAAAATATTTTTTTTTGCTAAACAAAAATAGAAAGGGGTTTATGGACCCTTCTTGGTGACTTCTTTAACTGCGCCTGCTGCAACAGTTGTGCCCATGTCTCGGATTGCGAATCTGCCGAGTTCTGGGAAATCAGTGAATGCTTCGATAGCGATTGGGTGGAGTGGTTCCATGCGTACCCAAGCTGCGTCTCCAGTCTTTAGGAATCCTGGGTTCTCTTCTGATACTTGGCCTGTGCGTGGGTCAATCTTTTTGATTAGCTGTGTGAATTTGACTGCGATTTGGCCTGTGTGGTAGTGTAGGACTGGTGTGTAGCCTGCTGCGATTGCGGTTGGGTGGTAGATTACGATGATTTGGCCAATGAATTCTTTTGCTACGGTTGGTGGGTTGTCGACTGGGCCTGCAACATCTCCGCGGTGGACATCAGTTTTTGCGATGCCTCTTACGTTCATGCCGATGTTGTCGCCTGGTTCTGCTAGTGGGATGCTTGTGTGGTGCATTTCGATTGATTTGACTTCAGCGGTCTTGTTGGATGGCATGAAAATTAGGTTTGTTCCTGGTTTGAGGGTGCCTGTTTCGACTCTGCCGACTGGAACCGTGCCGATACCAGTGATTGTGTAGACATCTTGGATTGGTACGCGGAGTGGTTTGTTTGTTGGTTTTGCTGGAACTTCAAGTAAGTCGAATGCTTCCATTAAAGTTGGGCCATTGTACCATGGCATGTTTTCGCTCTTCTTGAGGAGGTTGTCTCCTTTGATGCCTGAGACTGGTACGAAGTTGATTTTTTCTAGTTTATAGCCCACCATCTTGAGCATTCTTGAAATTTCGTTCTTCATTTCCTCATAGCGTTCTTTGCTCCAGTTAACTGTGCTGTCGTCCATCTTGTTGATTGCAACAACTAACTGGCGGATGCCTAAGGTGAATGCTAAGAATGCGTGTTCGCGTGTTTGACCGCCTGCGCCAATACCTGCCTCGAACTCGCCTTTCTTGGCTGAGCTGAAGAGGACTGCTGCGTCGGCTTGGCTTGCGCCAGTGATCATGTTTTTGATAAAGTCTCTGTGGCCTGGCGCGTCGATAACGGTCATGTTGTATTTCTTGGTTGGGAATTGGAGGAATCGTAAGTCGATGGTGACACCGCGTTCACGTTCTTCCTTTAGGTTGTCGAGAACCCAAGCGAAGTGGAAAGTGCCTTTGCCCAGTTGCTCTGCCTGCTGCTTGTAAGCATCGATGGTTCTTTGGTCGATAACGCCTGCTAGGTACAGTAAGTGGCCGGTAGTGGTGGATTTACCGTTGTCAACGTGCCCCATGATGATGATGTTTAGGTGGGGTTTTCCTTCTTGTTTGCTCATTTTCATTCCTTCTATTATTTTTACCTAAATATTGAAATTCGTTAACACATCAGTCCTCCAATTATTTTAAGTTTATGATAACGGTGTTCCGTTTACTTACCGTTGACGCAAGCAAGAGAACCACCTCTTGATAACCCAAAACACCCCTTACGAAACTAAGAAATACAAAACCGCCCCCCAGAAAACCTAAACTCATGTTTGCTCTTTGCTTCCACTCACTGCCTCAAATGTTGGCTGGCTGATATGTATTCGTTTAAAAACCGGTGCGTTGTAGTTGTGGCTAGGTCTGATTACTGGATCGTTCCCATGCTTCTGTTTTTCTGCAGGCGTGTGAGAGGCAGATGCTTGTAGCCCTCTAAGAGGAGGAACACGGCATCAAACGGGATATAGATTGAAGCCGCCACCATCCAAGACGTTACTGCTTGGTGGTGAAGCCTAAGTTTAGGGTGAATATGCGTGTGTGCTGTGGGATGAGCCATAGATTGTAGTATTATGCTAAGTCTATTTGGTTGCCCATGAGGTAGCTTACTAAGCTATAGAAGGCGTCGTTCATTACGGTGTTAGTAGGCCTAAGCCGAGGGTGGGTTTTTAGGCTTTGGGGTTTACTATTGAGAGGAGGGCATAGGGCATGAATACATGAAGGTTAACCATAGGGTTAGCCGCTTATGGCGCCTCCGTTTGTGATTATGTCAATGTAGTTGATGAAAATTAAGCCGTAGAATACGGCGAAGAGACAGAGGGCGAGTGTTTTTTTGCTTCTACTTGCGGGTTATGTGGTGTTTGAGGGTTTGGTCTGTTGCCAACGGAGGGACGCAGTAGCTCTCAAGTGAACAATAATAAGGGTTGTCTATCAGTATACAGACTGCTTGAAGCATATGTTGAAGCGTTTTTAACTGAAAAGCGATTGTTTAAAACAAATAGGCGCTTAGTTAGTTAATTTATTGATGTTTGTTCGGTTTTTATTTATGTTTTGAGTAACATTATTAATAGCAGATTCCGCTGTAACTTGGAGAAGGGACATGTTAACCGAAATAAAACTCGACGGCCTCTGGAGATTCAAAGGCTATACCGGCCTCAACGGCAAAGAACAAGGAGCCCACACCGCAGCTTGCCCCCTCGAAGGTTGGCTGCTTGCAGAAGCTCCCCTAACAGCCCATACCAATCTCATGGATCACAAGCTCATACCTGACCCCTTCAAGGGCTGTAACGAAAGGGAAGTCCAATGGGTAAGCGAAAACGAGTGGTGGTACCGCAAAGAAATCGAACTCACCGAAGAAGTCACAAGCAAAGACGCGGTGGAACTCTACTTTGGCGGCCTAGACACATTTGCCACTATATGGTTAAACGATGTCCAGATCGGCGAAGCCAACAACATGTTCACGCCTTGGCGCTTTAACATAAAAAGCATCGTAAAGCCCGGGAAAAACATCTTGGCAATACGCTTTAGACCTGTCTGCAAAGTTGCCAGTGAACTCGAAGCCCAGCATAGGCACAAGTATGCCTGTCTAAGCGCCGAAAACTTTAGCGCACGCCCCTACGTTCGCAAGGCGCAGTACTCGTTTGGCTGGGATTGGGGCCCAACTTTACCGACGGCGGGGATATGGCGGCAGGCAAAAATCTATGCCTACAACAAGGCGCGGCTGGGCTATGTGGCGTCGACGCCGCTTGACGTTTCAGCGGAAAAGGCCACCGTTAAACTGACTGCAGAACTACACGCAGTAGCTGAAACCGAGCTATGCCTAAATTTCTTACTTAGCGGTTATGGGCAGCGTTTTGAGGATGAGGTTTTAGTGAAGGTTTCGCCAGGAAGAAACTTTGCCGAATGCACTTTTGAGGTGCCCAAGCCAAGGTTGTGGTGGCCCCGAGGCTACGGCGAGGCTGCACTCTATGACGCAAAAGTCGAAGTCTACAGCGAGGCCGAACTCTTAGATACTGCCGCTGTCAAGGTGGGGATTCGCTCCGTCAAACTTATCCAGGAGCCTGACGAGGAGGGCAAATCTTTCATTTTCCAAATCAACGGTCAAAACGTCTTCTGCAAAGGCGCCAACTGGATTCCTGCAGACTCTTTTCTGCCCAAAGTTAACTATCAACAATACAACAAACTCCTAACCTACGCGGCAGAAGCTAACTTTAACATGCTGCGCGTCTGGGGCGGCGGAGTCTATGAAGCCGACGAATTCTACGATCTCTGTGATGCGTTGGGGATTATGGTTTGGCAGGATTTCATGTATGTCTGCGCAGGGTACCCTGAAGAGGAATGGTTCCTAAGGGAAGCTGAGCGGGAAGCGATGGAAGCGATTTTGCGGTTACGAGGACACCCATGCATCGTTGTCTGGTGCGGCAATAACGAAAATCAATGGCTACATAACGTGCTCTGGCGGCAACGAGACAAAGTGGAGCGTCTCTACGGCTCAACCATCTATGAGTCACTACTGTCAAGAATATGCCAAAGCCTCGATCCCACAAGACCTTATCGCCCCAGCTCACCGTTTGGAGGCGAAGACGCCGCGGGTAGACATGAGGGGGATCGGCATAACTGGGAAGTCTGGAGCCAAGGCGTCGACTACCCAGGCTACTTAGCGGATAACGGCCGCTTTATCTCAGAGTTCGGTTGGCAAGCGCCCCCCACCATGGAGCTGCTCGAAGCATACCTAGCGCGGGAAGATTTGACGCCCTACTCCTATGCTTTCCGAGCCCATGAAAAACAAACCGGCGGCTTAGAGCTGATGCGGGCGCTGTTAGCGATTCATTATCCTGTGCCAGATGATCTGCGGCTCTTTGTACTCTACAGTCAACTCAATCAAGGCGACGCGCTTAAAATGGCTGTCACCTATTGGCGTAGCCGCATGTTTAGAACCAGTGGATGCCTCATTTGGCAGCTTAACGATTGCTGGCCCGTGATTAGCTGGTCGCTAATCGACTATGGCTTAAACCCCAAAGCCGCATACTACTACGTCAAAAGAACCTGCCAACCAATAATCGCACCCATAATCGTCAAAGAAGGCCAAGCCCAAATCCACATAATCAACGAAACAAACACACCGCTAAGCGCAAGGCTAAAACTCCAAGTCATGACCTTCGGCGGTGAGGTCCTGTTTGATGAGGTGGTGGAGAAGCAGGTTCCAGCTTACACTTCAATGCTTGGCATAGCAAAGATGATGGATGATTTGCCTCTTAATAGCAATTACATACTTGTATCTACCCTGACGAACAAAGATGAAGTGCTCTATGTTGACTCAAGAACGGTTGCAGAGCCCAAGGCCCTAAAACTGCCCCCGTCCAAGGTTCAATCAACGGTCAGTCAAGTTGACGATAAAACCTTTGAAGTAACGCTTACATCGGACATCTATGCCAAAGCCCTAAAACTAGACGCGGCTGACTTGAAAGCCAAGTGGAGCGACAACTTTTTTGATCTTCTACCCGCCCAGCCAAAAACCATAACCTGCCGCCTAGAGCAGGCTATTAGCCTTCAGCAGTTTGAGACAGCCTTGAAGTGGCAGTCGTACCCATACAAAGAAACAGAGCAAGCGACCCTAAAGCCCGCTACGGCTTCTTTAGCATCAAAACGTTAGCTATTCCGCTTTTGAGCAGGGATTTAGCTCCAATCCAATTTACCAGCGCATAACCCACCAATATTTGAGACCAAAAAGTCAGCAGGCGAACGATGGTTGTGGCTGCGGCGGCTGTAACTATTGGAACACCATAAACCGCGAAAAGGTTCACCATGGTGACTTCGACGGCGCCCACAGGGATACCGGCTGTGATGGTCTCCACTGTGGTAACTATACAGTATACGGTGGCTAAGTTAACCAGCGATATAGCGGTGAAGTCCAGCGAGTAGAAAATCATCAAGTAAACAACCAAGTTAAATATCCAGGAGATTATGGCGTAGATTGTGGGTTTTATAAGTTGTCGGGGCTGTTTTTTGAAGGTTTTAAAAACGTCGCTAAAGGAATGCAGGCTATTGTGCAGCTTTGCTTCGATGGATTGTTGTTTCTCGGGGTTTTTTATGATTTTCTTGGCGGCCCACATTGTAGCGGTGACTAACTTGTCTGCTACGCTAGCCTTGAAGGCCACTGCGAACACGCATAGCAGCATGACGGCGGTGCCAGCAACTACCAGCACTACGGGCGTTACAAGGTAGAGCGGCAACTGGTTAGTAAAGAGCAGCAGCACAAACGCCACCAGCAGTCCCCCGGAGTACACGAAGGTGCTTATGATGCGGGAGCCAAGGACTGTTGCGGCAGCTATGCCCGTGTCGTTTTTGGTTTCTTTTTGGGCTAAGGCGATGCGGGCGACTTCTCCGCCGACTGTGGCAGCGGGGATTATGAGTTCTACAAAGTTGCCGATCCAGTTGTAGAGCACCAGCTTTCGAAGCTTTACTTTAACTGAAAGCGACTTTAGCAGTGAATCCCAGATTAATGAGTCAAAGATGACCGCGGCAAATAATGCTGCAACGGCTAACCCGATAAAGAGTGAGTATTGGTAGATGTTTATTTGGCTTAAAAGCATGAATAAGCCGTCAAAGCCGACGAAAAGCCACAAGTAGAGGACAAACGCCACCAACCCTAACGTCATAAACCCAATGGTTTTTCGTCCAAGCAACCCCAGTCTAACTCTCACCTTCCCTTGTTTACTGCCGGTTAGCAGAAAAATCGCCGTCGTCGAGGATGGTTCGAGGCGTTTTTCTGGCTTAACTAAAAGGTACCTGTTCCCTAGTTTTCGATTACAGTTTGCATAGAAATTCATGTTTGAGTATTTATTAATCAAGTGGCAAGCAAAACAGGTTTCATCCAAGCATTATGTATTATTTAAGGTGGCAAGTTAGCGATAATGCAACATTGTGTGCTGGGATCGGTTTACCAAAAAATATAACTTCCTCACTACGCATTAGCTAGTTTGGGATTTTGTTTTGTCTTCAGATTCTAATATGCTCAAGAACTTATTACTCACTCTAAAAACTAAGTCGTTAACTTCTGAGAATGTTTTCAGGCGGGAAACAAAAGAAGTTGATGACATGTTTATGGATCTGCTTAGTGTGTTCCAGCGCTACTATGATAAGGCCCCTGACAGCGATAAGCAGCTCTTAAGAAGCATGCAAGACCTCATCATTCTACTTTCTGAGCAAGTGCACACTTCCCATCACCAAGCAGAAAACGCATTGGCCGACTATAAAGTCTACATCACCGCATTGGAGGGCAGCTACAAGAGCATGGATGGCGACTTTGAGAAAACCGTAGCCCGCCCAGCAGAGGAAGAGGCAAAAGAGAAGGATCAAGAGGAAGAGGAACGCGCCAAAGCCATCGAGGAATACAGCAAACGCGCCAGACCCCGATTCTATGAATAATCAGCCGCGTTCTACAAGTTCGACCGGGGTGCCGTCGGGGTCCGCGACGAAGGCTACAGTCGTGTATTCGTTGAATTTGTAGGGTTCCTCTGTTATTGTTATGCCGTCTTTTTTCATGGCGGCGATGGTTCTGTTTATGTCTGGTACATCAAAGCCAATGTGGTCAAAATGGCTTTTCTTGATTGTTGCTTGTTGGGCTTGTGGTTGGTTGCGGTGGTGGGTGAGTTCGAGGGTGCAGCCTTTGCCTTGCGGGTCCTGAAGGAAAGCAAGCTCGGCTTTGTCTAGGGTGATTCGGCGTTTGACTTGTAAACCGAAATATTTCTGGTAAAAGTCAATTGACCGCTGCAAATCGCTTGCTGGGATGCTGACATGCAAAAACAACCCCGCCAAGACACCCTGAGTGGCGTTGTTGGCTGTTTTTGGTTGCCGTGGCTTTCGGGCTTGCTCATCTAACGCTTTGTTTACTAGTGCGTCGGCCATGCTGATTTTAGGGTGCTCCCGCGGAACATTAACAAAGCCCACCTTTTTGAAGCCACCTTGTAAATCTTTGACTTGCACAAAGAGCTTATGGAGTTCCTCATTTCGCACGGCATATTGGCCTTTAAGTTGCCTTGCCACTAACTCGCTGTCAAGGTGACAGATGACTTCGGGCACCTTTAATTCCAATGCGTACTGGAGCGCCATGAGTAGCGCGTGGTATTCGGCTTGGTTGTTGGTGCGGATGCCTAGGTATTGCGAATCGGTCTTTAGTGTCACGCCTGCTTCGTTGGTGGCTATGAAGGCCGCGGCTGCGGGTCCGGGGTTTCCTCTTGCGCCGCCATCAGAATAAAGGAGTAGTTTCTGGATCATCTTTTGTGGTTCCCATCCACCTTTAGATGGAGCAGCCTATTTAAGCCCTATAGGCAATCGGTTGTTTGTGGTTGCTGGATTACAGTCACATTGTTTTATGAGCAAAAACGCCTACCTGTTTTGGTCGAGAGGACTTCAAATTGACAAGTAGCACTCAAGAGAAAGCTAAGCTGAAAGTTCACACACTTCAGCTCACACTGCTCAAGCACGCACATGAACATAGCAACATTAAGGGTCAACGAAGAGGTAAACTCGATATCGTCGCCGAGATTTTACTCTTCTGTGACCAGCAGAGAACAAAAACCAGCATAATGTACAACACCAACCTCAACTATAGCCAACTAAAAGGTCACATGAACTCCTTGATTGCACAAGGGTTACTTGCAAAACAAGCAAACAAGTACGTGACAACCACAAAAGGCTACCGCTTCCTGGAGCTGTTTGCGCAGTTAAACGATTTGATGGATGGCTTTACGCCTTAGATGTCGCCTTTTGGTAGGCTGCTTTTAGTTCGCTGACGAAAGTATCCTCATCTTGGACTAGGCGCTGTTTTACTTTTCTCCATACAGCGGGGCAGTCGCTCTCTTCGCCGACGAGGCTTTGGATTATGCAGCCGATTTGTTTGCGGTTTTCTTTAGTTAGAGTAATGTCGGCTTTGGCTAATACAAGTCCCAAGTGACGCAGATAACAGGTCAAGTTTTCACCACCCCATCTATGCTTGTTGGGGTTTCTATAATTATCGATTGCCATTTATGTTTGGCTTACACTTCTGCAGCAGTCTACCGCCTATTTCAAGCGCTGGTTCAACCCGAGGTTGACTCTATATAAGAGGGGGTCTCAGTGAGAGCAACATAAGAAAGCCTTACAGATAAGCTTCAGTCACATACCTGCGCATCATACGGTGACTGTTAAAGTAGTATGCAACTTTGCCAATCGAGTTCTTCATCAGCCTGATCCATTCGTCTTGGTGGTCATAGAATGTTGGCATGATAACGTACTCGAGTTTATTGTAGAGGTCGTCAAGCTCCTTACGCAACACCGCTGCGTCGTCAAGAACCTCTTTTGGTTGTGGTCCGATTGCCCAGCCAGTGATGCCCTCAATCCAGCCTTCAATCCACCAGCCATCCAACACACTAAAGTTGATCACACCGTTATGCGCTGCTTTCATACCGCTGGTGCCCGAAGCCTCCAAAGGACGCATGGGGTTATTGAGCCACACATCAACGCCGCCCACCATCTTCGAAGCGATGTCCATGTCATAGTTCTCAAGGTACACAACTTCGATGTCGCCTTTGAGTTGACGTCCGTAGCTGTAGATTTGCTCGATTAGATGTTTGCCGCCTACATCTCGGGGGTGCGCTTTGCCTGCGAATATGGCTTGGAGTTTAGCTTTTTGGCCGATGCTACGTAAGCGCTCAAGATTTGAGAACAGCAGGGTAGCGCGTTTGTATTCGGTTGTGCGTCTAGCAAACCCTAGCGTGAAAACATTGGGGTCAAGGTTGGCGTTAGCGGCTTTGTTGGCGTAGTCGATGAGGGTTTGTTTCTGTTGCTGGTGCGCTTGCCAGATTTCTCCGTCGGGGATCAGGTCTACTTTTGCGAGGATCTCTGGCTCTATGGCCCAGCCCGGCAGGTACTTATCGAATAGTTTCCGGAAGGCCATGCCAGTCCAAGTGTATGAGTGGACACCATTTGTGACGGCGTGAATTTGGTAACCGGTGAACATTTTAGCCGAGATTTCTTGATGCCGCTTTGCCACTCCGTTAACATAGTTGCTTAAATTAAGCGCCAACCGCGTCATGTTAAGGACATCTTGGCCGCCATATTTTTTCAGAACATCCACATCTACGGTGTCAAGCGTCTCCCTTACCAGGTCATAGTGGAACTTATCATGCCCCGCCTCAACGGGAGTGTGGGTGGTAAAGACGCAGAGTTCCCGGACTTTCTCTACGCAGTAATCATACTTCCGTAGTAACTCAACTGCCAAAAAGCTTGAGTGCCCCTCGTTCATGTGGTATTTACGTACACTAAACCCTAACGCATCAAGCATTCGCACGCCGCCAAATCCCAGAACGGCTTCCTGTTTTATGCGGTAGCGTTCGTCTCCGCCGTAGAGGTAATAGGAGATTTCTCGGTCCTGAGGCGCATTGACCTCAAAATCAGTGTCTAAAAAGAGAACGGGAACGATTCCGCCGCCTATGCTTTGGTACTTGTAGAGCCAAGCTTTAACCTTCACTGTCCGGCCTTCAATGTGCACATTAACCTCGTTAGGCAGAAGCGTCAGTTGATTCTCAGGCGACCATAGGTTCTGTAGCTCAATCTGGTGACCGTTTTGGTCGAGTTTCTGCTTAAAATAGTTCCGTCTGCTAATTAAGGTGACTGCAACAAGCGGAAGCTTGAGATCGGCGCTTGAGCGTATAGCATCCCCAGCTAACGTGCCTAATCCCCCCGCGTATGTTGGGATTGTGTGGGTTAATCCTACCTCCATCGAGAAATACGCGATTTTATGCCCTTTCAGTAAACCCTGTAACTCACTCAACCTATATTCCCTCAAAGCCCTGTAGGATTTGTCCATCGCATAGTTTGTGGCTAAGCGTCTTTCCCTTTGGATTGGGCTGGGTTTAATATCTACCTTTGGGTGACTATCCAAAAATAGATTAAGTTAGCGGAGGACGTTCACGTAGCGTGACTTCTACATCAATCACTTCGCCGCCTCGCACAACCGTAACTCTTATGACATCACCTGGCAACGTATTTGCTTCAAGGTAGCTTGCGAGGTCATCGTTACTCTTTATTGTTTGACCATTTAGGGCGATGATTATGTCGCCGACTTGGATTCTGCCTGCACTTGGGCCCCCACGGACCACTGAAGCGATTTTCCAACCATACGTGACGCTATCGCCGTTTGCCATAGCTATATCATAGTTCATGTCTCTTCCAGTAACCCCCAGGTAGGAGTGTCCCCGGTATGTACCTGTGGTAATTAAGGAACCGATTTCTCGCAGAATGGTGCTTGAGGGTATGGCAAAGCCTAGACCCTGTGAATTGCTGACTATGGCGGTGGTTATGCCGACGACGTTGCCCATGGCGTTTAAGAGTAAGCCGCCAGAGTTGCCGGGGTTAATGGCTGTGTTGGTTTGGATGACGTTTGCAATCGAGTACCCGCCGGTGGTTTCCTCAGTTATGCTCCTTCCGACTGCGCTAACGATGCCTGTTGTCATGGAACCGACAAGGCCATAGGGGTTTCCGATTGCTATTACCGTTTCACCTACCCGCAGGTTTGAAGAGCTAACAATGGTTATGGGTACAAATTCTGAGTCCGGCGCTTGGGGAACGGAAAGAACCGCTAGGTCCGCGTATGGATCGGCGCCTAGTATTGTGGCGTAGTAGCCTCTGCCGTTTGCAAAGGTGACACTTAGGCTTGTGGTGTCGTCGACTACGTGGTTGTTGGTTATTATGACGTTTTGTCCTTGATAGTTATAGACAAACCCTGATCCCTGTACGCTTCTCCCATCGTTGCTTTGACCTTTTATCAAGACAACTGAATCTTTCACCATAGCATACAAATCCGCTAATGATGTTCCGTTCTCTGGGATTATGGTGATGTTTTGGTAGGTGGCATTACTTGTGCCCTCTAAAACTGAAACAGCGGTTTTTAACTCAGATACTTGGGTACCCAGAGTGGTTATCTGCCGATAGTTAACATAGAACATCAGCAATCCGCCAACCATTAATCCCGTGACAAACAGCAAAATCAGGATGCTAGCGGATGTCTTCTTAGCAGATTCAGACGCATACATAGAGTCATGCCTTAAAAGAGGATAAAAGAAAAAGAAAATAAAAGTTCCTATTATCGGCGATCGATAAGGTCTAACGCTTCAGGACCAGTTCCAATCAAGGTAACCGGTACACCGGTTCGTTTTTCAACTTCTTTTATGAAGTCTTTAGCGTCCGTCGTCAAATCATCGAACTTGCGGGCACCCTTTATGCTGGGGAACAACACATCAAGCTTTGTAAGCGCCGCTTGTGTTGCACCGTTAATTTTTGCGGTTTTCTTTGCTAAGTCAAAGTCAAAGGGGGCAGAGCGACGGTCGCGACCTGTGCCTGCGGCGGTCTCAAACCAGCCGCGCTTCTGAGCTTCTTCTTTGCTGATTTCACCAGGCAAGGGGCCTCCGCCTACACGGGTAATGAATGACTTGTAAACAATTATGACGTCGTCAACTCTTGTGGGGCCTACACCTGCTTCGGAGGCAATGGCTGATGCGCCTGTGTCGCGGCCGGTAACATAGGGGTAGCCGCCGCTTAGGAATAGTGAAAGCATGAAGCCTTGGGTGCCTTCCAATATGACGCTTTTTCCCTCATCTAGGCCGTCGTTGACTTCTTGGATGCCGTCACAGAGAAACGCTTTAAGTTCCGGCATGTCTTTTGCGAGTTTAGCGGTGCGCCTGACGCGTTCCTCGAGTGCGGGTCCAACGCCCCATCCTGTGGTGCCGATGCCTTTGTTGACTGCTGAGGCTTTATCTTGGTCACTGTGCTTCTGCTCAATAATGGAAGCGTTTTGGTCTATGCCGACACGTTTAGGGTCGACTTTGGTGAGTTCCATTTCTTTTTGGAATTGACCGATGTGAACGTTTGAACCTGCCGCGACCAGTAGCCGGGTCTTTGGGTTTATGAAACCAGCGGGCACCATGTGAAGAGCATATTTTTGGCCTTCATACCAAACGGTGTGGGCTGCGTTTACTGATCCAGTTCTTACACAAAAATCAAGGTTATCTTTGAGGGCTAGATATGAGATTATTTTTCCTTTGCCTTCGTCTCCCCAGAAGGCGCCGACGATTACTGAACAAGGCATGACTATTACCCTCTACAAGTCATCTTAGGGCTTATTTAAAGTTGTAGATTTAGAAAGGCTGGTCTTTGTGCTGGTATCTTGACTTATCAGTTCAGCTAATCGGTAGGTTATGAAGCCTGAGAAGCTTCGTATGCCCCGTTTTATGGTGTACTCCTCTTTTACCCTTAACCATTCATCAAAGAAATATTGGTAAACTTCAGTCTTTACAGTAATTGTTTTGAACCCTTTTTTTGGCGTGCAATGTTCCCCTCTATGGATAGTAACCGAGGGTACGTTTATTTAAGGTTTAACAGGGTTTGCTGTACTTTACGGGAATCTCGATTTACCGTTAATTATATATTCCAATAAGTACCGTACTGTACGGAAGAAGATTAAAGCAAACAACGCCCCCTTGGAGTCGAGCAAATGCCGATTCGCATAATTCAAAGTAACGACCGCGCCGCGGAAGTACAATACGTATGCGATCACTGCGGCAAACCCATCAAAACTAGTGTAATCTCTAAAAAAGAAGCAGAACAACAAAAAAACCAGCCAGTGTCCTGCTGGCAATGCAAACAAGCAAAAACAAAATAATAACTCAACGACGCTGGGCAGCTTCGGTATCGATTACTTCAAGAAGTCGAACCACCCGCTTACCCTTGACAATTTTTTCCTGCTCAGTGATGGTGTTAGCTGCTTCACAAATTGAATCTATCACCACACCCTTATCTTCATCAACGATAACCGGATAAACACGGCAGCCAGAGGGTCGAGAAAGGTACACACTACACCTGTTGCTGGCTCGGTCGTAGAAGACGCAGTAGCCTTCGCGGTTTCTCAGAAACGCGTAGCCATACTTGTCATAGCGCACGAACTGCTTTTTACGGTATCCCCTGTCCTTTAAGCGCTTGATGTCCTTTTTTGAGAGGAGCATCTCCGTTTCTGTACAGCATACACCGCAATGTGAGCAATCCATAGTCGCTGATAATCAGTGGCGCTATTTCTACATTTATATCCGATCACGCGGTTAGACCATGATTTTCATGATGTTAGCGTTTAGCATTTCAGCGTATGCTATGCTCTTTAGCGGTATCCGGATTGCCTTTCGGTTGCCTAGGCTGTACTCGATTTGGTTGTTGTTTTTGCCCGCACATTTGCATAGCTTTGTTAGTTGAACGTTTACGATTACTGCGCCGTCCTTTAGGTGAAGGTTTACTTTTTTTCCGATGTAGGATTTTGCGCTGTTGGCGCTGAAGCTCTCCATTTCACCAGTCCTCATCTGCGATTTTGATCCAGCATTGCTGGCATATCGGTAGGTTTTGGCCTTTCATTTGGATGTATAGTTTTATGTCTTCGCTTTTGCAGCCGTCCTTCCATGGATTTCTACAATGTTCCATATTTTGTCACCAGGTTGAGGTGTAGCGTTTTCTGCTTTTAAGGCGGAGGCTAAAGCTACATTGGGGTGCTGGGGAGGGGTGACTGAAAGTAAACCTTAAAAGATGTAGGCGCTAAAATGTTAGTAGTGGTTTTTATGGACATTTATACAATAATAGGCACAGCAAGCCTGATTATCCAAATCATCGTTTTTGCTATGCTTCTTTTAGGCTACGGCTATAAACGTAGCTTCAAGTTCCGAAAGCACGGTGTCATCATGGCGGGCGCTGTCTTTCTACATTTGGTGACCATTCTTGTGATTATGATTCCGTCGTTTGCTTTGGCGGTTCTGCCAGAATTCATAATCCCCGAACCGCTCATGACTATTTCTCTGGTAGGCTTGATTCATGGAATTACTGGTGTATTGGCGGTTGTGTTGGGACTCTATTTGGTGGCCGCATGGGGCTTCCGCGCTGACGTTAAAGGTTGCTATCGCCGAAAACAAACTATGCGCTTAACATTAATTGTATGGCTGATCTCTTTGATTCTAGGCGTCGTACTTTATGCTTTGTTCTATGGACCTCTTTTAATTGGCTAGATTTCTATGATTTCTGGCTCAATCGCGGCTCTGGTGATTTTTAGAACACCCACCGAGGTCTTGCCCAAAGGCGACGCAGGAACAGTGGCGCTGCCTGGATTAATGTAGAGCGTCTTACCCTCCCATTTAATGTCTGCCACATGCGTGTGGCCATATACGAAAACGTCAAAGCCATGTTCCTTAACCAATTCACGCATCTTGGTTAAGCCAAATGCGATGTCAGGGTCATGCATTACTCCAATTTTCCAATCAAACACCTTCAGGGTGTTTAACCGTGGTAGCGCGCCTACGATGTCTATTCCGTCCATGTTGCCATGAACCGCCAGAACCGGCGCAAGCGTTTCAAGCTCCTCGACCACCGCTAGCTCCACGAGGTCCCCTGCATGAATAATGAAGTTTACGCTCATGTCCTTGAATACTTCAAGTACTTTTGGCGGAAGGCTATACACTTTTTTGGGGACATGGGTGTCAGAGATTAAGCCGACCATTTTTGTGGGGTTGAGGTTGGGTGGCTCTTTTGCTACTAAATTGGTGGTTCCAGCAAACATTATGTGCATCTCGACGAGCGATTGCCTGAACTCATAGAGAGATGTGTGTGTATATAAAAATAGATTGTTCCTAAGCATAGTGCTTAGGTTAGAAAGCGTTTTACGGCTTCATAGAGTACGCTTGTGCCCCAAACTAGGTTCTCGATGGTTATCCGTTCGTCTATGCCATGCATGCGTTTCTCGAGTAAATGGACGGGTTCGTCAGGGCGCATTGGGTGAAAGCCATAGGCTATGCTTCCCATGTCACGGAAGAAGTGTGAGTCGGTGCCGCCGGTTATCATGCTGGGGGCGATGCCGCAGTCTGGCTCTAATTCGCGTAGTACGCTGGTGATGGCGCTGTATAGTGGGGTGTTGGTGGTGGATTCGTTGCCGTCGTGCATCTGGAGGATTTCGAAGCTTAACTTGTCTAAGCCGACCTCTTTGAGTAGGTCTTTGATTGTTGCTAGGGTTTCTTCTACGCTTTGGCCTGGTAGTACTCGGCAGTCAAATGTGACTTCGCATTCGGAGGGTATGATGTTTTCTTTGCATCCGCCGCTAGCTATAGTGGGAGTTATAGTTGTTCTTGTTCTCGGTCGGATTTCTTCTGCTAAGGGTTTGTCTTTTTTTGCGATTCTGTCAAGGATTTGGTCGCTTCCTTCGGGGTTATTTAGCAGGTCCGTGAGGTCTTCGCGGAGGTTGGGGTTTATGCGGGCTACTTCTGCTAGGTATTCTTTTAGTGTTGGTACGTAGACGGTTTGGGGTTTGTAGGCGTCTAGTTTAGCTATGACTTTGCTTATGCGTAGGATGGCGTTGTCGGCTGTGTTGGGCATAGAGCCGTGTCCAGGGGAGCCTTTTGCTTTGATTTTCAGCCACAGAATCCCTTTTTCGGCGGTCTGGATGGGGTAGACGTTTACGTTGTTTTGGGGCATGGCTAAGCCGCCGCCCTCGTTTATGATGTAGGGGCACCAGACTTTGTCTTTGTGATGCTTTAGTAGCCATTCTGCGCCCTGTGCACCGCCTTTTTCTTCGTCTGCGGTTGCTGCGAGTACTATGTCGCCTTTTATGGGGATGTTATTTTTCTTGAGAAGTTTTAAGGTGAATACTTCGATTGCGGTCATGCCTTTCATGTCGTAGGCTCCTCGGCCATAGACGTAGCCGTCTTTTACTAAGCCATCAAAGGGCGGAACGGACCATTCGGCGGGGTTGGCGGCGACTACGTCTAGGTGGGATAGTAGTAGGAGGTTGGGTTTTTCGCCTGTGCCTTTGAGTCGGGTTATTATGCTGCCTCGTCCGGGGCTAGATTCTAAGATTTCTGATTCGAAACCGTCTTTTGCTAGGTATTGGGCTAGGTATTTGGCTGCGGCGGTTTCGTTGCCGGGAGGGTTGGTTGTGTTTATACGTATTAATTCTGATAGGAATGTTGTAATGTCTGATTCAATTTCTTCCAATATTTTAATGGTCAAGATATGTCTGCTCCACAAGTCTTTTATTTTATTTATTATTTCTTATCTTGTTGCTGATGCCTGCTGAATTAGGGTAGTTTTTTGATAATTAAACATGTAGGTTTAAATAGTATCGCAAAAATTGCTAATGAACAAAAAATATTCATGAGTTGAGTACTATGAAAGAGCTAAAACCAATTGACTACAAGATTCTGTTCGAGCTCATGAAAGACTCTCACAGAAGCGACCGCCAACTAGCTAAAGCCTTAGGAGTCTCTCAGCCAACGGTAACCCGAAGACGTGCCATGCTTGAAGAAAACTTTATCGAAGGTTACACTGTGATCCCCAAATTTGGCCAAATCGGGTTTGAGATTGCAGCCATCACTTTTCTTAAAAGTAAACTAAAGTATGAAACCGGCGAGGGTAGAGCAAAGGCATTACAGAAAATGAAAGAATGGTACATGAAGCAAACCAACGTCATTATGGTTATCGATGGCAGAGGTATGGGTTATGATGCATGCTGCATCTCTCTGCATGAAAACTTTGCTAGCTTCGCCGACTTTATTAGGGCACATGACTCAGAACTATCTGAATTTGTTGTTGAGAGCCAAACCTTTAATGCTGACCTTAAAGGCGGCATAGTCATAAAGCCCTTCCACCTCAAATACCTCGCCGCTTCTCAGAAACAGCAATAAGCCGCTTAAATCCCCATTATCCTTTTTTGTATTCTCATACCCATTGCTAAAGTGGTTTTTTTGGTTTAGGCTTGGTTTGAGCCTTTTTGGGTGTTTCTTGGGTAGCTTGGTTTCTCTACATTGGTCGCATCTACAGCCATAGCTAGCCAAAAAGTCGCTTTTGATACTATAAAATAAGATTAGATGTTAGAGGTATGTTGGGTGCTTATTTCTTTTTCCAGCTTTTGCCCCATTTAAAGAAGCTAGTAGGAGTTATCTTGATGATTGGGACATCATCCGTGTCTTTCCATCCACCCGCTTCTGTGCGGTACTCTGGGTACTTTTCTTTTAGAAGCTCATGTGCATAGCTGTATTCTTTGCCGCTGCTAAGTATCTCGGCTTCGCCTTGGATGCGGATGCCTCTAATGTTTGACCAGTTGTTTGGGTCGTAGTCGTCGATGACTAAGGATACTTGTGGGTTGGATTCGATGTGTTCTAGCTTGGGGGTATCTGGGTCGGATGCAAAGTAGAAGTAGACGCCGTCGAAGACTGGCCAGACTGGTCGCACTACGGGTTCGCAATCCTCCGTCGCTGTTGCTAGACGTCCTACTGGCAATTCGGAGATGAATGTTTTATCGGATTTGGATAGTTTTATTCCCATTTAACCACACACTGGGTTTTTGAACCTGTCTGAATAGTTTACAGGTCTTCCTTTTAAAACTTAATGCTTCAAAGAAACAGGGTTACGTGGCTGAGGAGCTGATGAAAAGCCGATGTTTTAGGCAGCAAGAAGAGGAGATAGTCGTTATTTCGGGTTAAAGTATTGTATCAGTAGGTCTTCCATGGAGTAGAATCCTTTTTCTCTACCCATGAGGTTGATTGCTGCGAACAATGCGCCGTTTCCAAAGGCTTCTCGCTGTATTGATTCATGAATTAACCTTACCGTCTGGTATGGGAAGCCGAAAATGATTTCATGGCGACCTACAATGCCGCCTGCCCTGACCGATTTTATATTTGCCTTAGGCAGATCCAATACTTCGGTTATTTTTATGGCCGTGCCAGAAGTCTCTTGTTTATTCTTGAAGTGCTCCTCGATGATTTCTATATCCGTGTAGGGTGCGATGTTTTTTAGGGTTTTAGCTGCTAGCATCAAAAAGTTTATTCCGATTGTTATGTTAGGTGACCATAGTACTCTTGTTTTTTGTGATAGTTCTTTTAAGTATTCGATTGTTTGTGGCGGGTATGCTGATATTGCAGTGACTATGGCTATGCCTCTTTTAGCTGCTTCTTCCCCGTAATAATATATGGCCTCAGAACAGGAAAAATCTATTATGGCATCAACCGGGTGCTTGTCAAGTAATTGTTGGGGCGTCCATTCATCTTTTGGGCATATTAATCCTTGACAGCTTCCCGCTTCCTTTTCTCTTATGCCTAGAAACTCGGATACTGAACGGTGTTCTAAACACTTCGTTTTCCTAATTACCCAACAAAGGTAAACTCGCTCGTTTTGCAGAAGCACAGTTGCGACTGCTTTGCCAGCTCTACCAAATCCAAAAAGCCCTACTCTCATTTCCAATCGACTGCTTTATACACCTGATATTTTTTAAATCTAGCGGATTCCAGCCATTAGCGCCCAAAGATACCAAGCATAGTATTCTTGAAGCACGTAAATTGCCTGTTAAACAAAATAAAGCAACGCTACGTCTTTATTACTACAACATTTCCATGCACTGAAGCGCTCTTTCAACTATTCATGACGTTATTCTCATAGCACTATAAGCCACCAAAATAGCGGGAAAGAGTACTTTTTCGAGGGTTTATGGGTGCCTTTAAGATAGGGTTTAACCCGTGGTTGACTCTATATGTAATGGAGGGGTGTCTATAGCATAGCATCAGGTCTGCTCAATCACGCCATCAAATAGGCAAACAAACCCCCTACACATAACAACTAAAAACGGGACAAGGCATCTCTTGCCATGACTTACACTGCAACCTCATCCGTTATTCTTATAAACCCTTCATAGTATTTAGTTCAGTCACGCACAAAAAATGGGGGCCGGTAGCTCAGCACGGCTGGAGCGTTCGACTGATAATCGAAAGGTCGGCAGTTCAAATCCGCCTCGGCCCACCATCCAACCACCCTGTGCACGCTGCTTTGCTGTCTTCTAAAATGCCTGTTTCAGTCAGTTTTTTCTTCGTCTTTTTTGCGCTTCTTTGGCGCTTTATACCTAATGCTAAACAGGACTTGCCCCTGCTCTTTACCGGGCTTAGGTTCATGCAGCTCCGCAGGTTCTGTGGGGGGATTTGGCGGCGTCTCTTCTAAGATCGTCTCGCGGTGACCCATCTCTTTAACTATCTCCTTATCCGGTTGCCCCCTAGCCTCATCTAACCTAACCACATCCTCCTTAACTGTCCCTTCCAACCGTTCGCCTGCCCTCTGTAGCGGCGCGATAATCCGTTGTACCGTCTGTGGCAACTGCGGTCTAGAATGAGTGCAAACTGTCTAGGCGTAAACTCTGGAAACCTCAGCGCCATAGAGCACAATCTGATTTAGCACAAAAATCCACAAAAGAATAATTAACAAAGCTCCCGCTGCGCCGCCGACCGTCGTCACTACGAACGTTTGGATGTAGAATCCAAAGATATAGTTTGTAACGGTGAATGCGATGGCTGTAATGACCGCGGCTAAGGCTACGTCTTGCCAGTGGACTTTGGCTTCGGGGATTAACTTGTAAATTATCGCTAACAGCATCAGCGCCAAACCAAAAGACGCTATGATCTGCGCCGTCTCCAACGCTAAAAACGTTAGGAACTCGTTTACTGCAAAGCCGGCGATTGCGTTCAGTACGCTGCCTGTGGCGCTAGACCAAGCAATGACGATTAGCCCCGTGGCCGAAACCAAAAAGAAGGGCACGATCTTTTGGCGGGCCCTCTTCCATAAGGGTTGGCCCTTGGGTAGTTTAACTTCCCAGATGCAATCCATCGTGTCCCGCAACACCGCAAAGACCCCGATTGTTCCCCCGACTGAGAATCCAATGACAACAATCGCAGTCCAGAGATCCGTTAAGGGGGAGGAAGAGCTTGCCAGAATCTCCCCAAACAAATCCGCCACCGATGGCCCCGCAACAGCTGCTATATGCTGTACCAGTATTTGGAGTGCTTGGGCTTCGCCCAAAGAAGCGCTAAAAACTGCCAAGACAATAAGCAGCAGCGTTGGCAGAGGGATAATGATGAAGAAGGTTAAGGCGGCGGCTCGCAGGACGGCGTTGTCTTCTAGAAAGTCTTTGAATGCAGTTTTGAATATGCCGTATAGTTGGGTGCGGTTCATAATCTAGCCCTGGCTTAGGGTTTGTATGGTTGGAGCACATTTTCTGACTCTCGATGCCTCCTACCTCCTAATATGGGTTTGTTGTCGCACCCCAACAGTTACAGCGGTTAGCGACAATAGTTTTTTAAACCGATGGCGTCTGCTTTACTAGTTAGAAGTTGAATGTTTTGACTAAAGAAGATGAAATGTTAGCGGAACTTAAAAAAATTCGTGAAGCAGTCGAAAAGGCACCCCCACCGGCGCCGCCAAAGGGCTTCTGGAACGAATTCAAGGACTTCCTAAGTAAATACAAGGTTCTGGGTCTAGCTATCGGTTTCGTGTTAGGTTTGTACTTGGGTACTTTGGTTCAGTCGGTTGTCACTGGCTTAATCATGCCAGTAATCGGCTTGGCTCTTGGTCCCGGTTTAGGTAACTTGGCGGATGCTACATTCGAATTAGGCGGGCAGTCTTTCCTGTGGGGCAGCGTAATAGCCGCATTGATTACGTTTGTGATAGTGGCGTTAATTGCGTTCGTGGTCGTTAAAGTAGCAAATCGCTGGAAAATTGAGTAGTTAAAACCCGATTTCTTCACGGATTGGGGCTACGGGTGCCGGTAGCATGATTGCTGCTGCATCTGTAGTCTTTACTGCCTTTTTTTGATTCTGGGCGGCATATTCTTTTAAGCCAAGTGCGATTAGGTGTTCGATGAAGGTGCTTCTTTTTTCTCTTCCGCGCATGTTTCGAGTTCTCGGAAAAGTTTTTGGTAACGGTTATGCTTATGTTATGCTTCAACCTGAACCAAAAATTATACATAATATACTTGGTATACAAAAAAAGCGTTACTACACAAAATATCCTGCGGGAAACCTATGAAACCCCTCCGCGTATCCGACGATGCCCACCAAAAACTCACCGCTATGCTAGGTGAAATAACCGCCCAAACCATGAGAATCCAAACCTACACCGACGCCATCGAAAACCTCCTCTCCACAAGTGTTAACCTCCCCCCCGAACTCCTCAACGAAACCCAAACCTTTATCGAAAACAACCGCAATCTCGGCTACACCAGTCGCGAAGAATTCATCCGAGACGCCATCCGCACGCAACTCAAATACAAAAAATACCAATACACCTGCCTCGAAATCCCCACCGAAGACTACGAACGAATGCAGCAAGCACTCCAAGACTTAGGCTCCGACTACTTGAGCGTAGAGGACTTTATCAACCACCAAATACGCACCCTACTCACAAGATACCAAGAAATGCTCAAAGAGAACGAAACATACGAACGTAAAAAATCCCGATAACCGTCCTGCTGATTAGTGGGCGCTGTTGTTTTGCCGGGAGACCCGTCGTTTATATATAGAGTCAACCATGGGTTCAAACCATCCTTGAAATCAGCCATGCTGGCTATATCGCTTGGGTGTGCTTCTATCTTGTATGTCTAAATGCAGGTTGTGCTGTTCGTTTTTTGGTGGTGTGGTTTTTGCTGTTTTGGTAACTGGGGGTTTGTTCTGTTCTTAGTCAAGGTTGATTTACTGGTTATAATTAAATGCAATATTGCTATTCAATACATGGAACGTGCGGTTTCTTTAGCTAAGATTTTATATACAGACTAGCGCTTACTCCCAAATGCCACATTATCCATGGGCTGATTCGAATGAATAACAAAAAACCCATTGTATTTACCCTCATCTGCCTGTTAACCTTCACAGGTACCCTAAGTCTGCTCAACCCCACTCAAGCAGAAACCTGGACAGATATACCACTTCCATACACCATTACCCAGAGCGGCAACTACCGCATCTCTGGCGCCTTCAACGTAACCGGAACAGCATTATCCATAAACGCAAGTAACGTAGTCGTCGACGGCCAGAACCACTTAATTTCTCTCAATCAAAGTGAAGGCGACACCGCAATCGCCATAGCGAAAAACAGCAAAAACGTGCTGCTGAAAAACATTAACGCAACAGGCGCAGACTACGGCGTCTACTCCAGAGAAGGCAACTTTACCCTTACCGATTCACTTTTCACCAATAACACCTCAACCGGCGTCTTCGCCTTTAACGCGACAGGTTTCACAGTTCAAAACTCAAGAACAAGCGAGAGCGCCTACGGCATAGTCGCCATCGACTGCAGCAATTTCCTCATAAACGACTGTCACATAAAAAATAACCTAAAAGGCATAGTCGCTGTTCTAAGTAGCGGTTTAAGTATTCAAGGAACCCACTTTAACGGCAACGGTGAAGCTGTATCGGTTCAGAATTGCACAAACGTAAAAATCGACAGCTCTATGCTAGTTGAAAATGAAGCTGCAATAAACGCCACCTATACCACACTTAGCGCTTTTAACGTAAACGCTTCAAATAACATTGTCTTCGCATTTTACCTCTCAAACAGTACCTTCAACGCAGCTAATTGTACATGTACTAACAATGCAGCAGGCTTGTATGCTATGTTCAGCAACTACACCATAACTAACTCGTCATTTTCAAATAACCTTTTAGCAGGAGCATACTCTGGCTACAGCAACGGAACACTACTTCATTGCGCAGTAGAGAACAATACGTACGGCGAATTTTCGGTCATGAATAATGCCACAATTATAGATGACTGCAGTGTTAAAAACAACGAATATGGTCTAGTAATTCTCGCCAGCCAAACTATGATAGTTAAAGACTCTTTGTTCTTCAACAACACCCTCGCTGGATTATGGGATCAACAGAGCAGCAGCTCCATACTATCCCGCAATAACTTTACTCAAAACGGCTTCTCCAACGAAAGCCAGGAATACGGCGGAGGTGCATTATTTCAGGTAGAAAGCAACAGTACAGTCACAGATAATACATTCAAGAACAACTATGAGGCCCTACTCATAGGCGGATTCGAAGATGAAACAATAAACACAATAGTTTACAATTACAACAAGTTTGAGAACAACAGCTACACCTTCGACTTCAACTATAATCTCCCAAGCAACAGTTCAAACCTCGAGATCCACTTCTACAACAACTACGTCAACGACACAGCCTACATTAGCCCACTAAGCTTCATAAACGAAGGAATGACTGTACCATCTGCGAACGTTCTTTTCCTCAACACTACACTCCAAGCTGGCAAAAGAGTCACGCTTGACGGCGCACGCATGATCGGCGGCAACTACTGGGCACACCCAAACGGCACAGGCTTTAGCCAAACCGCAGCTGACACCAATACCGACGGCTTTGCTGATGATGCCTTTGACCTCTTTGGCGACGGCACAGTCTATGATTACCTACCCTACACCTCAAGCTACGTCGAAAAAGTAGCAGCTTTAGAAATTACACCCCAGACCCCCATAGTAAAGGCGGGTGAACCAGTGACCTTTGGTGCCACTGCATATGACGAGTACGGTAACGCATGGAACGCCACCGCCTCATACACCATCGAAGGCAATGAATTCAACGGCACCATAACCGCCTACAGCGTAGGCGCATACTATGTGGAAGCAACCTACGGCGGTAAAAGCGCAAACACCACCCTGACCATAGTTCCCAACGAGGTAGACCGCTATGTCATCTTAACGCCAAATAGCGCCAAAGCCAACATGTCCTTCACCATCAGAATCCTAGCAGTAGACGCCTACAACAACATAGTGACCGACTATTCTGGTAAGGTAACCTTGAGCCTAAACGCCACCAACATCAGCCCCCGAGAAACTGGCGACTTCACCTACGGCTCTTGGATGGGAACCGTAACCATAACCGACACAGGAACCTTCACAATAACCGCCAAAGACAGCAACGGAAAAACAGGCACTAGCAACGCTCTCACCATTGAGCAAGAAACCGCCATACCCACTACTCCACCGCCCCCTCCCTCAACTGATAGCGTTCAGGCAACCAAAGAAGACGGCACAAAAGTAACCTTATCCCTCGATGGTAACATAACAAGCTCACAGATAACCAACATGACAATCACAACCAACCAAACTGATCGCACAACAATGATATCTTTCACCATTACGGGTCCTGCGGGTGGCAATGGTTTCTGTAATATCACAATCGCTAAAAGCTCAATAGCCTTTGGCTCAATTCCCATAGTGCTAATTGATGGGCAGACAGTAGCAAACCAAGGCTTCACTGAAGACAATCAAAATTTCTATGTATGGTTCACTACAAGCTTTAGTACTCATCGAGTAGAAATCCAATTTAACGAGAGGACACAACCGACTAGTCCTCCAACTGAAAATGACTCAAATTGGTGGGTTACTCCTGTTGCCCTCATAGTGGGTTTAGCAATTGTTTCGGTTGCGCTGGTGTTCGTCTTTAGCAGAAGAACAAGGCTGCACCGTTAACCCCTTTTTCTTCTCCTCTTTTTTTAGAAATTTTTATGCTTGATTGGTTGAGGTTTTGGCGCTTAAGTATTTTAGAGGTGCCGCGAACGGTACGGTTTATATCAAACATACAACTAAAAATAAACTGGATTTATAGAGGAATTATCTATGAGCACTGAACCATTCCACTTAACCGACTCCAATTTTGAAGAAACCCTAAAAACAAACAAGATCGTGCTGGTGGATTTCTGGGCAAATTGGTGTGGCCCCTGCCGAGCACTGGCGCCAACTATCGCGGATTTAGCAAAAGAATACAGCGGAAAAGTACTAATCAGCAAACTCGACGTGGATGAAAACCCCCAGACCGCCGAGAAATTCCAGGTATTCAGTATCCCCACAATGATTCTCTTCAAAGATGGCCAAGAAGTCGAGCGCCTAGTTGGCTTATGCCCAAGAAACAGAATCACTGACACAATAGCAAAGCACCAGTAAGAACGCCCTAAGCGTTTCTACTTCATCTTTTCATACATTTTCTCAAGAGTCCAGCGTACGCTCGACTTAAGTTCCTTTAAGCGTTCCTCATCCACGTTTTTGATAATTATTTCACGGATTAAGTCGCCCTCGCGGACAATGTTGTAGCTAAACATCTTATCAGGCGAAAGCTGCCCCAACCGAACGAGTTCCTTGTCCTTTTCCTGCATCTTGGCAAAAACTTTCTCAACTAAAAAGTTGCCAAAGGGCGGAGTATTGACGCTGAACTTCTTGCTCTCATCAGGCATAATATGAATTTGCTGCTTCTCAAAATACATCAACGCGAGGGGTTCTTCAGCCATCGTTTTGAGTGGTATAACGGTTTCTTGCTCAACAGGCAAGGCCGCGGCAGTGGGCACTTCGGGTTTCGCTGGTTCTGCTGCTGGTTGGGGTAAGATAACCTCCTTCATAGCGGGAGGCGCCTGAGTTGAGGCGTCTTTTACATCTCCGCGCTTGAAGCCCACCTGCAGTAGTACATTGTTAATGATGTCTAGGGTTGCTTGGGTTTCTTTAACTTCAGCGTTTAATTTTTCTAGCTGGTCCTCTAGCCGCTTCTTGAAAGCGAGTACTGCCTTCATTTTCTCTGGGTCTTGGGCCAAACCTGCTGCACCTTTACGCTATTTACGCAATTACTTGTTTATCAGTTTAACCCTTATCGGCATCTAAGAAATAAAATAGCGTCCCCTTTTGCCAAGCGCGTAAAAACAATTTAAATAAGGACGCTGCTAAACGATTGTTGGAGACTAAACTTTGCCAGAGAAAGTTCTCGTAACATCCGCTTGGCCATACATTAACGCCACACCACACTTAGGCAATCTCGTCGGCTCAGTCCTCTCAGCAGACGTAACCGCCCGCTACTATAGACTCAAAGGCGCCCAAACCCTAATGGTCAGCGGTTCAGACACACATGGCACCCCCATGGAAGTCGCCGCCCTAAAAGAAGGGATAACACCGAAGGCGCTTACGGAGCGCAACCACAAAAAAGTCGCCGATCTCTTCCAAAGATGGGATGCCTCATTTGATAATTACACAAGCACCGAGAGCCCAGTTCACAAGGAATTTGTCCAAAAAACCCTACTTGAAATCCAGCAGAATGGCTACATATTTGAGCAGGACACCCAGATGCTCTACTGCGCGCACGATCAACGCTTCTTACCTGACCGGTTTGTGGAGGGTACCTGCCCATGCTGTGGCGCCGAGAATGCACGCGGCGACCAATGCGATGTGTGCGGCAAACTTCTTGAGCCCGCATTGCTTGTTGAGCCCTACTGTATCCTTTGCAAAAACAAACCGATCGTGAAAACCACAAGGCACTGGTACATCGATTTAACGAAACTTGAAAAACCCCTCATAGAATACATCGAGGGTAACAAGCAGCTACCCGCGAATAGCAAGGGCTTTAGTCTCAACTGGATTAAGGAGGGCCTCAAACCCCGTGCAGTTACCCGCGATGTCGAATGGGGTATACCTGCCCCGTTTAAGGGAGCGGAGGGCAAAACCATCTATGTCTGGGTGGAAGCTGTGCTGGGCTATGTCTCCGCAACCATCGAGTACAGCCAGAGGGCTGGTAAACCTGACCTTTGGAAAGAATACTGGCTTAACAAAGACGCCAAGACTCTCTACTTCGTGGGGAAAGACAACATCCCCTTCCACACCATCATCCTCCCAGCGCTCCTTTTAGCTTCAGGGCAAGGGTATAATCTGCCCTACAACGTATCCGCAACTGAGTTCCTACAGTTCAAGGGGCAAAAAGCGTCCAAAAGCAAAAAAGTGGGCATCTGGATCGATGAAGCACTCGAAATGTTCCCCGTCGACTACTGGCGTTTCTTCCTCATCGCTACCCGTCCCGAGAGCAAAGACACCAACTTTACCTGGAGCGGGTTTGCAGACAAAATCAACGCTGATCTAAACGACACGTTTGGGAACTTTATCCACCGCACCCTCTCCTTTATCAACAGCAAATTCGAAGCAATCATCCCCCCACCAACAAAACTTGACCAAGACGACCAAGCCGTGCTGGATGCAGTTAAGGAAAAAGTGGCGCAGGCCGCCAGGGAAATTGAGGATGGCTGGCTACAATCCGCCGCCAACAGCCTAATCGCCCTAAGCCGGATCGGCAACCAATACCTAAACACTAAGGAACCCTGGAACCTCATTAAAACCGACAGGGAAAAAGCCGGCACCGTCTTTTATGTCTCAACCCAAGTCGTCAAAGCCATAACCGTAGCCTCAGAGCCATTTATGCCCCAGACCGCACAGCAACTCTGGCAAATCCTCAACCTACCCGGAACCGTACATCAATGCAACTGGGCAGAAGCGACTGTCCCCCTGGAGGCGGGACATAAAATCCAAAAGCCACAACCGCTCTTTCACAAAGTCGACACCAACGAAGACACCTTCGACGAGCAACTTGCAGCCATACGCGCCAAAGCAGGAGCAAAATAGCCGTTGCTAATCCGCGCCGACCTCCATGTACACACAATCTACTCAAGCGACTCACTAATAACCCCCCAAGACCTCGTCTACTACTCCAAAAAGCGCGGATTAAATGCCTGTGCAGTCACCGACCACAACTACCTAGACAGCGCCTACAAAATCGCCCGGGAAACCGATTTCCTAATCATCCCCGGTATGGAGGTGTCTAGCGCCGACGGGCACATAGTGGCCCTAAACGTTCATGAGCTTATCCCTCAAGGCTTAAGCGCAGTCGAGACAGTCAAGCGGATTCACGCCGTGGGGGGAGTGGCAATCGCATGTCACCCCTATGTTTTCTTCAAGGGCTGCTTACGCGATAATGTGTGTGAAGCGTTTGATGCTATTGAGGTTATTAATGCGCGGGCGTTTCCCTTCAAGAGCAGCGTTAAGAAAGCAGAGGCCGCCGCGGAGTGCTATAAGCTGTCTCGTGTTGCTGGAACTGACTCGCATTATGGGCCCCAGATCGGTTATGCCTACACAGAGATTGAAGTTTCTGAGCCAACTGTGGAGGCTATAGCTAAAGCCATTGTTGACGGACATTGCACTCCTCATGGGCAGCCTGTTCCGATAGCAACAAACCTCAATTTAACGGTGCAGCGGCTCAAGCGTTTAGTGAAAAAGTTTGCGTTTGCAAACCGGGATTCGCGCTTTCCGAACTGCATTCGACAAAATTGTTAGGTGCACTCTGCAGGTTTGTGAAGGCTCAAGGGCTAAACAAGCGAATTCTACTTTCTAAAAAGCATTACTACCAAAAGTGGGCAAGTGAGTTTTACAGTGATGAAATAGATTGAGTCAAGAAAAAAAAAGATCACAACAAAGCCCAATTCAAAAAAAGATGCCGATCTTTACCTGCTCATGCGGAAAACAAATCCTAATCGTTCCAGACCTTAAAATAATGAACAAAGCTACGAGACGCATGTGACGAGCATAGGCGGCTAACAGCGCAGCGCATCACCGAAGACAAGATAGTCGATAGAATTATGGCTGTTTTGAGCCAAAATTTTTTCTAGCCTATGGGGAACCTTTCCCGATTGCACCTCAAGTAACCGGCACAACCGCTAATGCCACAAGAACCGTCAAGGCAATAACGAGAACAGCCCGACTCTCAATAAATTCTGGTGCAGAGGGTGGGATTCGAACCCACGAACCCCTACGGGATAGGCTCCTGAAGCCTACGCCTTTGACCTGGCTCGGCGACCTCTGCACAATTTGCTCTAATCAAAATAATCCTGACTGATAAATATATTCACTGAGCCAAACGTAAAGCATACCAAACCAACCGCAAAAAATAATCGCTAAGGTAGCAACGCCTTAATCCAAAAAAAGCATCTGGTTGTCCATGCTGTTTCTTGCTTGCAGCTTTACCTACCGCTCAAAAATGGCGTCGCTGTACAATAAATTTATATCCAAAAGCAAACGCAAAGGTTGACACCTAAGAAGAAACAGACAATGGCCGAAATAGACACAGTAATACAAGCAACCGTAACAATATGCATACTGGTCTTCTCGGCAAAAATTCTAGGCGAAATATTTTCCTGGCGAAAAATCCCCGCCGTACTAGGCGAACTTGTCGCTGGCATGATTCTTGGACCGTTTGCGTTAGGCGCTTTCCTAGTCATAAACGGCGTGCAACTCATTCAGATAAACGAAATTGTAAATGCCTTTGGCGAAATCGGCGGTATTCTTATCCTCTTTGCAGCGGGGTTAGAGATGACTTTTCAGGATTTTCGAAAAGTTGGAACAGCGGGCTTTCTCATCGGCACCCTTGGCGTTATCATTCCATTCGTAATGGGCTACGGCTTAGCACTCATCATGGGATACAGCACAGTTGTAGGCTTAGTTATTGGCGCCGCTCTTGTCGCAACCAGCATATCCATCACTTCGTTGGTGCTATGTGAGATTAATAAAACACGAAGCCCCGAAGCACGCTTGATGGTAAGCGCCGCCGTAGTTGATGACGTGTTAGGATTAGCTATCCTAGGTGTCATTGTTTCCTTTATATCATCTACTTCATCCATCACCGCGTTAGGCGTAGCCGAAGTAATCTTGTGGTCACTTGCGCTATGGCTTTGCTTAACAGTATTCTTAGCCATCATTCTGCCCCGCATAATTAATTTCCTCTCTAAAGGCAGATCTGATGGACCTATCGAAGCTGCAGCGACGGCCGCGTGTTTTGGAGCCTCCGCACTAGCCGCCTCATTGGGTTTATCTGCAATCGTGGGGGCTTTTGCAGCAGGCATGGCTATCGCCAGCTCCCGTATGATTGAAAAAATCCGAGACTATATTAAAAAAATCAGTACCATATTTTCGCGTCTTCTTCGCATTAGCCGGCGCTCAGTTTAATATCCAAAGCTTCCTCACTACAGACGGGATGTTTTACTTCTTCTTCATAGCGCTTGTTATAGTTGCGGTTCTAAGCAAGATTATTGGATGCGGTTTACCAGCGACATTTTTCCTTAAAGACCGCAAGAAGGGTCTCCAAGTAGGTTACGGCATGATTTCCCGCGGAGAAGTGGGGCTCATCGTGGCAGGAGTAGCCATCTCTGCGGGCGCTATCCAACAAGACGTTTACTCAGCAATCTTAGGCATGATTATCATAACAACGATAATTGCACCATTGCTACTGCGAAAATCTTACGATAAAGAGGCTGTAGAAGCGGGAGAAACCGTATGCACATGGGATAGAAGTGACCCGCCAGATTTCATTCCGACTTACCCGTTACCAGACGAAAAATAGGCCCTTATTCGGGGGAACATTAGGTTTGGGCGGTAGCGGCGATTCCATTAAACTGCTCAATAAAAAAAACCACACACGCAACCATACACACGTAAACCTTATAACACCACGAACCGTCTTTGCCCTCAATAGGCGAATACCATGAAATTAGGCACCTTAACCTTCCAACCTCAAAAACCCCGAGGCTTCGACTTTCATGTTTACCGAGTAAAACCCGAAACCGGGCTCCGTTTAACACCCCAAGCGGACATGGCCCACAACATCGCCGTCTTTGCCGACACACAGACCGGGCAACTCCACCCCGACTGGATCTCGCAGTCGCCGCTTGGACCAGCAAAATTTGGAAACAACAACTTTAACATCTACTGGAGCGTACTCTGCCCCACCCAACCCGAATACCGCGAAGAACAACTCAAGTACATAGCCGAAGTAGACCGACAATCAAAACACGGCATATGGCTAAACAGCCACTACTTCGCCGACCACAGCCACTGCACCTGCCCACGCTGCCAAGAACTCCAGCAAAAAAGCGGCTTAGGCATTATCCAGTGGCGCAGAAAAGTAGTAACAGACTACCTTGAACAAATAAGAAGCGCCGTCAAAAACGAGTTGGTTCTGTCAGTTCAACCCGACCCTGTAAGCTCACTTGAGCGCTACGGCGTCGACTTTGATGATGCCGCCAAATATGCCGACCGCTTCAACGTAGTCATGTTCAGCAAAAACTATGCGACGCCCTGGTACTGGGAAATGCTTGCCCGCGCTTTCAAAAAGCTACTAACAAAACCCATGTACATCAACTTTTATGTTTACGGCCCAGGCGACATGCCCCAAGATGTACCGCCACCCGCAGAAATCCTAACCGTCACCGTAAGATGCGCACGCGTCGGGGGAATCGACGGGTTCGTATACTTAACCGACGGAGAAAAAGAAATGATTGACTTCCAAAAAGCAGCCGTTGAAAACACAGCGTTGCGTCAGAAGCTGCGTAGCTTTGGAGGCGAACCAGTCCAGCAGTATCTCGATGCCGTGGCAAACTGGGAAAAAATCATCCAATAACTTTTCTTTTCCACTACATTTTTATCGTAAAGCACGCTAGGGTTTATTGTGGTTTTTTACGGTTGACGCATTAGCAGACCTTTTTCGAGCATCCATTGCGCTTTTCATCATCGTTGACCCCTTCGGTAATATACCGATCTTCATAGGTTTAACAGAAAAGGTTGAGCCGGCTCAACGACGGAAAGTCTACAACATCGCCATACTCGTGGGGTTTGTGTTGCTTCTCTCTTTTGCATTTTTGGGGCAGGAGATCCTGCAGATTTTTGGCTTATCGATTTATGCTTTTCAAATCGCAGGCGGCCTAATGTTACTAATCGTTGCGATTCGGATTTTAGTGACTGGAAATATGCATGAAAACGCGGAGTCACCTGAAAGTTTGGGCGCTGTTCCGATTGCGATGCCCCTGCTGGTAGGCCCAGGCGCCATCACCACAACCATTTTCAACCTCCAAGCGTATGGCACAATAATTTCCATCCTATCCGTGTTGATTGTGCTGTCGATTACTTGGGTTATTTTGCGGTTTATTAATGTGGTTTATCGGTTTTTGGGTAAGACAGGGTCGCTTGTTATTGCCAGGGTTATGGCGCTGTTGATTGCTGCCATTGCCGTTCAATATATTTTATCGGGCGCCACCTACTTTATCGACACAGGGCAAATATAACGCCAAACAAGCGGCAAAAGAGCGCCACCCATAAACAAGCACATTTCTATCTGGACGCATTTGCGCAGCCCGACATCTAACCCACCCCTGCAGCCGTACAGCCTCCATCAACAAAGAAACTGCAACCACCCAGACCTGTCCTGTTATTATTTGCAGGGGTTGAGTCTATATATAAGGGAGGGGGTAGGTCGGCAGAGCAACAGAGACCCATTTTGATTTACGCTAGACGGGGAAGTGCATTTCACCCACAGAATAATGCACAATTTCGCCCCGCCGATTAGTAACAGCCAAAATAAGCTCCTTCTTCTGAGTCTGACACTTCGAAAGCGCATCAGCCAAATCATCAATCGGCAACGGCTTACCTTCCTGCGTAACCAAAATCAAGTAAGGCGCAGTGTCTTTGCCGTAAGAGCCACGCTCATAAATACGGAAATCAATACCTGCACCGAAGCCCTCACGAACCACATAGCCCCGGCTGCGCAGGTCACGGTAGACAAGGTAATTAACCCACGCGTTCTCATTCTTTGCCTCATAGCAATGCAGTAGTTGCTGGAAGTCTACTGTTGCGTTGTCAGCTGTTTTTGTTTCCAGCATGCCTTTGTCTTGGAGGTAGAGTGCTTCAAAGAAGGCTAAGGTGAAGGTTTTGCCTTCGAGGGTGCCGTATCCGCGGCTGCTGAGTTGGTCGATGCTGCTCTGCTCTGAGATGATGACGCCTTTGTCGGTTAAGGTGCCGCTTGTTTTGAATTCGACGGGTGCCTTCTTTTGGGTTTCACTCATTAGGATCAGCTTTACTAGCTTTGATTTGAGGTTTTTGGGTTCTTTAACGTTGCGATGGGTTTAGGGGTTTAATCTATAATGTGACTGAATGTTAGGATTGTTTCTAATTCGATACCCACATAGCCTCTATCAGCGCCTGAAAAAACATGAACCAGACAGAGCACTCTGTTTTTACGAAACAACTCTTGCAATCTTGAGTCATTAATATGCATCCGGCTAAACCTGCACACAACATTTTAATGCATAAGTCAGCCTACAAGGATAAGACAGGTAATCACAATTGAGCAATGAAGCTAAATGCAGCAAACCGCAATGCGACAAATTCGTCGCAATCAACGAACTTGCTAAACGCCGAGGCTTCTTCTGGCCTTCCTTTGAAATATACGGCGGAAGCGGCGGTTTTGTAACTTACGGCCCACTGGGCGCACGTCTAAAACAAAACATCGAATCACGCCTCAGAGACTTGATAGTTAAGAAACTCGGTATTTATGAGATGGAATCCTCAGTTATCACGCCCGGCAAAGTGTTTGAGGCATCAGGACACGTGGCACATTTCAAGGAGCCTATGGTGGAATGCCAGAATTGCCACACACGCTTCCGAGCAGACCACCTACTCGAAGACAAGGGCATTAGCCCTGCTGAAGCAGAAAAAATGAGCTTAGAAGAAATCAAAGCCGAAATAGAACGTCACAACATCATCTGCCCAGACTGCAAAGGCAAATTCGGAGAACCCACACGATACCTAACCATGTTCGAAACTACCATAGGCCCCTACAGCGGCGCAGTGGGCTACGGCAGACCCGAAGCGGCACAGAACATCTTTGTCGAATTCAACCGACTCTACAACGTAGCCAGAGAACGCCTACCCTTTGGCTGCATAAACATCGGCAAGGCACTCAGAAACGAAATCAGCCCACGCCAAGGTCTAATCCGCCTACGAGAATTCACCATCGCCGACTTAGAGTTCTTCTTTGACCCTGAAGAGCCATCATGCGACCGCATAGCTGAAGTCGAAAACGAAACCCTCCCCATTCTGCTCTGTGAAACCCGAGAAAAAGACTGCGAAACCGTAACCACCTTTACCGTCCGAGAAGCCCTCGAAAAAGGCATCATCAAAAATCAGTGGCAAGCATTCTTTATGGCTCAAGCCAAACGTCTACTAACTGACCTTGGCGTACCCGAAACCAAACAGCGATTCTTAGAAAAGTTCACTTGGGAAAAAGCCCACTATAGCACCCAGAGCTTCGACCAAGAAGTCCTTGTCGACCGCTGGGGCTGGATGGAAGTATCAGGTCACGCTTACCGTAGCGACTACGACTTATCCTGCCACATGAAAGCCAGCGGCGTAGACATGACCGTTTACAAAGAATTTCCCAACCCAGTAGAAACCGAGGAACTCACAGTTAAGCCGCTTATGGCAAAACTCGGCCCAGTCTACAAGGGCGATGCAGCCAAAGTAGCTGAGGCCTTAGCAAAAATCCCCGCAGAGCAAGTGGCGGATGCCATGGCTAAAGACGGCAGCATCGTAGTAGATGGTTACCAAGTCTTCAAAGAGCAAGTCGAAATAAGTAAGCAGAAAACCGCCATACGAGGCAAACGATTCGTTCCCCATGTGGTGGAGCCAAGTTTTGGCTGCGACCGCCTATTCTACATAGCCTTAGAATACGCATACAGCGTTAAAGACGACCGCGTAGTGCTTAGCTTCCCAAGAAACATTGCCCCCATTCAAGTCGGAATCTACCCACTGATGAGCAAAGACAGCATGGACACTAAAGCTAAAGAAATCCAAAAACAGCTCGCCTGCGAGGGCTTCATGACTGACTATGACGAAACCGGCAGCATCGGCAGACGCTATGCCAGAGCAGACGAAGCAGGCATACAACTCGGTATAACCGTCGACTATGACACTCTAGAGAAGGGCACCGTTACTATACGTGACCGCGACAGTTGGAAGCAAGTCCTCGTCACCATCGCTGACCTACCCAAACTGCTACACCAATACTTCGAGGGTAAAATAAACTTCACAGACTTAGGGAGCCAAATCGAAACTTAAGTAGCTACCTTTTTTAATACTCAGGTGTTAACTTAATGATCAATCCACGGATGATTATAGCGGGGGAAAAAGAATAGTCCTTCCATCAGAAACAGAAGAGCGCGTGAAGAGGCGCGCACTCAACGCATGCCAAGAAAACCTACGGAAAGTAGTCGACGTAACCAGAAAAATCCCTCAACTCGTCGAGTACTTCGCAAGCGGAGACAAAGAGAACGTTCGCCGACTGTTCAGCGAAATTAAAACAGGCGAAGAAGAAGTCACCAAGGCAAGACGCATGGTCAGCCAAGAACTCGCAGAAATCGGCGCCATACTCTACGCAAGAGAAGACTTTCTACGATTCACTAACCTCTCAAGCGAAATCGCAGATTTCAGCGAGGGCATCGCATATTATCTGGTTGAAATCATGGAACACAACTGGGTAGTCCCACCTGAAATCAAAAAAGACCTTTTAAAACTCAGCTTAGCCGTACTTGACTCAACCCTCAAACTGCGAGAAACAATGATGGTCCTAAACTATGGGTCACAAAAAACCCTTGAACGAGCAAAGGACGTCGAGATTGCTGAGCGTATAGTAGACGAGCAGTATCGCGCTTTGACTATCAAGGTTTTGAGTTCTAAACTTGACACCCCTGTTATGCTGCTACTAAGAGACGTGTTGCAGTTGCTTGAGAACTCAGCGGATAAAGCTGAAGATGCAGCAGACGCGGCACGTATGGTTTCAATGATAATGTAGCAGGCGAGCCAGATGCCACAGATAAGAGTGGAACTCATCGAAAACTTTCTAGTCGTATGGAACCCCACTGAGGGCTCCCAACTCTACAAAACCGCCTATTATGGCAAACCCATCGGGATCCCCAAACCAAAAATTCCCGAATTCGACGTACCGCTCATTTTAGACTTAATGGAAGGCCTCTACTTAGCGGAAACAGGAAAAATCGACATATACGAGGACCCTGACGAAGAAAAGGTCAGCTTAGAAAAACTTCGAGACAAGGCTAAAGAGCTCTATGATGAATTCGAGGAAAAATATGCAGTTTATCAAGACATGCGGAACAGCGGCTTAATTGTAACCCCCGGTATAAAGTTTGGCTGTGACTTCGCAGTTTACAAGTATGGCCCCGGCGTGGAACATGCACCCTACATGGTTACCGTAAAAAGGGCTGGTTCAACGATTTCTGCTACGGAGATTGTAAAAAACGGGCGGCTTGCAACCACTGTGCGAAAACGTTTCATTATTGCTGTTCCCGATTTAGAGACACAGCAAATAAAATATTTGATGTTTAAGTGGTTTAAGGCTTAGGCTTAATTGGCGATTATGGTTTGGTTTTGGAATTCGCCTCTGACCTGTTGATGGGGGTAAACTTTTGTTGCAACCAAATTACAGCCAGCATCTAAAGCTACATCGTCTGCTACTACGCTTACCGAAGTGATTTTTGTGGGCTTGCTGCAGCTAGAGTTAACCGCTACGTGCCTGCCGATTATGCTGTCATAGATTTCTGCGTTATCACCTATTATTACTCGGTCTAGGATCGCCGAGTTAACAATGGTCACGTTTTTACCAATGCGAGTAAAGTTGTCTATGCATGAGTTTACTATGCGTGCGCCATCTTCGATTTCACAGTGGCGACCGATCAGTACTGCACCTTCGAATGTGATTTTCTTTTGCTTGATTTTCTGGATGATGTCTTGGCGTCGTTTCTCGGAGTCGTCGCTTTCGCCTTGTAAGAATATCAATGCATCGTCGGATAATTTGCCGCCAAAGTCTTTGAGTGTTGAGAAGCCGCCGTGCAGCAGGTTTTTCATGGCTTCTAGATAATTCTTCGGGGTGCCGACATCAAACCAGTTGCCTTTAAGCGTGTAGCCATAGACTGGACGACCCGTCGAAATCACATAGGGTATGAAGTCATAGCCGAAGTCTAGGCGGTTTTTCTCTTTGATGATTTGCTGTACGCCTTTCTCTTTGAAGATCTTACGGATCTCAGGAGACATAAGGTACAGCCCGGTATTGGCTAGGTTGCTTGGGGCGTCCTTGGGCTCGGGTTTTTCGACGAATTTTCTGATTCTACCACAGCTATCGATGTCAGCTATACCTAAACCTTCAACGCAATCGACTTCACGAAGAACTATCGTTAGACAAGCGTCATTCTTTCTATGGAAATCGAATAGGTTCTTGACGTTTATGTCAAAGATGTTATCGCCCTGAACCGCGAAAATTGGGTTGTTTAGGTCATAATACTCCATGTTTATGCGTGCAGAATCCGCGCTGCCCAAGTCGGGAACGTTCGGTTGATACTTTATGTGGATCTGCGGGCGGATATCATAGTTCGCCGAGAATCCGGCACCTGACTCAAAATAATCGTATAGATCACGGTAATTTGTGTAGCCTTTTACTCCGAAGATGAAATTTCTTATTCCTTGGCTTGCGAGCGATAAGAGTGAGAACTCTACTAGAGGTCTGTTAAGTAGGCGTATGCAGGCTTTGCTGGTTTCAGCCGTGAGAGGCAGGAGCCTTGTTGCTTTTCCGCCTACTGGAATGATTACTCTGATTTTGTCTGGTGAATAGTTATCGCCTACTAGAGGTGCGTATCTATCGCTCAAAACCCATCAACCTTGACTTTAAAGAGAGCAATTAATCCTTTTAATGTTTGTCATATGATCGGTAACTGGGCTGCTACATTGCCTTCTTAAAAGTGGGTAACCTAACCAAATGCACAGTAACACCCGCAGCCACACACAACAAAATGACCTGGACCAATAGTAATTCGTTAAAAATGAAAAGTGCCGAAAACGCAATCGAGCCCCAAAGAACAGTGAGGGCTAATATCTTGGTTTTCATTGGTATACCTTTGCCGGCCTGATAGTTTTTGATGTATTCTCCAAACCAGCGGTTGTTGATGAGCCACTTATGCATCCGCTCCGAACTACGCATATAGCACGCCGCTGCCAATAGGAGAAAAGGCGTTGTGGGCAGAACAGGTAAAAAGATGCCAATGGCGCCTAAACATAAGCATATGGTGCCGGCCGCTATGAGTAAGGCTCTGACAACTCTTTGCTTTTTTACCTTTGAAACTGGAACGTCAGGTTGTGCTGTCATCCATTTTCCCTTTCTCCATCGTTTTTCAATAATAAAAAGGCTATGCAAATAGGCATGGTTCTGTGTGTGGGTGTTAGTTGACCTGTTTTGGATTGGTAAGCTTGTTGGTTGTTCATGCAAATAATTTATCGGGAATTCTAAGAAGACGTCGCTTTGTTTTGAGGGTCTGCTGCTTTGCTAACCTATCCTCTCCCTATATATAGATTCAACAACCGCCGACAATAACCAAATACACCTGGGCGTTTGCAGGTTCATGGGGTTGAGGGCTGTATGAATGTGGGATGGGTTGATTGTTGGCTGCACAACCGCATCCGCCTGTGCCACGATGACCTCTCTTTTATAATCTCTTTCGCCTTGATGTGTTTTTGGAAAGCCATATAGCTTAGAAACCCAACCCATTCACACTTAAAGGATAAAAATGTTAGTTGCCGGCGTTGACGAAGCGGGAAGAGGCTGCGTGATAGGTCCCCTAGTCGTCGCTGGCATCGCGGTAAAGACAGAAAACCTGCCTCTAATCGTCGGATTAGGCGTCAAAGACTCCAAACTCCTAACCCCTAAAAAACGTGAAGCGCTCTACCCTGAAATTCTGAAACTTGTCCAAAGCTATCATATCATAAAAGTCCTGCCCTACGTTATCGATAAAGCGGTGCGGTCTACGCAGACAAACTTTAAGCTTAATCGGCTTGAGGCTCGGACGATGGCAAAGGTGATTGAGACCTTAAAACCCGACGAAGCCTATGTGGATGCGGCTGACGTTTTGCAGGATCGATTCGGCGAATACATCAAAGAATACCTCACCATAAAACCCAACATTATCTCAAGACACAAAGCTGATGTAACCTATCCAGTAGTTTCCGCCGCATCAATCATTGCTAAGGTCGAACGTGACCACGAACTTGAGACAATAAAAGAGAAGTATGGCGACTGCGGCACCGGTTACTTGGGTGATGACAAAACCACAGTATTTCTTAGGCGTATGCTAGAGGAAAATGGCGGTAGCTATCCGAGTTGTGTTAGGAAATCTTGGGCGCCCGCTAAACGTGTAAAGGCGGAGCATGGAAGCGTCCAAAAAACCCTTCGTTAAGTTTCTAAATTATTGCATTTTGTAACATACAAACGATACAATTTATTAAGCCCCTTATAATAATCTGAATACATAGACAAACGAATTTTGGGCGGCAAGGCATGAGTGAAAAAGACGTAACTAGATTCCTGCAGATTCTTGGGTTATCCAAACGGGAAATCCAGGTTTACATGTTTTTGGCAAAGAGTGGGGTCCAATCCACAAGCTTTGTGGCAAAGCGCCTCAAGATGGAGCGAGTGCAGGCTTACCGCACATTCAAGAAGCTCCAAGAGAAAGGCTTCATAGAAGCCACCCTTGAGCGACCAACCCGATTTACCATTGTACCGTTTTCTGCCCTTGTTGATAATTACATAACTGTAAAGAAAAATGAAGTCGCTAATCTAAATGAGCAAAAACAGAATCTTTTGACTGCTTGGCAATCTATTAGTGCCCCCGAATCTGAGTATCCAGTTGCAAAGTTTTCTATTATTACGGGCAAGAAAAAAATCCATTCTAAAATGCTTAACATGATCGAGGAAGCAAAATCTGAAATTATCGTATTAACCACCGCGTTGGGTTTGATACAAGAAGACATCGCAGGCATATTTGATGCGGTTATGGGTCCTGCACAGGAGCGCGGGTTACAGGTTCAAGTTATAACTGATGTGGCTATGGAGAACCTAAAGGTCGTAGAACGCATCGACCGAAACATAACTGAAGAAGAACTTAACATAAAAATGCGCCACGTTAACATGAGCTCAAAATTTTTCCCGCGATTTCTCATAAAAGACGAAGAGGAAGCTATTCTTTATGCGCCTTTTGGAAATGAAGCCAGCGTACTTAACCTCGAAGATGAGGGGCTTTGGATTAATGATAAAATGTTCATCTCGGTTTTGAAGGCTTTCTTTGTTCAGATGTGGCAGAGCGGAGTTGATGTTACACGCCGCATTGACGAGTTAAGAAGCGGAATACCAATCGGCGAAACCACTGTCATAAAAGACACCGAAGAGGTATGGAACAAGGTAGTGAAGGTGTTAGAATCCGCTAAAAAAGAAGTTGTAATCATCACCTCCTCACAGAGCATAAACCGGCTGGCCGAGGACGATCCAATAGTAAAATTCTTCAAAAAAGACCTCAATGTCCGCTTAATGGCCTCCATTGACCTTGACAACTTGGAGCCCGCGCAGAAACTCGCAAAACGCTTCGAAGTTAAGCATGTGCCCATCAGCTACATGATAATGATGATGGTTGACAAGAAACACCTCTTTATGTTCAACAATCCACCTATCAGTGATACAGGCACAGATTCAGCCTTCTACCTCGCCGACACCTTCTACTCAACTGACCCCAGCCAAATCGAACGCGTCAGCGAAATGCTAGACGACATATGGAAGCGCGGCATCGACATAACCGAAATCAGCAGCCAAGCAGGAACCAAACTACCCACCATCGAAGTTGCCGCTACCGAGACCGCGACTGAAATAGTGACAAAAATGCTACAGAACAATGTTAACTCAGTCTTGATTACGGAAAAGAAAAAACCGATTGGGGTAATCAACGATCGCGATTTGCTTAGAGATATCGTTGAGGATCAAAGGGATCTTTCAAAGGCGCTGGCCAAGGACCTCAAGTTTACGCCGCTTATCATTTTGGGAAGTGACGAGTCGATGATTACGGCTATGAAACAGATGGGCAAACGGGGAATAAAGCGCGCTGCGATAGTTAAGAATGGGCAGCTTATCGGGATGCTCACTGAGGAAGCTGCTAAGAAAGCTGCGGTGGAATTAAAAGCCGCCGCCAGTTAGTAAGCAAACAATATTTCTTTACCCTTTTTTAGATGCAAAAGTATTATTAACAAAACTAGTCTACCTAACGCCGAGGAACAAGCAATTGAACCTTCAATCGCCTATGATTATTGTTAATTTTAAAACCTACCTTGAATCCACAGGAAAAAACGCCGTCTCACTTGCAAAGCAGGCTGAGAAGGCAGCCAAAGAAACTGGCGCCTGCATTGTTGTTGCGCCTCAAGCGGTTGACCTCAAATTAGTGGCTGAATCCGTCGAGATTCCAGTTTTCGCCCAACACATCGACCCCGTCAAACCCGGCAGCAACACAGGCCACATTCTTGCGGATGCGGTTAAGGAAGCTGGTGCGGTGGGTACGCTGATTAATCACTCTGAGCGGCAACTTCGCCTAATAGACATTGACGCGACCATAGCTTTGTGCCGAGAAAAAGGCTTAACCTCATGCGTATGTGCCAATAACCCCTCGGTTAGCGCAGCGGTGGCAGCTATGAACCCCGACATAACCTCTATGGAGCCGCCGGAACTCATAGGCTCAGGTATCTCTGTCTCTAAGGCTAAACCCGAGATTGTCTCGGATACTGTAAAGCTAGTTCAGCGGGTTAATCCTCAGATGCCGATTCTTTGTGGCGCAGGCATCAGCACAGCCGAAGACGTCTCAAAAGCGCTCGAGTTGGGCACAAGAGGGGTGCTTGTTGCAAGCGGCATCGTGAAAGCGAAAGACCCATATAGTGTTCTGCGGGCTTTTGCTGAAGCAACAAAACAGTGAATCTGCCTTGAAGGTTGAACCCGAATGCGCATCCTGCCTACTTAGCCGGGCACAAATCCAGACTTATCAAGCCACCACTAACCCCGCACTACGCTTCCGCTGCCTAGCCGAAATTATCAAGCTTCTTAACAGAGAGTTTAAGCCCACTTCTTGCGCCGCAGTAATCGGCACTAAACGCGACCGAATCATCCGCAAACTCACAGACTGCGACGACCCCTACAAGTACAATAAGAAACTAGCCAACCAAAAAGCCCTCAAAATGCGCTCACATGCTAAGAAGATGGTGGAGTCCGGCTACAATCAGCAGGAACGCTTCAAAAAAGCGGTGCTCTGCGCCATTGTAGGCAACATCATGGAGTTTGACATTCCCGGTCACAGATTTACCTTAAACAGTCTTGCGACCGTAATGCGGGAAGCAGCAAAAGACCTCGTCATCGACGACATCGACAAGGCATACGAGTTGGCTAAGAAGGCGCAGAGTGTCCTGTTTTTGGCTGATAACGCGGGGGAAATCGTGTTTGACACTTTGCTAGTTGAGCAACTCAAAAACATGGGGCTCAAGGTAATCTATGCAGTTAAGGGCGGCCCAGTAATTAATGACGCCACCATGGAGGACGCCGAAATCTCCGACATGGATAAGCTTGCCGATGACGTCATAACTACAGGCGCCGATGCGGTGGGTCTGCAGAAAGAGGAGTGCTCAGCAGAGTTCCTCAAAGTCTATGAGGACGCGGAACTTGTCTTTGCCAAGGGGATGGGCTACGCAGAAACCCTGACCGAATACAAATTAACCAAGCCACACTTCTTGATGTTTAGAACAAAATGCACGCCTGTGGCGAACTATTTTTGCGTTCCAAGGGACAAAAACGTAGCAAAACTGTTGACTTAGCATGAAAAACTTTCCTGCGCTTACCATAAAAAAGGAGCAGCTTTCGCGGTTTAGCGAGGTTATTGCGCAGGAGTGGCTAATCACCAATGGATTAGGTGGTTATGCCTCCTCCTCGGTTCTGGGCATCAACACACGAAAGTATCATGGGTTGCTGGTTGCTGCGCTCGATCCGCCGGGGGGGCGCACCGTTTGTCTCGCTAAAGTCGACGAGGATCTCTTAGTTGGCGACGGCATCTTTCGGTTGGGCTCTAACGAGTTCGCTGACATCACTTTTCCCCAAGGGTACACGTTTATCGAGGAGTTCAAGCTAAACCCCCACCCCACATACCGATACCAAACCGGCAACATAGCCATAGAAAAAACGGTCTTTATGCCCAGGCACAAAAACGCCGTTGCAGTCCTCTATCAAGTCACCAATCACAACAACACCGACGCCGCAATTCGTCTCTATCCACTGCTGAACTGCCGCTACTACCATAACGTCACCGATAACCAGCGCGCACTCCTGCAGTTCACCCAACAAGCCCGCCAGCAATCAACGAAGATAACCTTCCAGAATCCATCGGCAACCATCCTCTGCAAGGTCACGGAGGGCCGCTTTGTGCAGGGGATTAATTGGGTTAGGCGGCTGCATTACCGTGATGAGTCGTCGCGGGGGGAGGCAGCGTTTGATGACTGCTTCCAGCCAGGGTACTTCGAGTCGGTGTTGCCCGCGCAGTCTACAAAGAGTTTTGCCATAACCTGTTCGGTGGATAGATTAGAATCTGGAGCGGAGGCGGATTTGCAATCTCTGGGAGCCACAACCCAAGAAACCCAAAGCGCATTTGCAAATGAAGTGAAGCGGGTAGAGGCGCTGTTAACTGGCTTTTACAAGTCTCATCCGGGTGTTTCTCGTAGTGACTGGCTAGATTGGGTGTTGTATGCGTCGGATTCGTTTGTGGTTAAAAATCGTCATGGAGGGCCTGATGTTATTGCGGGTTATCACTGGTTTGAGCCGTGGGGCCGTGACACTTTCATTTCGCTGCCGGGGCTGTTGCTGGTAACGGGCCGGTTTGGTGAGGCTAAGGAGATTTTCCGCAGCTTCATCAGCGCCCTGAAAGGTGGCTTGATTCCCAACTTTATAGCTGACAAAACCGGCGACTATGCCTACAACACCGTCGACGGAACGCTGTGGTACATCAACGCCGTTTTGCAGTACATAAAATACACTGGCGACTTAACGTTTGTCCGCTCGGAGCTGTGGAGCGACTTGCAGGCGATTATTGAACATCATCGGCGTGGCACCATGTTTGGTATTCGGGTCGACGAGGACGGGTTGCTTCTGCATGGTCCCCAATTGACGTGGATGGATGCGTCTGTGGACGGCGTAGAAGTCACGCCCCGAGCGGGCAAGGCGGTGGAGATACAGGCGCTCTGGTACAACGCTTTATGCGTCATGGAGCGGCTTGCCGGAGAGTTTGGCGAGGAAACCATGCGGTCGGAGTACGCCGAATTAGCGCAGCAAGCCCGCCGCAGCTTCAACAACAGACTCTGGAACCCCATCCGCGGCTGCCTCTTTGACGTGCTTGAACCCAAAGCCATCGACGCCTCACTCCGCCCCAATCAAATCCTAGCCGTGTCCCTGGATTATTCCATGCTTAATTCGGAGTCAAGCCGTAAAGTCGTCGAAGTCGTAAAGCAGGATCTCGTAACGTCATATGGTCTGCGGACGCTGTCGCTTGATGACCCCAAATTCGTCGGCAAATGCCACGGCGACCGCCGCAGCCGAGACGCCGCCTACCACAACGGCACAATCTGGCCTTGGCTACTGGGCCCCTACATATCAGCATACCTAAAAGTCAACGACTACACAAAAGAAGCCCGCCAAGAAGTCCAAGAAAAACTCGTCCTCCCCTTCTTCACGGAAGGCATCAGACGAGGCGGGTTGGGCACCATCAACGAAATCTACGACTGCGACCCGCCCAACGAGCCACGCGGCTGCATCTCCCAAGCCTGGAGCATAGCCGAACCCCTGCGAGCCTACATCGAGGATGTTTTGCTATTTAAGCCGAAATTTACTGTTTGATTGCCCTCTTGAGCGCTTCTGCGGCTGATTCAGGCAGAACAGTATTGATGTAGACGCCTGTGCTCTTTTCGAACCCAGCCCAGGTTGCCAGCTTGGGGTAAACCTCTAAATGCCAATGATACCCATCCTCGGCTATGGATTGGTGAATGCCAAAGTTGTATGGTGGATCGTTCACTACCTCTTTTAGCGCTCCTAACCCTGCCTTAAGCGCCATGGCAAAAGATGTCACCTCGGCCGGGGTGAGGTCGGCTATGTTTGCGGCGTGCCGCTTGGGAACAATCCAGAACTCCATCGGATTCACACTCGCATAGGGCGCAAATGCGACAAAGTCGCTGTTTTGGTAGATGCCCCGCTGGGTTATGATTTCCCGTTGGGCTATGTCGCAAAAGACGCATCTGCCATGCGCCTGCTGGTAGGCTTGGGCGGCTTGCTGCTCCTCAGCCACTATGGCGGGTACCATCGGGGTGGCGATGATTTGGCTATGGGCATGCACCAATGAAGCGCCTGCTTCTAAGCCGTAGTTGCGGAAAATCGACACATACTTCACGTAGGATTTGCCGCTAAGCACCCTAAACCGCTCAATGTAGGCGTTAATTACCCGCTCCATCTGGGACAATTCAACGTCGGCCAAGTTTTCGTTGTGGTTTGGGGTTTCGACTAGTACTTCGTGGTAGCCGATGGCGTAGCCGAATTCTGGGCTGACAAAAATCTGGCCGGTGTCTTTTGATCGCTGTGGCGGGGAGAAGGCTGGGTAGAGGTTTGGGAAGGCGCGTATGAGCCAGTTTTGGGGGCGTTTGCCCTCTGGGGGATCTTTGCCCTTGGTAATTGTGTCGCCGTTCTTCTGGTAGAGTAGAACAGCCGGGGGCGTCATGTATTCATGTCCAACGCAGAGAGGGCAATTTGGGTTTTTGGCTGCTTCTGGTCGAGTTTTTGCAAGGTCGGTGGGTCGTTTGCTGCGTTCTTTTGCGATTACGACCCAGCGGTTAAGCAGGTAATCTTTTCTAAGTTCATTGTAAGGCATTGTGGGCGCCAGTATACTTTGGTCGGTTGATTATATTTTAGGTTTACCAAGGGTTCCGAAGTCCTTATGGCTTGATGATTGCTTGGGGCTTAGGACCAAAGGATTGGTTAGCTTTTTATACTTACCCCTATGGTAATATTTTTGGGGGCTGTCACCTCTCTGGGAACCATCCAAAAAACATGGTTCACTCTAAGGAAGGCGGCGCTTAACAAGTGGCGGTTGGCATTCGCCGCCTTTGCTTTAGCCTACACACTAATTCTCTTCAGCAACTTTTTACGGTGGCCACTTGTCTGGGATGAAGTTGTCCACCTCAATGCAGGCAGTTTCCTCTCTTGGGGGCTCATTGACAAATTCGTATTAAATGCCTTCTACCCGCCCCTCTTTGACTGTCTAATCTTTCTATCCTTTGAAACATTCGGGGTATGCCTCTTTGCAGCTAGACTAATTCCTGTACTTTTTTCTGTTCTTGCTCTATGGTTAACCTTTGAGTTAGCACAAAGCATGTATGGTGGAAAAGTCGGTTTGCTCTCCGCAGTAGTATTGGGGGTGATGCCTGGGTATTTCTGGGTCTCGCAGTCGGCGCTGCTTGAATCGTCGCTGGTGTTTTTTGTGGTGGCTTCCCTGTTGTTCTTCTATCGCTGGCTGGTCACTCGGCAAGACCGCATGCTAGTATTTACGGGATTAGCGGTTGGTTTAGGCTTTCTGACTAAGTACCAAATTATTGTTGCAGGCATAATCCTTGCCATTAGCATCCTTTTCCTGGCAAAGGACCAACTAAAGCTGGCATACAAGAAATTCATGATAACCTTTGTAACCGCTGTTTTAGTGGTGACGCCCTGGATTCTTATAGTCTACGATATTTATGCGGATAATTTTTTGCAGCAATGGCTCTATGCCGTTCAAGTGGGCAATCCTGAACGCTCTGTCTATAGTGAGCGCTTCTTTGCGCCAGTCTTCTATCTAGTAGACGTTGTCTGGCCCTATGATACGGTTCATCCCATCTCAGTATTCATCTATATCGCGGGATTAGTGGGGCTGACGTTTTTTGCTTTGCGACGCAAGACACAGGATAAGTATGTTCTGATATGGTTTGTTTGCATCTATGTGTTCTTTACGTTGATTTCCAATAAGTCTTGGCGGTATGTACTGCCCCTGTTTCCTGCTTTGGCGATTTCTGCCTCAGTTATCTTTGTGGAAGCATATGGGAAGCTGCATAGTTGCTGGCGGCAGGGCATCGGTACCCCACAGCAAAGACGCCTCTACAAGGTTGCAGGAGGTTTACTTGTTGTCTTTGTTGCAGGCTCAATTGCTTACAGCGTTTATGACTGCTACGGGATAGCTGCTCCTCACGATATAGACATCCCGATTGAGCAGGCAACAAACTATGCCTATCGCAACATTGACTACAATAAATCAATCATGGTGCTCTGCCCCTTTGACTTGTTTAACCGCGAAATGGTTCGCTTCTACCTCTGGCAAGACGGCGACAACGACATCCCTGTATTCCAGTACCCCCGCCACGCAGTCGACAGCTATGCACCTGACTTTAACATAACCGAACTCGTCAGACTGTGCAAGGTGCTAAACGTGCATTACCTTTTCACCTATGAGTACGGTGGAACAGTTCCCTACTTCAATTCTACGCTTAACTTGCAGCAGATATATCAGCAGCTCTACGCGTCAGGCAACTTTACGCAGATAAATGATGAAGCTACGTTTGGCGAGAGTCCCCGAAGGATATTCGTGCTAGAATTCATTGGGTAGCTATTGAATGGCTAATATGAATGAATCTATTTTTAGCCTTTATTCTACAGAACTCACAAAGCATAATATCGGTTTATAGCAAGCTTTTAATTTTTAACCACAGCTATAACGGAGAAGGGATTGTTATGGAAAAGAAGTGTGCAATCTGCAAAAAAACCTACACTACCTTTGATGCTAAATCGAAATACTGTAGTAGTGCCTGCGCGAAAAAAGGCGGCAAAAAATAGAGACACGCACGCGATTATCCACTAACCCCACCTCTATTTTATAGAAACCCCTAGTCCGTGGAGCTTCTACAGAACTGGGGTTAGAGGGGAAATTTAGGGCCGAACTTGGCAAAGTCCCTCTTCTTATAAACGCCGCTCTCTGTTATGATGCCACTGACGTACTTTAGCGGTGTCGCGTCAAAAGCGGGGTTATAGACTGCTATGCCGTCGGGGGCTGTCTGCTGGCAACCCACATGCGTAACCTCCTCGATTTTGCGTTCCTCGATTTCCACGTCGGCGGCTTTGCGGGTTAAGTCAAAGGTGGATTTCGGCGCCGCTACATAAAACGGAATATCATGCTCATGCGCCAAGACAGCAACACCGTAAGTGCCGATTTTGTTAAACACCGCATCCTGCACGATGCGGTCAGCCCCTACAATAACCTTGTTAACAAGTCCCTTGCTCATGACATGTGCTGCCATGTTGTCGGTGATTAATGTAACGGGGATGCCATCACGCTTCAACTCATAAGCCGTGAGGCGTGCGCCTTGCAGTAGCGGGCGGGTTTCGTCTGCTATAACCTTGATTTTTTTGCCCTCTTCCCAAGCAGCACGGATTACTCCAAGAGCGGTGCCATATTCTACGGTTGCTAATTCTCCAGCATTGCAGTGGGTTAAGATGGTGTCGCCGTCTTCAATGAGTTTAGCTCCGTGTTTACCTATGGCATGGTTCTGCTGAGCATCTTCATCCGCGATGGCCTGGGCTTCCTCGACGACGACCGCTTTAAGCTGCCCTACGCTCCCTTGGGCGGCTTTGGCTTTGTTCAAAACTCGATCAACGCCCCAGAACAAATTAACCGCAGTGGGCCGTTGGCGTTTTATTAGGTTACCCGCCGCTTCTATTTCTCTGTAGAACTGGGCGGCAGTTTTAGCTTTGCTGTTATACGCCGCTATGGCTACACCGAATGCCGCTGCTGCGCCAAGTAGGGGTGCGCCTCTTACTCGTAGCGTCTTGATTGCTTCTGCCATTTGCTCTACAGTTTTGATTTCTAGGGTGACTTCTTGGAGGGGGAGTTTGGTTTGGTCGGGGGTGATTACTGTGCCGTTTTGCCACTTTATCATCCGCATGTATGGTGCCTTCTAATTGGCTTAGTATTTGTGTGCTTAGTTAAAGTTTTTCTGCCCGCATGGGCGCTTTGTTGCGCTAAGCGCCTGTCCAATAGTTCCAAAGACAAAAAGATAAGATTAAGAGGAGTTGTCAAGCGGGGACTTGAGGTTTGTCACAACCTCAACAGGATTATCAGCGGTGCTTTTTAGACGCTTCTTCCATTCTTCGCCCACCGCAATCAGCGAAAAGATACCTGAGACCTCTGCTTTAGACTTCTTGACAAGGTTCACAAGGGCTTCTTGGGTATCTCCACTTTTTATCATGTCATCAACGATTAGGACGCTGTCGCGTTTCTTGATGGATTCTTTGGGGATATAGATTGTGACTGTTACGCCGCTGTCACGTCCTAGGATGTAGGTTTCTTCAAGGAAGGCTTTGACGCCGACTTCTTTGTTGCGTTTCGCGACGATTAGGTTAACGCCCAACGCGTTTGCAACCATGGTGGCAAGTGGGATGCCATCAGTTGCTGCGGTTAGAACTTTGGTGACGCGTTTGCCGGCGAAGTTGGCGAGTGCGTGGTTGGCGGCTTGCTGGAGGATGTTGTAGTCGCCGACGATTTCGGTGTTGTCAAAGTAGCCGATGTCGTCGAACTTGATTCGGCTGCGCAGTTCGGCTTCTAGCCCTACAAGTTTGGTGAGTACGCGCCAGAGCTGTTTTGCGCGTGTGGTGTTTGGGAGTACGTGGCCTTTTGCGTATCGGCTTAGTACGGTTACGGGTAAGCCTGTTTTGGTGGCTAACTCGCGGTAGGTGATGTTTCTTTTGTACTTTGCAGTACGTAGTAGTTCGATGGTCATTAATCTTAGTTTAAGGTCTTCTGCGTGGGTGCTCAATTCCCTGTTACTCCCGGATTTACATTTCTAAGTCAAATCTTAAATGTATTGCTATTATCCGGAGTTGGAGATTTATAACTTTCCGTTACAACATTTAGAAGAACAAATCAGTAAAGGACAGAAGGTTTCCCTTCATATCGAGGTCTCTTGACTAGGTCTTTGAAGATGCCGCGAATGATATGTTTTTTAGCCTGAAAGTCGACTCCTATACAAAAGGGGGACCGACAGAACGCAGAAGCTCCAGCGACTATTCATAATCGCCTTATTCGGTGCCATAATATTTGTCGGTAACCTGTTCCTTCCTCCACCGCTCAACTACCTCATGATGGTCGTTCAATCCGTCTTGCTTGCATTAGCATCCCTATTCATCCACAAAGTCGGCGCATCATATGTAGGTGCAATTGGCGGACTCTTAACAGCGCTTGCCAGCCCCTCACTTGGACCCTTTACCTTTCTCTTTGCCCTACTCTACGGCGTATACGTTGACATATTTATGGCTGTTTTCAAGGTTAGAGGATCCCGGGAAGGTGTAGACCGGAACCGCTTAATGGCAGCCATGACCTTTAGCACCCTATTAATCGCCCTATCTAGCTATTCAGCGTTTGCCGTTTTCCCTGATTTCTTCTCAGCACAGGGCCTATCCTACTTTAGCCTATTTTTGCAGAGAAGCGCTATGCTAGACGCGATGGTACTCTTTATGGGCCCCGCCACAGGCGTCACCGCGGGCTACGCCTCTGCTTACCTCTGGAACAGGTACCTCCGCCACATCAGCCTAACTAAATAAAAGTGGCTTTGATTTTCTGGTCAACAACCTTAGCTATCAAAAGGTTAGAAATAAAAACACACTTTACACCCAACAACTCGGCCAACTCAGCGGGCTTCTGATCCTGCGTAACCAAAAGCAGCCCATATTTGCAGGCATACTCCACTAGCTCACGGTCTTTGACGCTTTTAAGCCCAGCCTCCTGAGCCGTTACAACCTCATAACCCATGGTCTCAAAGTACTCTTTTAAGCCCGCAAGCATCTCGTCAAGTAAAAGCTTCATAGCATCCCTCCACTTAAACCATGATAAAATATTTAGGGATTCCCAAAAGGGGGGCTACTCGATCAGTAGCAGAGCAAATGAGTCTGCGCTTTTGCTGAAAGGGAACTGGTAGTGGATGCCCGCGTTAGCCGCAGTTTTCTTAACGTTCACTCCAATGGCGTCCTCTGAAATGCGCATGAGTTCGGGGTGGCGACAGATTTTGGTTTCGGTGTTGCATTTCTCGCATAGCTGACAATGGCCCGAAACAAAAGCCATAGCCAAAGTGTAACCCTGATTCATAGCGGCTTTTTCAAGAGCAACGACGGATTGGAGCATCTTGAGTTTGCTGTCTTTCCAGCCCTGCCAGAATTTGGCGGCTTTCTCCTTGATGTCTTTTGGAACTTTGGGGTCTGTCTGATAAGTCATGAGGTATGGATAAACTTCGGGGTCGCAACTGGCCTGGGTGGTGAATTTCATAAACATTGCATAGCTGTATTCGCCAACGATTTTGCGAAACTGCTCCGCTGTGGGTGTGTAGGGTGGGCATGCGAGGGTTTCGCCGTAGTGGTTGCAGCCGACTTTGCATTTAAGCACCACTCGGTCTTCAATGATGACCTGGCTTGCTGGGATAATTTTGGCGTCTGCTGCACCCGACTCGAGGGCAAGTTTAGCAAGGAACTGAAACTTTTCCGTTTCGGAACTGTTCATCTTACTCACGATTCCGGCTGTGTGAGACTCCGAAACTTGATATAATATTTACGGCACGCCTCCTGCGATATCTATGGAGTGAGCCGAACGCTGGAAAGAAAAAACCGTTAGTTCAATAAATAAGCCGACCTTATTTGACCGAGACTGCTGGTTTATAAAAAAATGCTGAGTGGTTTTCCGCTATTACGCTAGCGGCCACTACCTGTTAGTTATTGCCAGTCTTTTCGGCGTCTAGACCATGCTTGTTGTTCGGTATCAGGTTTTCTTGGGCTTGTCTGGAATGACCTGTTAAATGTTTCTCTTCTAGGGGTTCTATGTTTGGGTAGGCATTCTCTACAGTAGACTGGTTTATCTGCTTGGGGTTTGAAGGGGACTGTGGCGGTTTTGCCGCAGTCGGAACATTTTATTTGGGTTGATTCGTTTGTTGACACTTATTTTTCCTGTTAATATGATGCTTGAGATAATCGCAACTTAAATTAACAATGATAGTGTCGTTGGCTTAGACTTAAGTGTTTGGCATAAAACTTGGTTTTTCTCTTGAGGTTAATTGTTACTGTCGGTTAGCATTACTCTAATATAGTCGCCTTTATACTTGATTGATATTAGAATTCCTTAGAGGAAAGCAACAGTTCAAAAACTGGTTTTTCTCCAATCATTCTGATCATAGATTGAGGTGGGCTAAAGTTAGAGTTCAAGCAGAAAACCCCTGTGAAAACTTAGCCTTAACTGAAAATTTATAGATAAACTGGAACGATAAACATGTCTGAACTAAATGATAATTGGCCAGAACCCGGCGACCTTGTAATGGCAACTATAAACACCGTGATGGATTATGGTGCATACGCAAACCTTGATGAGTATAACCGTCGCGGGTTCCTTCATATCTCCGAAATTTCAAGCGCCCGCATACGAAACATTCGGGATTTCGTTCGGTCAAATCAGAAACTGGTTCTGAAAGTCTTACGTGTGGATATCGAAAAAGGTCACATTGACTTATCGTTGAGGCGTGTTAATAGACGTGAGCGAATTGAGAAGATAAAGTCTTGGAAAGAGGACCGAAAAGCAGATGCCCTTCTTCATGCGGTGGCTGATAAGGCTGGTCTAACATTTGAAGAGGTTAACCAGCAGGTCGGCCTCATACTTAGGGAAAAATTCGGTTTATACGCTGGGTTTGAAAAGGCCTCAAAAGAAGGCGCAAGTGTCCTTTCCTCGCTTGGTATACCTGAGAATCTCGCTAACATAGTTGCCTTGGTCGCTGCAGAGCGTATTAAAGTAAAAATGGTGACCCTTCGGGGTATAGTGGAAGTGCGCTGTATGCAACCAAATGGGATAAAATGTATCAAAGAATCATTCAGTAAAGCAAAAAAAGCGCATAAGTATAAGGATGCAAAAATCGAGTTTTCTGTCATCGCTGCCCCAAAATATCGCGTTGAGGTTTCAGCAGAGAACTGGAAACGAGCGCAGGATGTAATAGAGCGGGTCGGTGAGAGCATAGTTGCTAACGTTACTAGCGCAGGCGGCAGCGGCAATTTTAAACTCGACAAATAAACTGAGGTCACCCATAGGCACCTGACTACAGTTTGAGACACAATGGAACATTAGGCTGCAAAGGACCTCTGCAGGGTTCTAAAAACACTTTAAAATCAGCAATAGCCATTAGACATTATAGGTCAAAATGTCTCCTTCAAGCACTAAACGATGCTTAGACTGCTCTACCTCACAGCAGATAAAATGCTTCGGAATAGACGAAGTCAGCCGCGGCATAAGCAAAAACAGAAAATGCAACAAAAACCAACCCGCTAACTCCTAAACCCAGCCGTAAATCCCCAAACATACATGCCACGAACTCTACAGGGGCGGGGGTTAGGGCACACCTATAATAGGGTGAAAAACCATTGATTGCATACATTAAGCGGATTAAAAATGACTGAACAACCAAACCAGAATAGTCCATCCCACGTTGAAAAACTTTTAATCGACAACCCCGAGAATTTCCCGTTCCATGCCGCGTACCTTGTTTATGCAGAAGCATTTGACAAGGCGCGTGATAATCAATCTAAAATTGAGTTGAACCAAAACATCAAGGACCTAAGCGAGGGCAAAATCAGTTCTGAAGTCTTCTACAGCAATGTATCTCGCTTCCGCAAGATTGATGTGCCCCGTCAAGAACGCTTCTCAATGCAGACTCAACGTAAAAAGGATTGGCGTAAGAAAGAGCAACGGCAAGATCGCATAAAGCGCCATAAAAAATAATCTTTTTCTTAACTTTCTTATCATAGTTTATGCATAGTCTTTCTAGGTTTGTATGGTTCGTATATGGGCGGTTCCCGTTGGCGAACTTGACCGTCAGCATCTTTTAGGCGAACATGCAGAGCTCCACTGTATAGTAGGCGCACTGCAGGGTAAATACAAAGCCTACAGACGCCATCCTGAAACGTTGCGCTTTGAGAACCGCATTGAGCAACTCTACGATCGCCACAATCATCAAGTTCAAGAGATGACCCGCCGAGGCTATAAGCACAACTCACCGATAAACGGAGCCCCCCAACCCTACATTTATCTACCCGAAGAGTACTGGCGAGACCACCAAGAACTCCTCAAACGCCAATGCCAAACCCAAACAACATTTTAATGGTCTGTCGCCTGTTTAAACGTGTTTAAACCTTATATACGGAATACTTAAACACTCGAGCTTGTCACAAAATGTAACTCAAAAATAAAGAGGCTACCGTTGAAGTTGCAACTAAAAACCATAGATGTCGTCGTTATCGGTATTAGTGCAGCGTTATATGCTGTATTTGGGATTTTAACTGCGGGCTTTAGTTTTTTGGGCGTAGGATTTTTACCTGCTGTGGTAATTCCTGCCGTGTTCGCGGCGTTGTATGGGCCCTGGGTGGGCGGTTTTGGTGCGGCAATTGGTATTTTCATCCGGGATATGGTGGTTCATGGGAACGCGGGGTTGAGTCTCGTTGCGGGTGTTCCGCCTAACTTTATTGTTTTCTTCATTATTGGTTACTTTGCGTTTAGAAGCATTAGCCTCAAGCAGACCATGGCAGGTATAGTTGTTGCTGCAGTTGGTCTTTTGGTTCCAACTTTGATTTTTCTTCCCGACTTTTTGGCTTATACTGGCTTATCTCTTGAAGTTTTTATGTCTACTTTCGTGTTAACAGTTATCCTTAGTTTAGCAGTTATTGGTATAGTGTCTGTTAGGTATAAGGAGTGGCGAAGCTACGCTGTTGGAGCTGTATTTGGGCAAATTTTGGGTGCGGCACTGCTCTCAGTTATCGTAGTAGCGGTCAGCCCACTCTTTCTCACATACTTCACGGAGGCCCTGCCTGCATGGGTCATAATTCCCTTGTTTGTCTGGACATTTGCAACTGAGGTGCCATTTGTGTTGCTTTTGGGACCGCCAATTATAAAAGCAGCAAACCGAGCATTTCCGTCGTTGAGGCGAAATCGACGCCAGTGAACCACGTGACTAAGACTGCTAAAGCATTTGCGCCAGGAGCAATATCTAGCTTCTTCCAAATTCATGACACCCAAAACGGTCAACCCATAAGCGACCTAACACAGATAGGTGCAATCGGCGGCGGCTTCGGCCTAGAAAAAGGCACCTACACGACCCTAACCGCAGAAGAAGCCAAAGAAAATAGCCTCACCGTAACCATAAATGGGCAACCAACAGAAGCCAAAACCACCAAACAAGTAATAGACACTCTTCTTGTAAAAACTGACCGAAAATACGCAATCTTTGTTGAGCATCAGATTGAGGTTCCGATAGGTATGGGGTTTGGTACTAGCGCAGGCGGAGCCTTAACCACAGGGTTAGCCCTAAGAGAAGCAATTTCTTTGCCCCTAACCTATAACCAGATCGGGCAAGTGGCGCACGCGGCAGAAATCCAGTGCCTAACCGGGCTTGGCACCGTTAGCTCACTAAACTTTGGCGGTGGCCTCATATTGGTGACAAAGCCTGGTGCGCCGGGTGTTTGCCAGATTGACCGTATACCGATATCTCCAGAATACGTCGTTGTCGTGGGTTACTACAAGTTGCTTATTCCCAAGAAGCCGGTGCTGACTTCTCCCCAGAAAAAGCAGGAAATTAACCAGTATGGCGGAGAAGCCCTCAAAGCCATACTAGAAAAGCCGAGCCTCAAGAATTTCTTGGAGCAATGCTGGGCATTCTCTGAAAACGCTGGGTTCTCAAACCAAAACATCCGCGCACTATACCGGGCGGCTAAGAAGGCAGGCGCTGTTGGCGCAGCCCAAAACATGATAGGTGAAGCCGTCCACGCCGTCTGCCACGAGGAAAACGCTGCCTCGGTAGCGGAAGCTTTTAAGCAGATACTGCCTACAAATCAAGTATTGGTCAGCAGAATAGATTTTCAGGGCGCTAGGCTGATAAAATGAGGCAATTTCGAAAAGTCGCTGTCGGCGGAACCTTCGATCAACTTCATAAAGGTCACAAAGCTTTATTGAGTAAGGCTTTCGAAGTAGGCGATAGGGTTGCTATCGGTGTGACTTCGGATAGTTTTGTCTCAAAGCTGGATAAAAAGCATCGAACCGCATCTTTTGAAGACCGTAAACGGGAACTCAGAGCTTACCTTACTGAACAAGGCTTGATGGATAGAGCCGAGATTGTGCCACTAGATAACTCCTTTGGCTTAACCATTACCAGCCCGGATCTGGACGCCATTGTGGTAAGCCAAGAAACCGAACGCATTGCTAAGATCATTAACTGTAAACGTGAAAACTCAGGTAAACCGCCTTTGCAGGTGATTGTGGTGACTATGGTTCCAGCAGAGAACCATTGCCCTATTTCTACAACACGAATCCGCCGCGGCGAAATTGACCGCAACGGACATTTGCTGCAGCGAACTGCTTAGAGTATTTCTCCTATAACGTTTATTGGTTTGGGGATAAGGGCTTTTAAGTCGTCGAGGCGTTCTGGGTCGATTGTGGCTAATACAACCGTTGCTGGCCCCGCAGACTTGTTTAGGTCTAATCCTTTTGGCTCGATGAGTTTTAGTTGTCTGCCAACGCCGTAAGCCATCATTTTTGCTTCACTGGCGATTCCAAAGCTGCCTACCGCAGCAATGTCATGCACGTACTTTCGCTGGTTAAGTTGTGCGACGTTTTTGAGGTCTGCGATTTCTCCATGTGCCTCCGCCGCGATGACCTCCATGCCTACTTTTGGTCTACCGATAGCCACGACCAAATCGTTTGGCATAGTTTTACCCAATCGGAGTTCATCCTCGTTGGCTAGACCCACTACCGTTAAACCTGCGCCTGTCTGCACTGTGGGAAAGTTGTCTTCGGTGTTTTCCATAAGCACTTGATTAGGGTCTAAACCGATGGTTCTTGCCTCCCGTTTAATACCTTCGCTGATTTCTTTCCCTGTGGGGTCGTTCTCTACGCCCAGTGTTAGCGATAGTAGCAGGGGGAAGGCGCCGGTTGCTATCACATCCATCAGGGCGACTCTTGCGAGAAATTTTCCTAAGAATTTTCCGTCCACCTTCACTTTGTCAAATTCTTTGGGTCCTACTGCGCCGCTGGAGGTGGAACCTGTGACTATGGCGTGTCCTGTGGGCATTTTTAGGATTGATACGTCGCCGTGTCGGGTGTAGCTGATTTGGGCGGGTTTTACTTGGAAAGCGATGGGGCGTAGCATGGTGCCGACGTTTTCTATTAGGTGCAGGTATATGGTTAGGGCTTGGCGCATGACTTCTGAGCGGGTTAGGCTGTGCTTTTTTGCAAGTCTGTCTACGTCTTCTAGGACTTTGTCGGGTAAACGGACGTTTATAATATCCAAGAGATTCACTGTGCTACATTTGTAGCACTAGGCGATTTATTGTTTACCAAAAACCCTCAAAAACAGCAGGCGACAAAGAAGGGTTCAACCCGTGGTTGACTCTATATATGGAGGGGGTAGGTCGGCAAAGCAACAAGCAACCGCATAATCTCTAGATACGCAGCATAAAAAACAAACATACAGCCAAACGGGAAATCAAAACAAAGAACAGAAAAAACAAAGGGGAAAGAGGGGGGGTCTTAGCGGTAAAATGCTAAGAATCCGCCGAAGCGTGTCCAACTAAACCAGGACCAGAAGTGGTGGATGAAGCGGTAGACTATTTGTGGGACTGGCGATGGTGGCTCAGCGGGTATAGGCGTGGGTGTAGGTTGTTTTGTTGGTTCTGGTGTGGGTGACTTGGTTGGTGTTGGTTTGGTTGTGGGGGTTGGTGTAGCTGTTGGAGTTGGGGTTGGGGTGGCGGTTGGTGCTGGAGTGGGAGTAGCTGTTGGTGTTGGGGTTGGTGTTGCTGTAGGTTTAGGTGTGGGGGTTGCAGTCGGGGTTGGGGTTGGAGTTGCGGTCGGTGTGGGGGTCGGAGTTGCAGTTGGGGCTGGGGTTGGAGTCACGTTTGGGGTTGATGGCGCTTGGTATGCGTTAATGAAGTGTTGCCCCATGGTGTTTGGTGTGTATCCACTGGTTAGCATGGATTGCCCAACGTATACTCCGCCTAAGCCTGCTTCGCTTAGCCAGTAGTAGGCGCCGGCGCCGATGTTTAGGTCACGTTGTGCCAATAGTAGGTTCTTCCACCAAGTGTAATCGTTTTGCTTGTTTGGGGAAGATAACAAGCATGAGCCTTCTTCGTTGGCTACTAGTGGAGCGGTAACGCCCATGCTGTTTATTGCGGTTTGTAGCTGCGCTTTGATTCCTGCATAGTCTTTTGCCCAGTAGCTGCTAAGATCGCTTGGTGCATAGTAGTAGAAGTGGGTTGTGTAGACTAGGTTGGTTGCTCCTGGGATTGCGTCGGCGATTTGTTTGCACCAGTTTAGTGTGTTGCCGTATCCGTTGGGGAACCAGCCCATGCGCCATTGCATCATGATCAAGTGGTTTGAGCCTGTGCCGCGGATGGCGTTGTACATTGTTTTTAGATAGGTCATGTAGCTTGATGGGATGGGGTCAACGTCGCTGCCGAGGTTTGGTTCGTTCCATGCTTCAAAGATTACGTTGGGGTAGTCTTTTAGAGTTGTTGCCATGTCTGCCCAGAACCACTGCCAAAAGCCTACTTCGTTGTTGCCATAGCCAGCGTCTTGGAGGAATCGGGTTGCTGATGCATCCCAGCCGGAAAGGGGCATGCCTTGCCAGCCAAAGTTGCTGGTTACGTATGGGTCGCGGTCGAAGCTGGCTGAGGAGGGGGTTAGCATATAGGGGACTATGTCGACGTAGATTCCGTATTTACCGGCTTCTTCGCAGAGCGTCTTCATGTAAGCTTTGATGCTTATGGGGGTGGTTTGACTGCTGTAGGATGAGCTTTCCTGTGATGGTGCAATGTTGTCTCTGTACCACCAGCTTGGGAACATGAATACGCGTATGGCGTTTATTTTCCAGTCGTTTTTCATGACTTCAAAGGTGTCGCGCATTACTCCAGTGGGGTTGTAGTTCCATTGGACGCCCCAGTTGTCGCCGCCACCTTTGCCCCAGAGGATTAGGTCTGGCGCAAAGCCTGCAATGCCCATGCTCCGAAGGTAAACAGTGTTTCCATCTGCATCGAGTATGTATGATCCTTGGGTATGAAGGGGTGATATCGTCGCTGCCTGCGCTGGCTGCACGGTGAGCACTGATAGCATGCTGATGACAAACAATGCACTCATCGCAATCGCAAGGGGTTTTGCGGCCCTTTTGAAGTGTAAGGGGTGCAGTAGTCTTTCGATTTTTTTTGCGTTCAAGTTAGTTCTCTCTCTTCCTGATTTTTAGGCATCCTATCGATAGGATCTATTTTATTGTTTTTTGAAAACGCCAATCCGCTAACTTGTAAAGTTGGCTGTTGGTTTTGCGAAGTGCAGTTAACAAAGCCATAAGGGGGCGGAAACGCAGCTGCTTAAGAAATAATTTGGTGCTTGCTCGGTTGTTTGATATGCAACCGATTTAGTGCTTGCATGATTAAAATCCATCAAAAGCGGCTAAATTATCCAAGATATGCAACAGTATGTATTGCCCCTAAAAAGAAGGGGTAACCCTGAGGGTTATTTTTTCTTTAGTTCTTCAAGGATTTCTTTAGCTCGGGCAACGTTAACTTTGCGTTCCTTTACCATCTGCGCCGCGACAGCCTCAATCAGTTCACCAGTTGCGCCAGCAGTCACCGCAATGTTTCTAGAGTGCAGAGACATATGCCCACGTTGGATACCTTCGCTTGCCAATGCCCTGAGTGCAGCTAGGTTCTGTGCTAAACCAACTGCCGCTAGGACTTCTCCGAATTCGTTCGCTGACTTAACCGATAGAATTTTCATGCATATGCGTGCGATGGGGTGGGTTTTTACGGCGCCGCCGATTAAGCCGATCGCCATGGGTAACTCAATTGAGCCTTCTAAGTCGCCGTTAGCGTTCATGACCCATTTTGAGAAGGTTGTGTAGGGACCGTTTAGTGCGGCATAGGCGTGTCCGCCTGCTTCGATGGCGCGGTGGTCGTTACCGGTGGCAAGCACGACTGCTATGATGCCGTTCATGGCGCCCTTGTTGTGGGTTGCAGCGCGGTAGGGATCAGCCGCCGCGAAAGCCGAAGCATATGCGATGCCCTCGACGATTTCTTCGCCGCCTATTGCCTCTTTTGGCACGACGCAGGTTGCTTTGACGAGGCGCTTAACAGCCAAGTTAGAAATGATTCTCAGATATACGCGGCCGCCGGTGAGTTCTTCAATCATGGGTGCGACGGCTTCAGCCATAGTGTTGACCGCATTGGCGCCCATTGCGTCGCGGCAGTCCACATAGAGATGAACGATAAGCATTTGCCCCATAGTGGTGTCGATAATTCGGGCATCTAGGTCTTTTGCGCCTCCGCCGAACTGGTTGAGGATGGGATCCTGCTCGTTGGCCTTTTTGAGAATACGCTCTTTTGCTTCCATTACGGCTTTCTGGGCTGATGCTGCATTTGGGAGTTTAGCGACTTGGATTTGGCCAATCATAATAGGCGCGGTGCTGCTTGTTTGGAAGCCTCCTCCTTCACGCACCATCTTTGCTGCGTTTGAAGCGGCGGCGATGACGCTGGGCTCCTCGGTGGCCATCGGGATAAGGTAGTCTTTACCGTTTATCTTGAAATTGACGGCTACGCCGAGGGGTTCGGGGAAGACGCCGATAACGTTTTCCACCATGCGGTCGGCTACATCGAGGGGTAGACTGCAGGATTGTTGAAGAAGAGCTGCTTCTTCGGGGGTTAATTCTGCGAGGTCGGTGATTATTTTGAGGCGTTCTTGGGGTGATAGTTTGTAGAAGCCTGAGATAACTGATGACTTAGCCATATCGATCACGCTGCAATCAAGTTCGGTTTTGCGCTATTAAACTTAGCTAAAAAATGAAAGAAATATGTCAGCCTGTTTAGGTTGCTGTGCCTTATCGTGTTAGCCAGCCGTTCTTTTTAAATCCCCATATCGCGGGGAACAATACCCATGGGAGCACTAACGCTGACATTAGATTCATGATGGGCTTGTATGTCCAGTGTTTTGCTGTTGGATCCCTGAATTTGTAGTCTAATCCCATGACTAGTCCGATCAGCATTTGCCCTGCCAAATAAGTGACCGGGTACAAGTATGAATGGAGAACGATTGGTCCCCAGATGAATATGGAGAAGATTATGGCTGGAGCTATAAAGACCGACATGAATTCCAAATAGAACAGCAAAGCCATGATCGGGTTCTTGCGCCAGAAAAATGCGCTCATAAAAAAGGTTGAGCGTAGGTACCCTTTCTTCCAGCGGGTTTGCTGCCGAATGTAGGTCCGCAAGTTTTCTGGTACGTCGGTGTAAACGACTGCTGTGGGCGCATAGACTGTTTCCCATTCTACTGCTATGGCTTGTGTGGTTAATGCGCGGTCTTCTGCATCGTCATAGCTTGCCATGGAAGCTAACATATGGGTCTTTAGGGGTGCTAATTGCCCCTTGGCCCAGGGCGTCGCAATAGCGTATGTTGTGAGGTTTCGGTCGTCGCCATATTGGATTTTATCGTTAGCCCATATGCTTACAAATTTGCTTATGGCTTCCCGTCGGTAAGCGGCTAAACAGCCCGACAAGCATAGTACCGTGCCAAAGAAGCTTTCGGAGGATTTACAGACGTTGAAGGAGTAGTCGTACCAAACGTCTTGGCATCGGGTTAGAAAGTTCTTGTCTGCATTTAGGACTTTGCCGTTTCCAACTATACCGCCAACCTTGGGGTTTGCGGCAAAGACCTTCATAAACTCCTCGATCGCATACTTATCCACGATGCTGTCAGAGTCGATTAGCACTACAAAGTCGCCTCTTGCTGCGTAGAAACCAGTGGCGACGGCGGTCCGTTTTCCACCATTTGGTTTATGGATTACTCTAAGGCGGGGATTTTTCTGTGCTAATGTGTCGAGGACTTTTGCGGTGTTGTCTTTGCTGCCATCGTTGACGGCTACGATTTCGAGGTTTCGATATGACGAGCTGGAGACTGCTTTCACGACTTTTTCGATTAGGTTCTCTTGGTTATAAACGGGGATAATTACTGATACTAAGTCGTCTGGGGTTTTTCCTGTTGCTCTATTTTTAAAAAAGACCCAGCCCGTGACTAGAACTATCAAGGCGTGGATAGGCATCAACGTGGAATATACGATTAAGGGGTCTCCGACCGACAACGCGATTGCCGTGTTGAAGGCCAAAAAAGCGGTTAAACCTACAAGCATAAGCGCCCTAAGCACCCAAGCCTTTTTGCTAACAAAAATACGGCCGCTATTAGCAATCCGCTGCTTACAATGTCCACTTGCCTTTTCCTGTTCTTGGGGTGCCTCTATGCCATCTAATCGCAGTTCAGCGGCTGGTATCTGAATTTGCTCCATTCTTATGCCTCCTGCACTGTCAAGTCAAGTCCTGTTAGCTGAGAAGCGTTAACGAACTCGAAGTCCCCGTGGGTAAGTGTGGACAAGTAGGTTTGGATGGCATCGGTTGGGATGTTGTTGTTGAATTGTAGGATAATGGGCTGTAGTGTTCTTGTGCCTTCTATGTATTCGGGAGTATGGTTGGATGCGTCAAAAACAAGGGCGGGGTATTTGATGAATTGCCCGTTTTGGTAGACGTTGTAGTGGTCGGTGTAGGAGAAGTCTGCATATATCCCTGAGCGGCCCAGAAGAGAAAATATGTCTTCGTCGGTGGCGCCGTTTGTTGCTTGAAAGGCCTTGCTGTTGAAGTTGCCGGCTTTGTCTACTGCGGCTTTGCCGTTCTGTACCTCTTGGAGTTTAAGGGTGTAATCTGTATAGTCGGTTAGGTTTTTGTTGCTGTAGGGTTGGTTTCCGATGTCAACTTTTTCGCCGAAGCAGGTTACGATTTGGGGGTATTGTTCTGCTATTTTGCCGGCTACAAAAACGGTTGCGGGCAAATCGTAGCTGTTTAGTATGGATGTGAGGTTTTGGCACCACTCAGTTGCGCCGTGAGGGTTTGTGACTGAGAAGGTTAGCATTATGCGTTTGTCGACGTTTTCGGGTTTAAAGAAAAGGGGGCTTATCATCGCTGCCCCTACTACTATGACTATAACGGTAGCGATTGTGGCCGCTGTCTTCAGTTTCACTAAGAGTAGCGCCCCGTTAGATACCGAGTTTCTTTTTGCACGTTGGAACTGTCATTGCTTGATTGAGTGGTACAGCGCTAATTTCTAAACCGCTAATGAATCTGGTATACGCTATGTCTGACTGGATGGCGGCGGCTATGGTTGAGTTTGGCAAAAGGTGTTTTGAGAGTTCATAAAACATTTGGGTATCCTTAGGTAAACAGTGTCCGCCGATGCCTTCTCTGGCTTCTAGGAGGTTCTCGTTCCACTTGGTATTTACTGCCTCTCTGAGTTGATCGAAATTTAGGGCTTGATCGTGGCAGAACATTTTTAGCTCTTCAGCAAATGCTATCTCAAGGAATCTGTGGGTATTTTCCACTACTTTTGTTAGCTCTGCGATCTCGATTGATTCTACTGGGTGAAGCGGGATGTTTAGGATGTCACTGTAGAAATATGTGGCCTCTGATAGACAGCAGGCGTGGCAGCCGCCTATGACGCGTAATTGTTTAACGCCATGCTCTTCTTTTTCTTCGCTAAAGTACCGGTGTGGGGCATGTGCAACGTGGAGTTTATGGTCGAATATTGTGCAAATCTCTTGGCTTATTCCTTTAGTTATGGTGCTCTCAATTATGACCAGGGCGCCGGGTTTGGCTTCGATGTTGATTTTTTCAGCAACGTTTAGTAGTCCCTCAAGGAATGGTAGATACATATTCTTGGGGTTATGGGTTGAGACGCAGATCATGTAATAGTCGTAGCCTCGGAAGTTGGTTGCTTGTGCCTTTATTACCCCGTCCTGCAGCGCGCGTTGAACTGCTTGTGGGTTAATATCGTAGCCCTCTACGTCTAGGCCTAGTTGAGTCATGTACTCTGCGTTGTGGTATCCTATTTCTCCCAGTCCAATGATGATGGTCTTGGGTTGTTTTCGATTTAATACGCTTTTTTTAGCCATTTCCTTTCTCTTCCTATCGTTTGGTTGCTTTCACCCCTGTTTTTTGCATGGCTCTTATGCGTTTTAGCGAATGGGGTTTTGCTGTTTTTAGAAACGGTGGTTCTCTTTTTGAAAAAGGGGCTTTGCAAAATTGCTAACTCGGCTTGGCAAGTTGCGAGCGTTAACTCGCATAAGCAAGCGCTAACACGTTTATTAACAAGTAACCCAAAGTCGGTTATGATCCCAAAAACGGCAGTTAAAACCGTGAATAAGGGCTTCAAACGCTGTTAGAGTGTTGTTTGGGGCGTATCTCGGGGCATAGCCACGGCGGAAACCCCGAGTCGTTTGGCGATTTCTTTGGCTAGGGCAACGCCCTCGCGTAGGTAGTTGTCCGTAATAACCAGTTTTGCTCGTGTGCGTTTTACGTACTCGATTAAACCATCAAAATCCGAGTGGTCACTGAGAGCGATTATGTGCTCGCGGTCGCCGATTTGTCGGCAGGGTTTTTGGAATTCCCAGCCGCTTATGCAGAACCGGGCATTACGTAGTCCCACATGCGAGCGCTGATTCATGTGATAAAACGCCACACACGGCAAGTTGCCATCTAAGAGCTCATGGCCATCTTTGTCGCTTGACAGCGAGATGGGGCCAAGTTTCATGCCGTGCTTTCCGCAGACTTTGGTAACTTCATAGACCCGTTCAGGCATAACAAAGGGCACCTGTACATCGGCGTTACGCAAAAGCTGCATAACTTCCTGTAACTTCCCATGGTAACCGAAAATGTAAACTGCGCCGCCACGTAAACTCCGCTCAACCATATCCACAAGTAACTGGCGCACGTCCACCCCAAAGTTTCGGCGGCAAGAAGGCTTCCCGTAAGTGGCTTCCACAACCAGCACGTCACATTCAACGGCGTCTGTGCCCTCGACACGGAAGTCGCCTGACCATGCGATGCGGATGCCGCCGGCGTCCTCGACGAGGGTTTGGCATGCCCCCAAGATGTGGTCAGCTTTTAGGAGGGTGATTTTTTCGTCGCCGTATTTGAGTACTTTGCCGTATTCGAGTGTGTGGACGGTTTCTTGGTGGAGGTTGAGGTTTTCGTTTAGAGTCTCGGCTAAGTCGCGGGTGGCTTTTGTCATGATTACTTTTTCGCAGCATTTCACGCTTTTACGTAGCCCATAAAGGTGGTCTGCATGGGCATGCGTCACCACACGGATGGGGCGCTTGTCAAAGGCGTCGCAGGCTACACTGTCCCCTAGCAGAATCGCTCCGTTCTTTGTTACAAGTGCCCGCTCCGCCAAAAGTGGAACCTCAAGTTACCGTTCAGTTTTTTCAGCTAGCCACTCGATTAGTTTCTGGGCGTCGTCTGTTTGGATTGTGAATTTTATGGGTCCAAGAGGGGACTCTGAAGTTTCCTCACTGAAGGATACATGGCCTGCAAAGGCAACTTGCTTGTTTAAGTAGAAGCTGATGGTGTTGCCCCGGGTGGATTTGAAAAGGAGGCGTCTTGCAGCGTCTCGGATGCGGTCATTGCGCAAAAGATTGCGGAGTTTAATCAGCGCGTCTTGGCCTTCGGCTTCCGCGGTTAGGCTGCTGCCGGGGTATGCCTCTTTGATGGTGATGGCTGCGTTGCCAAGGACATTGTTAATTGCCTGTCGAACTTTCTCCTCGTCTTCAGTGGGGTTAATTTCTGTTTCAACAAAAATCGTTACTTCAACCATTGTGACTCAATCCTTCCAAAATTCTCTCTAACCGAGGCTTTGAAGCCCTCTATGCTATTATCGTTAACAAGCATCTTCTCGGCCATAGCTATAACATTTCCCAAGCCCACACCCAACTCGCGGGTGTCCCGTTCATGGAAAACTTGATAATCTGGCGGGTCATCGCTTCTGCCCCTGATTTTTAGGCGCTCAAACCGAACCTGCGGCGGGGCATGGACAGCGACGAGAACAAAGTTGTCAAAGTGCTCCCGGAAAATGTCGGCTTCATGGAGGCTGCGTAGGCCGTCGATGAGGACGCGGTTGCTTGGTTGCGTCTCAATTTTGGGGATGCATTTTTTTGCGATGACGTATTGGCCTTCTTCGGCGCGGAGTTCAAGCATGACTTTGCCGATGTTTTGGGGAGTTGGTTCGAGGCCTCTTAGCCGGGTTTGCTCTCTGACCACGTCGCCCATGGTAACTATGTCATAGCCCATCTCTTTGGCTGTTTCCACAACAAGGGATTTGCCGGCGCCGGGCATGCCTCCTAAGCCAATAACTAGTTTTTGAGCGTCCACTGTCTCGAACCTTTTTTGGTTGTATAGCAGACGCCTACATTAAAAAGCGTTTACATCATCGCCAGAAATAATAGCGGTTGCATAAGCGCTTCTACTGTCTAAGTGGGACAGCGGTCTAGCAGCAATCAACACTATGGTATCGCGATGCAACCCGTAAAACCCCAACATAAGGTATATAAGACAAAACCCTACAGTAAGGGTAGGTTTGCCGGTCAAAGGGCACGGGTTCCACCTGATCCCATCCCGAACTCAGAAGTTAAACCGTGTTCCGTTCCCAGCTGTAGTGTGGTCTTAGGCCACGTGAACCTGGGAAAGCTGGCAGCCTACTTTTCCCAGTCACTTCATCCCCCGATTTAGCATACCTTTATAGCTTACCTCTAATAGTTTTTGGAGAAGTGGTGTACACAATTTGAGTTTCGTTCCCGGTTCAGACTCCCTCACACAAGTAATCAGTTTACTAATGTATGGCTTCTTCATCGTCTTCATCTTTTACGGTCAACGCATTCAAATGTACATAATGGTTCGAGAAGTAGAGAATTCACTGCATAAGCTACGAGTAATAAAAGACGAAGGACGCAAACTAGCCATCGACGTCTTAAAAGAAATCGGTAAACCAACCGCTGATCCCTCCCAACGCGTCGATCGCTATCTTGACTACTTTACAATCGCGCCCCAAAGCATGGATCCCTCAGGCATAGTTAACAAACTCGACCACATCCTTGACGTACGAGACGAGCGCCTCAAAGAAGAAGTCAAGTTAATGGCTCCCGCCATAGCAGACAACGATGTCCAAATCAACAACCTAGAAAACACCTTGGAAGCCGCTATGGCGCTTAACTACATATACAAAGTTGTTCGCCACTACTACATCCAGGGCAAGAAAACTTTGAGCCTCTATGTAATCATGCAGCTTCAAATGATCCTGCCCATGGTTATGAAAGAAGCAGAAGCATACGGCAGCGCACTCAAAGCGTTCGCGTATGGTCAACCCATCGGCGACAGCGTCGGCCCGCTTGTTGCATCCAAAATCGCTTACGGCTATCCAGCTCGCAAGGTACCCAAGGACTGTGTGGTTACAACTGTACCCTTTGAGGGACGCACCGCCCTTGTGCTTAAAGCAGAGGGCCCAGGCGGCAACGTTGGCAAGCCTGGCCAAGCAATCGAAACCGTCATCGAAGAGCAACAGGGCAAACTCAGCATGGTTATCATGATTGATGCTGGCCTCAAGCTTGAAGGTGAAATGGTTGGTGAAGTCTCAGAAGGCATCGGTGCAGCCATCGGTGGACCCGGGGTGGACGCATTTAAGATTGAGGAGAAAGTCACCAAATACAACTTGCCCCTCTATGCCGTCATAGTTAAAGAAGACATCGGCGACGCAGTGTCACCTATGCGTAAAGAAATTAACGATGCAGTCGATAAAGTCATCGAACGCGTACGCGACGTCGTCAAAGAACGCACTAACGAAGGCGACACGGTGCTTATCGTTGGTGTTGGCAACAGCATTGGAGTTGGACAATAATGAGGCTAAACAGAATGAGCAACCAACAGACAAACGCCACTTCCACAACCGCAAAAATCAGCACCTACCTAATCCTCATCATAGTAGTCGTGCTTGGGCTATCAGTAGTCTCGCTGTTTGTCGCGGCACAAACTCTCATCGAAGGCGACACCTTGACCGCCGGATTATTCGCGGGCATAGGTTTAATCGCTATGGTGATGAGCCTGTTCCTGCTGTTCCAGTCAAGAAGAGCCGCGGCAGAAGTTAAGCTGGAAATCCCCAAAGTCATGACAACCATCGAATGCCAAAACAAAGGCTGCGCAAACAAAACCATCCGCGAATTCCAACGAGGCGACTACGTATTCAAAGAGACCGACGTCGCATGTGGCAAATGCGGCGGCAAACAGATGATAACTGCCATCTACAAAGAAGTAAAAGAGAAAGAGAAAACCTACGCCGTCTAAACGGCTAGGCACCCATAATTATTTTTTGTTTTTAGGTTAATACTTCGCAGCCGTTTTCTGTTATTAGCAGGGTATGTTCAGCTTGTGCAACTGGTTTTCCGCTGACCTCAACTAGAACAGGGTAAGCCATAATCGACTTCGACGACAGCAACTCCTTGAAGGCCGCTTTATGCTGCTCTTTAGGCAACACTCCGATTGTCCAGCGTTCAGCAAAGGGTAAGGTGTGGAAGTTTGCTTCAATGTACTTGGCGAGTTTTTTTGCAGCGTCAGTCTTTAGCGACTTCGCCTTTAGGTAACGGTAGATTGTGCGTTGGGGGCTGTCGTCTACTCTTCCAGCGGCGTCGGGTACGGTTACGAAGGGTTCCACGGCGTAAACTCCGCCGACTTCAAGTTTATGCGGATTGAAGCCTGAGACGCTTGGGATGGATGTGCCCGCGTGGATGAGATACCTGCCGACGCTGTGACCTGTAAGGTTACTTATGGGGCGAAACCCCCGGTTTCTTATTGTTTTCTCAACTAGTGCCCCTATCTCGCTTAGTTGCATGTGGCCATATACCTTTTCTATTAGGGTGTTGAGTGCGAGTTCAGCTGTTTGGGTCATGGCTCGCCCTTCGGGGTTAAATGGCATGGTGAACGCTGTGTCGGTTACGTATCCGTCAACTTGGACGCCGATGTCGATTTTGGCTGTGCAGCCCGATGGAATAGTCGCGGTATCCCCTGGTACTGCGGTGTAGTGTGCTGTAATGGAGTCGATGGATACGTTAACTGGAAACGCTGGTTTGCCACCTTTTGCTCTGATGAGGTTTTCTGCTTTCTCGCAGACTTCTAAAATAGACATGTTCTCTTTGACGTAGCTGCGCATTTCCTCGCGTGTTTCACGCAGGATTTTGCCTGATAGGCGAAACTTGGCTAATTCGTCGGTGTCATATGGCATTTTGCTTCACTGTATAAGGTTGGTTTATGTGGCTTCTTGCTTAAATGCATTAAAAGTAATGGGCATGGTTTTCAGGCATAGGGTTTAGGTGCTGATGATCGGCTGTTGTTAGCCAAGTCTCGCCAAATTCTTCAGGGCATCACTATCTTTATATCAACGCATGCCTCATGCGTATTTAGGCTTTTCAAATAAAAAATCAGCTTGATGTTTATTATGATTTTATCTAGAGTGAGCGCTAATCTCAAGGGGAAAATGGAGAGCATCGCATACAAATCTAAGGTGCTAACAAGAGATGTATCGGTCTCATCCCAGAATCATTATAAAATCTACTCTGCTAACCCCAAAAAGCTATACTTCCATAGGGAAATCCTCCTATCGTTGCTCCTATCCAACATCAAAAAAGGCGAGGTAGTTTATGACATCGGAGCAAACATAGGTCTCTATGCTCTTGCAGTAGCCAAAGCAGGGCTGCAAAACAGGATATACGCGTTTGAACCGAATCCCGAGACTTTTTCTAAACTCAGCGCAAACCTTGCCTTAAACAAATTATCTGGTCGAGTAGAATTCATGCAGGTTGCAGTAGGCAACACTAATGGCGAAAGCCTCTTTATGCTGTCCTCGGAGCATGAACGTAGCTCCTTTTTTCAGTCCAATGCAGCGTTTGGTAATGCCAAAGTAAAAAGGGCCGTCAAGGTAGATGTAAGAACATTAGACTCGTTGATAGAGCAGTTGCTTCCGCCTCAGCATATCAAGATTGATGCGGAAGGCAGCGAAGTTATGGTTCTTGAAGGCGCAGAACAAACCATCCGAAGGTACAAGCCGCTTCTCTATATTGAACCGCACAGCTTCGAGCTTGAGGATAAAATTAGCATTATGCTGCAGTTGTTAGATTACGAGTTTGAGAACTATCGCGGCCACTACATTTGCAACCCTATCGGATCACCTAAACCCATAGTTACTCAGGAGATACTAGCGTTAGCGTAAAGATTCCTGCCCTACTACATTAGAGAGTCTGGCCAGATATTAGCTGAGCGCAAAAGTGGGGTCTAAACTTTGGAGGGAGAAAAAACGTTTGTCCTTCTCTACAGGAAGGACTTTCGGTAGCATTCCTCGTGTCGTAGGGCGGTGCTTTTTCTGGTTGCTACACGTTGGCCTTCTAGGATGGGTTGGTGGCATATCAGGCAGAAGTTTCGACCTTTCTTTTGGGTTCTTAGAATCAATCTATGATTCATGACATAGTGATTTATTGCCATCTTACTCACTGAAAAACACCTTCCTCTAGACGAAATAAGAGGGTTTTTGTCAAGGTTTCTGGACAAAGAGTTAGTCAAGGTTTCTGGACTAACAAAATACACTTCTAAACTATGCTTTTCCACCACGAAGGTAATGCCGAAACCTCATCTAACCGCATTTTTCCGGCAGTAGCGAATACTTTTTGTCTCATACCCTCCCATATTATACAGAGAATCACGATGCCGTTGATTAGTCCATTTGATCCCTGGCATTCAGGCCTCTGCACATGCCCACCCAAACTAACCTTTAACCCCTATACCGGCTGCGACCACCAATGCCTCTATTGCTACGCAACCAGTTACATCCCTAACCACCGAACCCTACGGACAAAGAAGGACATGATAACGGTGTTGCGGCGGCAGATCAGACGGCTTGATGGCGAAATTCTTGCTATGTCCAGCTCGTCGGATCCCTACCCAACCGTTGAAGCTGATCTTGGATTAACCAGGCAATGCATCAAAGTCATCGCGGAGAGTCGCTGCAGGCTTCAGGTCTTTACCAAATCCGATTTCGTGGCAAGAGACGTAGACTTACTTGAGCAGATGCCATGCACAGTAGCCCTAACCATAACCACAATAGACGACCAACTCGCCAGCATACTTGAACCCAAAGCGCCACCCCCCAGCAAACGCCTAAAAGCGATAGAAGTCCTAACGGTGCACGGTATCCCCGTTATCGTTAGAATTGACCCAATTATCCCCTTCCTAAACGACGACCCCACCGAGCTACTCAGAGCGTTGGGCGAGCGAGGTGTTAGGCATATTACCAGCTCAACCTACAAAGCAAAAACGGATAATTGGCAGCGGCTCAAAGAGGCCCTCCCCCAAACCACCGAAAAACTCTACCCACTATACTTTAAGCAAGCTGAAACAGCTGGGGGCAACAGGCTACTCCCACGAGAGCTAAGGTTTAGTCTCATGAAAAAAGTCAGAGACTTAGCTCAGGCGCAAGGGATGCAGTTCGGCGTATGTCGAGAAGGCCTAACCGAACTAAACACCGCGCCATGCGACGGATCGAGGCTAATGCCTAAAGCAAAGGAGGCAGCACAATGCAAACTCGCGTAATCATGCTAGCCGACTTCGACTACTTCTTTGCCCAATGCGAGGAACTCCGCAACCCCGGCATAAAAGACAAACCCGTCGTCGTCGGCGTCTACTCCGGCCGTACCGAGGAAAGCGGTGCTGTCTCCACAAGCAACTATGTAGCAAGAAAGTATGGTGTCAAATCGGGTTTGCCGCTGTTTTTGGCCAAGCGGAAGCTTGAGGGCACTGACGCCGTCTTCTTCCCAGTCGACCATCAATACTACAGCCAAATAAGCGACCGCATCATGACGATATTCCGCACCTACGCCACTGCGCTTGAACAGGTCAGCATAGACGAAGCCTACCTTGACGTAACTGAGCAGGTTGAAGGCAGCTTCGAGATAGCCCAAAGCTACGCCCAAAAAATCAAGGCAGACGTGAAAGCCCAAGTTGGAATCTCGATTACCATTGGCGTTGGACCCAATAAGCTGATTGCGAAGATCGCCTGCGACAGCCAAAAACCCGACGGCTTAACCATCGTGCGACCTGAAGATGCCCAGGCGTTTCTTGCTCCGATGCCGGTAGATCGGTTGCTGGGGGTGGGTAAGAAGACGACCGCACGGATGGAGCAGATGGGCATCAAAACCATAGCGGACCTCTCCAAATACGACTGTCAACGCTTAATCGAGGTCTTCGGCAAGGCCTTGGGAATCTATTTCCATAACGCCGCCAACGCAATCGACAACGAACAAGTGCGAGAGCAAGGCGAGGCGGAATCCATAAGCAAAATCGCCACCCTCAAACAGGACACCCACGACTTGGGATTCATTACCCAAAAAACCAACGAACTAATAGACATAGTCTACAAGGAAGTCATCGAAAAAGGCTACAGCTTCAAAACTATCTCAATCTACACAGTTAACGTGGACCTAAGCAGCAAAACCCGCAGCATAACCCTAGACCAACCCGCTAAAGACAAAGAAACAATCTGCCGTAACGTGCGTATGTTGTTTGAGAAGTATCTTTCAGAGTCGCCGCTGGATATTCGGCGGGTTGGCGTTAAGGTTTCGGGGTTCAGTAAAGAGCCGCCTAAGCAGAAGAGTCTGATGAGCTTTTTTGGGTCAACTTAGCTCTGGTAAATAGGCGTATTTTCTATCCCGGTGCAGTTGCACAGCCCCAGTGCCAAGAACCAACAAACACCAGACATACACTGCTACCGTCCAGTTGCTGAGTCTATATAAGGGCAGAGGGTCTCTGTGAGAGCCACAGAAGCAAAATACCTACCCTACTGGTAAGATGCAACATTAGATGTCTACAAGAATAATTATCTCGCCAAACACCTATACATAATGGAGAAAAACCATGCAGTCAAACAGCAAAAATAGGCTCCCGCCCGACCAAAAGGCCACTGACCACATACTCCGCTGGGGAACCGAACATCCCGGCATAACCAGCACCAACCCACAAATCAACACCCAAACCTACACTCTAACAATCGAAGGCGAAGTTAAACACCCCACAACGCTTAGCTGGAACGAATTCTTAGCACTGCCCCAAACCGTTTCAGTAAGCGACTTCCACTGCGTCGAAGGCTGGAGCGTACTGGACTGCAAATGGGAGGGCGTACGCATTCGCGACATAGAAGCATTGGTAAAGCCCCATGAGGTAGCGCGGGCAGTAACGTTTGAATGCGCTGACGGCTATACCACATCACTGTATCGAACCGAACTATCCGGCGACGACGTGCTACTCGCGCATAAACTAAACGACGCCCCCTTGGAGGAGGGTTTGGGGTATCCAGTTAGGCTTGTTGTGCCAAGCAAGTATGCTTACAAAAGTGCGCTCTGGGTGGTAAAGGTGCGGTTTACACGGGGGAAGGAGCTTGGGTTCTGGGAGCGGCGGGGTTATAGTGACCGTGCGGACGTATGGAAAAACGATCGCTTCAGCCGCTAATGATGGGCGTTTCGATTAAATCACAAAGACATGCTCGCAAGGTGTTTTTGAAAGTCAGAAAATGTAATGTTATTGCATATTGGTGAGTAGATAAGGTTTATTAGTTGTCTATGATACTGATGTGAATTCCAAGGGGTGTAATATGGTGACCAAGCAGAACTCAAAGGCAAAGAAAGCCGCAGCCAAAGAAAACAGCAAAACGGTGGCCAAGAAACGCAAAGAGGACGCCCAAAAAGCTCTCTACATAACACGAATCTAAACACAACAAACCACTTTATACATTCAAGTCGGCATTGTTAGGCAATTAGCAAGCACACAACCAATTCTCCTATACTTTAACACGGCATTTCTCTTCTTTTAGCGTAGGAACCCCCAAAACCCCGCCTTTCAAGCACAAGGATAATATAGCAAACCTTGATGTTGATAGGCTGGAAGCGTGCCTCAAAGTGAAAAGCAAAGTAAGCAGCCTAGGATACGTCAACCGCATACAAGAAAACATCCTTTCCATAAAAAAGAAAGAGTTAGCCCCCCTCTATGAGGAGCTCCGAGCCGCAGACTGCGTCATATGCGGAGGCAGCGGACGATCACTTTACTCATTAAACGCCGCCATGAGCCAAATCGCTCTGGCTACAGCAGGCTGGCGCAACAAAGTCGTTTTAACACCCGACGACCCAGGCTTCCCTGGAAAAAGCATGTATGAAGCCGCGGCCGATTTAGAGCGCCGGTACAAAAAAACCGTGCTGCTTATGAACAGCGGTAGCGGTTACAGCGACGATCCCCTTGTCATGGCACAGGATCTAGCGAAGTATATCGAAGACAAAAAATCCACCCGATTCAGCATGGGTCTATTAACCTCCGCTCCAGACTCTCCTTTAGCGGAAATCACCCAAAAATATGGTCAAGTTGTTCAACTCAAGGGCCGAGGCAAACTCAAACCCAGCTTTGAATACTCCGAAACAGGCATGATGGGCGACATATTCGAACTCGGCACACTTGAATTACTAAACAGCATGATAGAAGCTATCTTCCGCAATCTCGACGTAGACGAAGTCTACCCGCTATGTGTGGAAGAATTCGAAAAGATGGGTGAAATGATCGACAACAACGTAAACAGCGAAACATACGTTAAAGTCGTTGACTTACTGGAAAAGCGCACCAACATTTTCCTCGGCGGCAAGGGTACCGCAAGCGAAATCGCCAAAATGACCGCCATTCGGCTCTTTCACATCAAAAGCTTCCTAGGCGACAACGTCTACATCACAAGAGGCGTCAACACACCCCACCCACGCGCAGGCGACCTCGAAATACTTCTCAGCTGCTCAGGAGAAACCCGCCCAGTCATCCTCTGGGCAGACGTGCTCAAAAAATTCAACGGCACCGTATTTGCCATCACCAGCAACGAAGACTCTGCCTTAGCCAAAAAAGCCGACCTCAAAATCATCCTACCCGAAGAAGCCAAACCAAGTTTCCCAAGACGCTTCTACACCAGAGCCGCATATGTGCTTAGCCCCTTACCAGTAAAGCTGGCAGAACGCCTAGGCGAGCGAGGATTAAACCTACCCGAATATATCATCAGCTGGTACCACAGCGTCACCCAATAGGTGAAAGGGAAAAGTCCTAAATAGCCAGCGCCTAACCTCATAAGCGATGCGGCATGGATCTACTGCAATCCCTAACTTTAGGCTTCATCCAGGGAACCACCGAGTGGCTACCGATTAGCAGCACTGGGCACCTCCGAATCGCAGAGCACTTTTTTGGTTTGTCTGTGCCGCTCCTTTTTGATGTTCTGCTACATTTCGGTACCCTGCTTGTAACGTTGATTTTCTTTCGCAGAGAAGTCATAAACCTCCTAAGAGCGCTCTGGCACCACGATTTTGGTTCCCCCGAGGGTAAACTCGTCTTGCCAATCATCGCTGGTTCAATCCCAACTGCGCTGATAGCTTTCCTGGCTGGACATAGCCTTGACGCTTACTTTAACACGTTGCCCTTGTTGGCGGCGGGGTTTGTTGCCAGCGGAGTTCTCTTGGTTGCCTCAAAATGGTCCAAAGACACCAAAGACCACATCAGCCTCCCAGTCGCCTTAGTCATCGGTGTCATGCAGGGACTCTCAATAATACCGTCAATTTCGCGGAGCGGCATAACTATAGCCGTCATGCTCATCTTAGGCATCAAACGGGAACTGGCGTTCAAGTACTCATTCCTGCTCTCCATACCCGCAGTAGTCGGCGCATTAGGTCTCCAACTCTACCAAGAACACGGTGCATTAGCGGTTTCAGGCATCGGCTCCACAGAAATCCTTGCTTCCATGGTGGTTACTGTTGCTGTGAGCTTCTTTGCCCTAAAAATCCTGCAGAAATCTATAGCTGCAAACAAGTTCTGGCTGTTTAGCATCTACTGCTTTGCAATGGCCACGGCGCTGTTTGTGTTAGCTTTGTTGGGTTTTTAGCCAAAACGGCTTCCCATCTATGAACGCGGTGAGGGCAACTGCAAAGTCTGCCTGCTCCACATATACCTTCAAGATGTCGGCGTTAGTTAGGATTTTAGAGTCTGCTAAGACTGCTTTGGCTATGAGGTCTGCTACGCCAGTATCCTTTCCGCCATTCTCGAGCTTTTCTCGGAATAGCTCGGCAGCGTCTGTGTATTTGCGGGGTAACTCAACAATCCAACGGCCGTCTTCAACGTAGGGGCCGGCTAATACGTTGTTTTGTGTGTATTTGGCAAGGAACTGGTCGCACTCGGTTTGGCGTTCGAGTGGTGGCCCAAGATGCTTTTTTACGTTGGGTAACTTTGCTTGTTCGAGTTCAAAGGTGAACACGCTAAGGGACTGTTCATTGCTCCAGACGGCGTCACGTAGAACCTTAAAATCATATGTTTCTAGCAGGGTGCGCAGGGAGCGTTTGGTGCGGTATAATTGCCCCCAGAACACATCGGGAACAGCGACTACTTCGCCGACTACCAGAAACAGGAACGATGAGCAACAATGTTCCAATCGGTCCGCAAGCAAGTCCGGCGAGACGGCATGGGCGAGTGGGGGGTAGAAGAATTCCTGGGTTGGTGTTTTGAGGAATGCGCGTGAGGCCGCGATGAATTCGTAGAGTTTTTGTGTTTGAACCGCGGAGGCTACGTTTCGGCCTTTATCGACTGGATCAACAATAACTAGCGGCTCAGAAAAGAGAAGCTCAAGTTCTCGTGGGCGTTGGTTATAGAAGTTCTCGGGGTCGATTACTACTCGTTTGTTGTAGACGGCAAATGCTTCAATTACCTTTTGGAAGGAGCCATAGTGCATGGTGAGTAATTCGCAGAGGTACCCGCTAAATCCGCCGATCTTTATTTCTGCGCCATACACACCGATGCCCTGCATGAATTTTTTAAGCAACCTAACTTCGTCACGTAACTCATCTGGAAGGTGGCTTTGGATGTAGTCGGTGTGATAGGGTGTGCGATCTGTGGCGCTTTGCCATTCGCCAGGGGCGGTGTCATAGCAGGGTACGATGTCTACACGGAAGCCCTCAACAAAACTTTCCAGATATGGGTGCTCAGCAAATCGTTCGGTCTGCTCTGCGTCTCCCGCCGCTTTTTTAGCGATTCTTAATCCGATGGTGCCAAGCTCTTTGCGGGGGATCGAGGTGGGTAGGCGCATGAATACATCGATGTCTGGGTTTTCGTCTAGGTAAGTGTCTTTTGCAACGGAGCCTTCGACTCGGACGATGGCGTTTATGCCCTCGGCTTGGACTGCCTCTGCGATTTGCCGCTCTATTCTTTGGCTTATGACGCGGATTTTTTCTCGTGTTTCTGGTTTAGGCTTGATTTTCTGTAGAATCTGTTGGGTTAATGCGTCAAGAGCCATCTTTTTGGCCAGCTATGGACAGTACTCTTTGAGGGTTGTGTATGCTGGGCCTTTAGGTGAGAGCTGGCTTCTTTTTAGTTTTAGGCAGTCGCCGCGGATGTTGCCGAAGTCATAGTTTTCATGGCGCTGCACTAGGTCGACGAGGCGTTGTTTGTTTGCGCCGCTTCGAACTCGGGCAATGGTTAGGTGGGGTGTGAATCCTTCGGGTTCTGGTTTGAATCCGAGGTCGTGGAGTTGGGGCTCGAGTTGTTCCCAGATGCTTTGAAGTTGGGCTGCGCCGTCGGTTATGCCTGCCCAAACGACTCGGGGATAGTTTATGGTGGGGAACACTCCGAGTCCTGTTACCTGTATATTGAAGGGTGTAAATTTTACGTTTTTCATGGCTTCATAGACTTTCTCTACCATCTCAGGGGTGATTTCGCCAAGAAAACGTACAGTAATATGGATGTTTTTTGGTTCGACGAGTTTAACGTCGGCGTTTGTTTGCATAATCATTTTCTGTGCCGTTGCAATTCGGTTAACGACACTGTCGTTTGATAAGTCGAAAGCTATGAAGCTTCTTATTTTTTCGGACATACTCATCTTCAACTGTTTTTAGAACTGAATCGATACATAAATTCTTTTATTAACAGCGATAGAGCGATAATTGATGCTCTGTTGCTTTTCCGTTTTGAACGGTGTATATGGCGGCTGGTTAATGGCTGTTGCTCTCACAGAGACTCCCCCTCTTATATATAGACAAAACGGGTTTGCTCCTGGTTTTGTGGCTCTTCCCCGACATGATTCCGGGTTGGGGGCGGTATTTAGCGTGGCTATTTCTTTTTCTTTTTTTTCTCTTCTGCTTTTTCCTGCTGAACGGCTCTGTCAATCTGTAGCGCTAAACCTTCAATGAAAAGCTCGATGCGGTCACGTGTGCGTCCAAAATCAGCCATAGACGTGATGGTTGTAACTGGCGTTTCCCCGCTGATTGCTACCCGTGTGGTCTGTTCATCCACCGGTGAAGCCTCAACGTTTAAGTTTGAGGGATATGCGATGAAGCCCTTCTTTGTTTTAATCTTAATTTTATGCGTGATATCGTCCTTTTCTAGGATGCTCCACTGCAGGTTTTTGACCACCTCGGGGATCGCCATCCAAACCTTCTGGAGGGGATAGTCTATCTCGATTTTTTCGTTATCTTCACGCAGGTATGCCATGATAAGTCACCAGCCGATGCTTATGTGGTGTTCCTTTTTATTAAATGCCTAGCCAGCTCCCACAGGCTCGAGATCAGGGGTCCTGAAAGATTTGAAACTGCGGTGGCATAAAAGTAAAAACTACAAACGCGGCGGCTAAACTGATTAGCAACACCACCGCGGCCCAGCCTAGCTTTGGGGATAGTTGCCGGTAGGTTAACAGCTTGTAGCTCAAGAGCTGACCAAGAATCACCGTAATAACAAAGGCGGCTGCATCGACAAAAAGTATGCTGGCGCCGGTTAATGCTGTATAGCTATAAGATATTAGTGGAATTAGCAGAACCATGAAGTAGATGCTGGTGGTTTTGGCGAGCCAGAAATTGTTGGCTAACCCTCTAAGCGGCCATATCTCGATGAGGGCAAAAAAGATCGCGGGCCAGACTACAAGTTTAATGTGTTCTCAGACACTCTCGTTCACCGCTGAGAAGACAGCGACGAATTCGCTGTTGCCAGAGAGTTCATAGGTGAAATGTAATGTGGAGCCCAAGATTGTGATGAAGAGTATGCCGACTAACTCGTAGAGAAGAATTTTGGTTTTCAAGTAAAAATGTCCTTTCTTGGATTGCTCTTAAGAATACACAAAAGTAAGGGAATGCAAAAAATAAAAGGATAATGTAGACTTAGCGCAGCAAGGTTACATTAGGGATTCTTTGAGTGCCGCAAAATAGTTGAGAACCTGCTTCATCTGCTCATGCGACATGGCAAGAGTCGACCGCACCGCGTCACGCTGCTTAATCGATGCTGACACCGAAAGTGTAGCAATCGCGTAATCAAGACTAGTGAAGAGTGACTCCCAGGGTATGTTGACTCGGCGACCCTTGAGGTTGTAGAGGGCAAGTACGTAGGCGCTGGCGCGGCTAAGGCTATCCTTGAAGGTTTGCATGCTATTGCCTATGGTTGCGGGGTCATAGTCTTGTCCCGAGATAAATCCTGCAATAATCCTATAGTTTTCGTTCATAACTTGGATTTCTGCAAGTATGTCCTGTTTAATCTTGGCTTCTGTGTCCATTGCCATCCTGTATCGCTTCCTATTAGGAGTAGACAGGCCGAAGTAGATAAGACTTCTTTAGGCAAACAAGGTCTTACTGCCCGATCCTTGAGTGTCCTTTTCAGTTATCGCTTGACAAATAACGTCTGCCATTATCTTTGCGCCCTCCCCGTTTGGATGCACGCCGTCAAAGAAGTAACTGCGATCGGTTAAAGCAGAAAACAAGTCAATCACACAAAAATGCAGTTCTTCTGCTGTCTGCTCAATGGCAGGAATAACTTCTTTGATAAGCACTTCCCCACTTAAGCCGCCCCACTCACTAAATATCGGTGGTGGCTTAACCAGATATACCAAAGCTTCACTTGCCGACGCCTTTAGGTCCTCAATAAGCGTCAAGAGATCTGTCTTCAAGGTTACCTGCGAAGGGTCGCTGGCTGAGTTAGCGTCGTTTGTTCCCAACATAATTACAGCAATATTGGGCTGAAAACGTTTTGCTTGGTCGAATGCTTCACTATACTTGTATGGGTACTCTGAGTTCAGTGAGACGGTTGTGCCGCATGCACCAAAGTTCCCTACCTCATAACGCGAGCCAAGCGCCTTCTCGGCGAGTTCGGGGTATCCGCTGAGTTCGGTTATGCTGTCGCCTATGCAGGCTACTTTTATTTTCTCTGTGGGGGATTTGTTTAGCTGTGTTTTGGTTGTTGCTTTGGCTGTCGGCATATCGGTGTCAATTAGTATTTGTGTGGTCTGCATTTAAGTCCTATTCGGTAGCAGCAAAGCTACTGTTGTAGCTGGGTGCGTCTTGGCGTTTTATGGTCTATGCTAAACGCTTGGCAACGTAAGCAGAGCGCGTTGGTTATCGGCATGTTGTTAGGCATATTTAATTATATGTCAAAGATCAACCTTTTGTCTGCCAACCACAGGAGCCGTTATAAAGCAGGCTGATATCAAGCTAAAGCAATCAAATGCGGATTTAAGCACAAACCAAAACTAAAGGTTTAAAGGCAACGCATATGCTTATTGTGCAAAAGGTGTAAAATATGCCAACTCACGGTTCACTCTCAAAAGCAGGGAAAGTCCGTTCTCAGACGCCCAAAGTAGAGGCAAAACAGAGAACATCTCCAAGCCCCAAAAACCGAAGCAGACGCAACTACGAAAAACGCGTAGTTCTGCAACGGAAAGCGGGCCAAAACTGGATGTAAACCCCACACTTTTTCCCCACATAACCCAACATTTCACAGCTTACTTTATTTATTCGTTAACTCAAACCTACGATAGGTACCGCCATTTGACATACAACACTGCCCTGCGAGAAATCATCACGACCCTACTTGCAATGGATAACCCCACCCGTAACGACGTAAACAAACTAAAAATCAAAACCGCAGGCAAATACCACCTCGACAAGGTCCCCTCAAGCGCAGACATAATCAGCCAACTCACCCCCCAAGAAGCAAAACAACTCATACCCATTCTAAAACGCAAAGTTACACGCACCATAAGCGGTGTAACCGTCGTCGCAACTATGACAAAACCCTACCCTTGCCCACAACCCGAACCCTGCGCCTACTGCCCCGGCGGCCCAACCCTGGGCTCCCCACAGAGCTACACAGGCCATGAACCAGCCGCCATGCGAGGCTCACAGAACAATTTCGATCCCTATGAGCAGGTCATGAGCCGCATAAACCAGCTAACACAGATTGGGCACAAAGTCGATAAAATCGAGTTAATCGTAATGGGCGGTACCTTTCCGGCGACGCCAATTGAGTATCAGACGTGGTTTATTCAACGCTGCCTTGACGCAATCACCCAAAAAACCTCCACTAGCATGGAAGAGGCTATGGCAAACGCGGAGGTCAGTCAAATTCGCAATGTCGGTATAACGGTTGAAACTCGGCCTGATTGGTGCAAGCAATCTCATGTCGACGCTATGTTGGGTATGGGTGTTACCCGTATAGAGTTGGGTGTGCAGAATCCGAGTGACGAAGTCTATCGGCTTGTTGGTAGAACCCATACTGTTTCAGATGTGATAGAGGCTACTCGGATCGCTAAGGATGCGGGGTTGAAGATTGTTTATCATATGATGCCTGGCATGCCTGGCTCCAACCCACAACGGGACCTTGAGGCCTTCAACCGCATCTTCACTGACCCCGCTTTCAAGCCGGATATGATAAAGATTTACCCTTGCCTCGCCATCGACGGCACCAAAGCCTACCAATGGTACAAAGAAGGCACATACCAGCCCTACAGCACTGAGCAGGCTGCCGAAATCATAGCGGAAATCAAAAAAACCATCCCCCAATGGGTACGCGTCATGCGTGTCCAACGCGACATCCCAGCACGGCTAATCCTCTCAGGTGTAAAGAAAAGCAACCTTCGCGAATTAGCCCAGCAGAAACTCGCCGAGCACGGCTTGCGATGTCGGTGTATTAGGTGCCGTGAGGTGGGCCATCGCCTACAGGTTGACCGCGTAAAGCCCGACTTAGGTAAGGTTGAGATTCGAACCCAAAGATACGACGCCTCTGAGGGCCAAGAATTCTTCATCTCAGCCGAAGACCCCGAAAACGACGTGCTCTTGGGATACTTGCGCATGCGCATACCCTCCGCAAAAGCACACCGCCCCGAAATCACCCAAGTTCGCTCTGCAGTAGTGCGGGAGTTGCACGTTTATGGTCAGTTGGTGCCGGTGGGTAAGCGTGAAGACAGCGCAGTGCAGCACCGCGGCTACGGCAAAGACCTTCTCTTGGAGGCGGAGCGTATAGCGGGTGAGGAGTTTGGGCTGGAAAAGCTTTTAGTCATTAGTGCATTAGGAACAAGGCGGTACTACATGCGCCACGGTTATGGGCGTGATGGAGTTTACGTTTCAAAAAGGCTGAAATAGGCATGAGTGAACTTGAAGCATACGGCTACAAAGGCCACGCACTCCAGTTACTAAAAGCGGCAGACTGCAGCGTCGGCGATATTCTTAGAGTTACAAGTAAAGGCAAAACCTACGAGGGCATCCTGATTCCCCGCTTTGGCGAAAGCCAAGCCATCATTATCAAGATGAAAAGCGGCTACAACATCGGCATTCAAGCCACCCCAGACGTAAATGTGGAAAAAATCGGCAAGGGAACCGCGCCAAAGTTTGAATCGCCCCCCCTGCCCAAACAAAACCCCGCCCTGCCACATGTGGTTATTATGAGTACAGGCGGAACCATCGCTAGCCGCGTAGACTACCGCACCGGCGCCGTCCGCAGCGCGATGTCTGCAAGTGACCTCTATGGTGTTGTGCCCGAATTAGCCGACCTCGCCAGAGTCGACACGGAATTCGTGTTTAGCATCTACAGCGAGAACCTTCGCCAGCAAGACTGGACGGAGCTAGCTAAAAAAGTTGCAGAGCGAATCGAAGCAGGCGTAGACGGAGTCGTCATCGCGCACGGCACCGACACCATGGGCTACACCTCCGCCGCGCTAAGCTTTGCCCTCCAGAACCTCTCAGTCCCTGTCATACTTGTTGGCGCACAGCGATCCTCCGACCGACCCAGCAGCGACGCCGCCACCAACCTCATCGGCGCAGTCAAAGCCGCCGGAGAAGCCCCCTTTGCCGAAGTCGGCTTAGCCATGCATGAAAACCCTTCTGACACCACCATCGCGATCCATCGGGGTACCAAAGTGCGCAAGTGCCACACCAGTCGCCGAGATACCTTCAAATCCATAAACGGCTTTCCCATCGCTCGCGTAGAGAACCTTAAGGTCTCCATGGCCACCGACAGCTACCAAAAACGGGATCCCAACCGCAAGCTAGTGCTCAAACCAGACTTTTGCGACAAAGTCGCACTCGTCAAATTCTACCCAGGACTTGACCCCGCAGTCATCGACTTCTATGTCGAGCGCGGTTTTAGAGGTATTTTGCTGGAGGGCACAGGTTTGGGGCATGTGAGTAAGTTCTGTTTCGAAGCAATCCAACGCGCCATAGCAAAGGGCGTGGTGGTTGCGTTGGTCTCGCAGTGCATATGGGGGCGCGTAGACATGAACGTTTACGATACAGGTCGTGACCTGCTAAGTTTCGGTGTTATTCCCTTGGAGGATATGTTCCCAGAAACTGGTTTAGTGAAGCTCATGTGGGTGCTTGGGCAAACCACCGACCCCAAAGAAGCCGCACAGCTAATGCAGACAAATATTGCAGGCGAAATCTCACCACGCACACTTCCACAGGATAAAGTAACGGTAGGAGGAAAACAGTAATGGCGATTGACTATGCGAAAGTCGGTTTAAAATGCGGACTTGAAATCCACCAACAACTAAACGTCGGTAGCAAACTCTTCTGCAGCTGCCCACCCGAGCTCTTTAAAGAAGACCCCGAAATCACCTTCCTACGCCGCCTACGCCCAACCCAAAGCGAACTCGGTCAGGTGGATCCAGCGGCGTACTTTGAGTTCCAGAAGGGCGTAAAAATACTATACGAAGCAAACCACAAAAGCAGCTGTCTAGTGGAGATGGACGAGGAACCCCCTCACCCCATCAACATAGATGCAGTAAAAGTTGTTTTGACTGCGGCTTTGATGATGAATATGCAGCCAGTCGACGAAGTGCACGTAATGCGCAAAACCGTCATCGACGGAAGCAACACCACGGGTTTCCAGCGCACCACCATCATAGCCTTGGACGGCTGGATCAAAGTCGGCGAAAAAGTTATCCCTATTCAAGCCGCCAGCCTCGAGGAGGACGCAGCACGCAAGACCGGCACACAGGATGAGGGCAAAACCATCCGCTACCGAATCGACCGCCTTGGCATCCCACTTATCGAAGTTGCCACCGCACCGGTGATTTATTCTCCGCAGGAGGCGCAGGAAGTCGCGTTTGCTATCGGAAGAATTCTGCGAGACACCCAAAAGGTGATGCGTGGACTGGGCACTATCCGCCAAGACCTCAACGTTTCCTTGCCAAACGGCGCCCTAATCGAAATCAAAGGCGTCCAAGAACTCGAGTTAATCTCAATAGTAGTCGACTATGAGGTCCAGCGACAACTTAACTTACTTGCAATCAAAGACGAACTCGCCAAGCGTGGCATAACACCCGACCAGCTAAAACCACAGTTCGTCGATGTCACAGAGTTATTCAAGGCCACCAAGAGTAAAGTCATTCGTAAAGCAGTCGATAAAAACCAAAAAGTCCTCGCCGTTAAATTACCTGGCTTCAACGGCTTAACTGGGCGTGAATTGATGCCTAACTTCCGCTTAGGCAGTGAATTATCCGATTATGCAAAGTTCTGGGGACGAGTCGGCGGCATATTCCATACTGACGAGGTGCTGGCAAACTATGGCATCACTGACGAAGAGGTCAAAGCCTTGCGATCGGCAGTCGGCACTGCTGACGAGGATGCCGTTGTTTTTGTTGCAGATACCGCTGAGAACACTCATGACGCGCTCAAAGCAGTGGTTGAACGTGCACAGGTGGCTTGCCAATGTATTCCTCAGGAGACCCGAACCGCCAAAGACGACGGCACCACACGCTTCATGCGCCCCCGCCCCGGGGCGGCAAGAATGTACCCCGAAACCGACATTCCACCCCAACCAATCACCGAGAACCTAATCGAGGAAGTTAAAGCAAACCTCCCCGAACCAGCAGAAAAGAAACTCGCACGCCTCATCAAACAGTACAATCTAAACGAAAAACTCGCCAAACAACTCCTCGACTCCGAATACCTCCCCGTCTTCGAAGACGTAGCCAAATTGCCCGGCGTCCAAGCCTCAACAATCGCGGCTTTCCTAACCGAGACAGTCAAGGCGCTCCAACGCGAAGGCATCCACACCCACCATGTCCCCGAAGAGCAGATTGTGGCTATCTTTAGGGCTGTGGGCGCGGGTGAACTTGCAAAAGAAGCCCTTGCTGATGTCTTCAGCTGGCTGGCTAAAAACGAAGGAAAAACCTTTGCGGATGCAACTCAGGCGTTGGGTTTGAAGATGTTCACTGAAGCAGAGTTAGCCCCAATAATTGATCGCATTGTTGCCGTCAATAAGGCGCAGATTGAGCGGCTGGGCAAGAACGCATTTGGGCTGCTTATGGGTGCTGCCATGAAGGAAGTGCGTGGTAAAGCCAGCCCAGATCTTGTGGGCAGGATGCTGCGTGAACGCCTCCCATAATCGCCGTCCTCTCTTTTTTGTTTTTTCTGTTTTTGCGTTAATGCTGTCATAAACTCTAAAAAGCTTAAAACCGCATATAGCCCTTGAGGAGCAGACGTTGAAGCGCATTGAAGCCCGCATTAAAACCTCGTTTGGCGAAGTTGTTATCGAAGGAGATCAGCCCCAAGACATCCTTGACATGCTAAACAACATACCTGAGAACTTTACTGAGAGGCTTTCAGATTTCGTCTCAAACAGGCTTACGCCTTCAGGTGCCCAGCTTAAGGGCATTATTGAACCAACCACCGAGGGCCCCGTTATTGTAACACGGGAGAATTTGACTCACTACGAGGCTGTAGGCTTAGTGCTATATGCATCCGATGATAAACGAAACACAGCCGCGCAGATACAGAAGCTGCTTGAGTCAAGCGGCATAAAAAGCATGGTTCCAGCGCGCCTAAACGAGATGACCAAGCGTGCCCAAGTGTTCAAGCCGGATCCCAACAAGCCCGAGTTCAAGCTTACCATTCAGGGAGAGAAGTGGATTGAGGAAGAAGTGCTGCCTAAACTGAGGAGCAAAATGGGCGGCTAGCACCGAAGCAAGCGCTGGTTGGAAAGGTATATTACAGCCTAGCCTAGACTATTTTTGAGGGAAAAAACATGAATCCTTCTCTTTTCATGATGGTAGTCTACTCTATACTTGACAGCCTCGGACTTGGTGGCATCGACTGGGTTTTTCTTTTTATCCTTGTCATCATCGGTTTAGTCATCATTGTTCTCCTTAAGCTGTTCTTAGTGCTTATACCGGCGATTCTGGTGGCGATCTTAGTTTGGTTCTTAACTGGCGGCGACTTATTCTGGGCAGGCGTAGCTTTCCTAGTGGTAGCCTTGTTGTCATTAATATCAAAACTCTAATTTCTACACCCTTTTCTTCCCAACCGCTTGTTAAAACTTAGCGCATTTTCTACCAGAAACAGTTTTGCAACCACTAATTATTTATTCCGCAAATATGTAGCTCCAGCCTTCAAATAACCTGCAACCATCCAGATATGCCCCGCTGTCATCGACGGTTGTTGAAAAGTCCATATATAAGGGGCGGAGTCTATTGCAGAGCAACAAGGTCCTCAATGTTGGATTTTTACAACCGTATTCTTAGCTGATGACTCCATAGCCGCCGTTGCAATCTCAAGCGCTTTAACGCCATCTTCGCCGGTTACAATGGGTTTTGCTTTTTTGTTTATGCAATCCACGAAGTGCTGAAGTTCGGCTTTAAGCGGCTCTTGGAATGGTAGTCTGGGCTGTACAGTCTGAGTTTTTTCTTCAATCCAGATGTCCTGCGTGTTATAGTCAAGCCGCATTATAGCGTCGGTGCCCGTGGCGATCAATGTGCGGGTTTTGTAGGGCGTTAGCCAATTGGATTCAATAAATGCGGTTGCGCCGTTTTCGTAGGTGAGCATTATCTGGGCGTAGTCTTCGAATTTCTGGATACGTTTGCTGCCCATCTTTGCATAAATACTAATGGGGTCCTGTTCAAATATGAAGCGCATAACGTCAATGTCATGAATCGCAGTGTCCTTGACCACACCAACATCGCCTATACGTTCAGGCCACTGCGAGACGCGTTTAGCGGTAACGGAAACTAACTCGCCGATTTTTCGATTCTCAACTGATTGGCGAATAAGCTGTAAGCCTGGAATGAAGCGCATTAAGAAGCCAACAGTTAGGTGTAAGTCGGTTTCCTGCGCCGTCTTAACCAACTGACGGGCCTGATCGGGGGTTGTTGACATGGGTTTCTCCACAAGCACATGCTTACCCGCGTTTAGAGCCTTCATGGCTTCCTGAAACAGAATGGTGGACCATGTGCATACGTTGACGGCTTGGATGGATTTGTCCTTAAACATCTCTGCACTGTCACTATAGGCTTTAACGCCATACTGGTCTGCCATGGCTTTTGCTCGTTCAGCGTTAACATCACATACAGCGACAAGTTCTACTGAGGGAAGTTCTTTATAGACACGTGCATGGTTTTTGCCCCACTGCCCGGTTCCGATAACTGCAACGCCAATTTTAGACATATAAAGTAACCGTCTTTTTACTTAAAATAACACTTTATCTTCCCTAAGTGTTTTTCCTAAACTACCAAACCAACAATAGATTGCCCATACACCGGGTAATCTGTTGCACATAGCACCTGTTAATCGCTGGCGTTGGCGTAGCTTTTATTAAGGCAACAGCACCTTAACATGCCAAACAAGGTGCCAAAAAGTATGCCCAAAGTCAAAGTAGCATTAATCGGCGTAGGAAACTGCGCCTCATCATTCGTCCAAGGCATCCAATATTACAGCAAACCAGACGCCAACCAACAGGGACTCCGCAACCCCACACTTGCAGGCTTAACGCCCAATGATATTGAGGTGGTTGCAGCATTCGATGTTGATAACCGAAAAGTCGGCAAAGACCTCTCCGAAGCAATCTTTGCACAACCAAACAACGCCCCAAAAGTCTGCGACGTACCCATCCTCGGCGTTAAAGTTTCCAAAGGTCCCCTTCTAGACGGCGTCGGGGAATCCACCAAAGCCCTAATTGAAATCAGCAACCAAGCTGACGTAAACGTAGCGCAGGTTTTACTTGCTGCACAAGCAGAAGTAGCCATTTGTTTACTTCCAAGCGGCGCAACTAACGCGGCCCGCTTCTACGCAACCCAAGCCATAGCAGCAAACTGCGCCTTTATCAACGCTACACCCACCTTTATCGCAAGCGAGCCCTCAATAGCCCAACAATTCGAAGACGCAGACCTGCCCTTAGTCGGCGATGATCTTGTTGACCAAATCGGTTCAACCGCACTCCACAAAACACTGCTAAAACTCCTAAGCGACAGCGGCGTCCACATAAATGAAACCTATCAGCTTGACGTCGGAGGAGGCACCGAATCCGTTGACACAATGGATCGCACACGCGACGCCAAACGCATCATCAAAACCGAATCCGTAGAATCATCGTTACCCTATAAAACTCAGGTCGTAGCAGGCTCAACAGACTTTGTGGATTTCCTAAAGAACAAACGTGACAGCTACTTCTGGATACAGGGTACCTACTTCTGCAACACGCCGCTCATCATCGACCTCAAATTCCAAACCGTCGATGCACCCAACGCAGGCAGCGTTCTCTTCGATGTAGTTCGCGCAGTAAAGTTGGCGAAAACCAGAAAGCAGGGCGGCGCTATCGAGGCAGTCTCGGCTTATGGCTTTAAGCATCCGCCAAAGATGCTGTCTCTTGAAGAGGCAGAAGCTGAATTCAAAAAGTTTGTCGCCTAACTCCCTCTTTAGCCGCAAACAACATTTTCCTTTATTTCCCTTTTACTTTTGATATTATTCGAACCGTTCCCTCTTGGAATCCTCAAATGGTGATTTAAGCACTAAAAATAGAGAGAAAGGGACAATTGGTCTTAGTTAAAGCGTGTCGAGTTCCGCAAGTATCTTGCCTTTAACGCCGTTCTCTTTTAGGGTGTCCTTTAGGAAGTCGATGCATTTGACGGGCGTGGGGTCTTGCTTACGGGTTACGGCATAGTATACGCTGATAAAATCGCCTATCACTATGGTCGAAATTATTTTTGCAAGAGCGCTTTGGCCCTGTACATGCAAGTCAAACATGATTAGACCCCGCTGCTCCATGATGGCTTTAGTTGTATCTATGCGGCTTTCGATTTCTATGGGTTCATTGTCTACGTCGCGGATGAATATGACTGAGAAGTATCTGTTTAGTTCGCCGCTGGTTTGCCAACCTACAATCTCGTTATGATTCAACTCTGGGAAGTATTCCCATTTAGCCGGTGTCTTGCTGTTCTCGTTGAACTGTTGCTTGAATCTTTGAGCAACAGCCCTGTAAATGCCAAACCCATAGACGGTTGGTGCAGCGTCGCCGATGTGCTGAGCTATTTCTTTGGCGGGGCTATCACACCACTGTTTATCGATTCCGTTTTCAGCACAAACCTTGTCAAGCAACACAAACGTCTCCTCAAGCTCTTCTGTTACCCCTCCAATTAAACCGACCTTCTCGAAAAGTATCAAGAGCGGCACAAGCATGTATGGGAGTGCTGCGCGAGGCGGCATTCCCCCTGGAACCTGCACGTAGGGTATCTTCTGTTTTCTTGCGTATTTTGCAAGTGAACCTCCACTGGTTACACAAAAAATCATGCAGCCTCTCCGTAAAGCGTCAAGAAACGCACTCAACGTTTCTTCCGTTTCACCAGAGTAACTCATCGCTAAAACCAGCGTCTTCTTTCCCACGTACGCTGGAAGCTGATAATCTCGACAAACCTCTATGGGCACGGAAAGCTTGTCTTTAACGTAGTCTTTGAGTATGTCGCCGCCTATAGCGGAGCCGCCCATACCGATAACTACTATGTTGTCTGGTGCTGCAAATTTAACTTTGACTTTTTGTGCTATTTCGGCGGCGGCTCGATAATGTTTAGGTGCATCGATGCAAAAATTTAGCATGCCATTTTTGTCGATCGCACGGATTTTTTCTGCGTCATTCAAAACTGATGTGGTGGTCACGATAGGCCTCCTTGTTTGACCCGCATTTTTATATCTCAACACGTCCTTTTAAGCAAAGCGCAGTAGCAATACATAGTATATAAGCGCAGGTAAGTAAACTATGCACACAAAAAAGCTCTCAATCGTCATCCCCGCCTCGGTTATCTCGGATACGCCGCATTTACGGGAGAAAACCGCCAAGATAGGCATAATCGCTCGATCAGCAGCTATCTTTAGAGTAGACGAAATCATAGTTTACCCCGACAACCTTAAAGCCGACCAACGCCGCGACCTAGCATTCATCGAGCTGATACTTAACTACCTCGAGACACCTCAGTACCTTCGTAAAGCCCTCTTCAAACTTGACCCCGACCTACAATACGCCGGCATTCTCCCCCCACTACGTACGCCCCACCATCCTGTAAGCGGAAAAACAAAACACCTCAAAGTAGGCGAATACCGCGAAGGCGTCATCCTATCGGAGCGTAAAGACGGCCTCTCTGTTGATATTGGGGTACAGCAACCGGCGCTGATTAGACAAAAACAATTCTCTGTTGGCGAGCGTATAACTGTTCAGGTGGTTAAGGTTGGTGCCCCAGTGGAGGTGCAACCTGTCGACCGCAGTGAGGTGCCCCTATATTGGGGTTATACCGTTCGCGTTGAGAAGCGCACGTTTGGGCAACTTATGAGCGCCGGCGAGTTTGATTTAAGAATCGCTACTGCAAGAATAGGTGACCCGTTTATGGCATTAGTCGATGGAATTGCCGAGCGCTGGACAGAAAGTGGTAGCGTGTTGTTGGCGTTTGGGGCTCCGTCGCGTGGATTGCATGAAATCGCTGCTGACGAGCACTTAAAACTTGAGGATATCGCCGACTTTATTGTGAATACGATTCCAAATCAGGGAACGGCTACAGTGCGTGCAGAAGAGGCGCTTTTAGCCTCCTTGGCACTCTTTAATGCTCATTTCAGCTATTAGCTACAGCCATCAATTCCGTGAACTATTTAGTAAAGGGATAAATTCTTCCGAACTCTTATTTTTGGGCATGCCCACCTTGGACGTTGCTATGCCGACTGCCCTTCTACTGGTAGTGCTAGTTGCTCTGTTTCTAAACAAACGTGTTGAAGGAAAATTGGCGGCATCTGTTGAGCAGAAGGAATTCAAAACACGCGACATCCTTCTGTTGGTTGTGTTCATTGTAGTTATGGTCTCAGTTATCGCCTATACCTCTATGGTTAACGCGGGGGGCATCTTTGAAAACGTTCTGCTGGTGATGTTTTTATCCTCCTACACTATGCTGCTGTTCACGTTCTCATACATATTTGCCAAAGTAACCCGTGCACGTGCACAACTTCTATCGATAGGATTTGGATTCATAAGTTTAGTCGCGGCAATAGCAAGTCTAATGGAACCATTCGCAGATGAATTCACCTTTTACCGCGTGGCAGCGTTTGCGGTGCTGGCGGCTTGCTGTTTTGCTGTGGCGGCCTATGAGCAACTGAAAAAGGTTGGTAAACCCCGATGGTATCTTGCGGTTCAACCTCCCGCCCTATTCCTGCTGCTGTTTGTTTTCTTTAGAATAATCTACACGGGTCAAGCGGTCGTATGGTATCCAATACTGCTGGACGTTTTTGGGTGTACGTTTGCGATTTTAATCATCCTCTATCTTAGCTCGATGTTCTCTTGGAAGACTGTAGGCATATTTGCAGTTCTGCTTACCATAATTGATATGGTGCTGGTTTTCGGTGGCCCTATGACTCAAGCTGCCGGAACATTCACAGATCTGGGTTTGCCCGTGCTGATTTATTTGCCCAACATTCCACTGCTAGAAGCAAAAGAGGGCGCACTGAACTTCTTTGGTTACGGTGTGCGCGGTCTTGGATTAGGCGACTTTTTCTTTGCCGGCATTCTGGCTATTCAAACCTTCAAAAAATTCGGCAACAAAACCGCCTTAACCTCAGTTGTAGCAATGGTTGTCGCGTTTGGTATCTGGGAAGCTTTCCTGCCTGAATTGATTGCGTTGCTGTCTCCAATCTTTTATCCGATTGCCGGAAAAGCGCTCACTGGATTCCCGGGAACCTTGATGATAATAAGTGGCTGGGCCCCAGTTGTAGCGATTAAACTTTATTTTAACCGTAGAAACGCCAAAAAATTGCCCCCTCAAGGCGCAACGGACCCTCTGGCGCCTATGACAGCGGCTAATCCAATGTAAGAGAAAGGGTGCGCCTGCAGATAAGCAGAAATTTGCTAAAGCATAACAGGTTGCATTCTTTTTATTGTTCTTTATACCCTTATCTGTATCAGTTTATAAAAAGCCCTTGATATTGAAATATTCGGTTGTCTTTGTGAATGTTACTTATTTCTATGGTATGGGGGCAACCATTTTAGTTCCAGACATTTTTGTGCTAAATGTTCTTTGGATATGTGGAGCGCCAAGATAGGGAAATTCGTTTAACACGTCCTTGTGTGGTGCAGTTTTGTCAGCAGTCAATTTGCCATTGAACAATGTCAGAAAGACTCCTTTTCCATCATCTGAAGGTTTTCTTCCATTTGCAGGATATGCCGCCTCTTTCTTAGGGTCGTATGGCAAAACATCTGGTAATAGACTTCTTGCTGCTGCCTCCGCACCTTTCGGAGTGTACCCGCCGGTCTGCTCTAATATGTGTGCAAACATGGGTACAAATTGCTCGTCTTGTGCCGGTTCGCCCTTAAGATATGCCTCTCTTTGGGCTTCTGCCATAAACGGTGTCTGGGTAGGCCGTGCGCCGCGGTCTACTTGTTCCCAATTACCATTAACCTGCAGTAACGTTCTAACCCATAAGTTCAACCTATCTCCATCTCCCAGTTCACTGATAGGCAACTCTAAGGCTATGCTGCAAATGTCTTTATCGATAAACCAATCTTCTCCTGTAAACTGCATTTTATTCAAAACACCTCCGATGTCAAAGAAGAATGGATCACTACGCCAGCCAGAAAAAAAGCGGTAATCCCCCGACTCTGTCACCTGTGCTTCGCGGCCCATAGAAACAGGTACATCCTGTAAGATAATTTTCCCTCCGTCACCTTTTTCGGCAGCTTGTGCTCCTTCTGCTCTACGTACAGTCGCTGCCATGCCCTTTTCTCCGTTAGCAAAGCGTACTCTATAAGCGATATCTATGTTCATATCCTCATTGGTATCTATCAGTAGCTCGTAAAGGCCCTCAGGTGCAAAAGGCTCACTAGTGGTTGGCTCTTGTTTGTCAAACGGTTTATTTGGGTCAAACCCGTGAGAAGGATGCATATTCATTATAATAACAGACTTGTTGGCGTTGCCAGGTTTAGGGAATGCAAAAAGATCCGTAAAATCCAAGCGGGCATCACCATGGGGAAAACCAAAATTAGGCCCTGAATAATGATGCGTCATAGAAATTCACCTTTAACATAGGTGCTCCCAAAATTTGAGCATATGTTTTTGCATAATGTGGCTACAATTTAATCAAATAAGCATTTGTCTCTGTAAATGTTGTTTCTTAATCTATGGTCTTTAATCCTGATTCCTAGGTCCATAGCGTCCATGGACGTTTCTTAGCATGTTAGATAATTAAGGTTGGATACGGTATAGGAGCTAGATAGACAAAACCCACAGCTTCAACTGCAGCTAGTGGAGGCAACAGCAAGACAGCTAGCGAATAGGCTCAAGAAGAGGTAGGCGACAATGCAAGCGGTAACACAACCCAAGGTACAGCAACACAACAGTATGCTAGCGAGCCAATAGAAATTGATCGCACAGTGTTACTGCGCTACCGGAAAAAATGCGTCACCATCGAAAATATCAGAAGTGCTTGCCGATACTGCTAACTGTTACATCGAAAGGCAAGGCACGCCAAGACTTGAGCGTGAAAGCTACGATGCTTTGCTTTCAAAGTATATGAAAATCTTTAGGAAGCGCAAGTAAGCCATGACTTCAAAGAACAATGTGCATATCTCTGAAACAAAGCGCATATATAGGAAGATGCTATATGAGTGGATGCGAAAGTGCGGGCCGGTCGTCTAGCCTGGTTAGGACATCTGCTTGACGTGCAGAAGGTCGCCGGTTCGAATCCGGTTCGGCCCACCACCAACAATTTCTAACATTCATATTGTTCTGGTTGCTATATTGGCGGGCTCAAGGCGACTTTAACCTTCTTAGCAGTTAATGGTTCTTGTCGCAATCTTTCTGCACCATACCGCGCGCGAGAACCTAACTCTTCCTCGATTCGTAGTAGTTGGTTGTACTTTGCTGTTCGTTCTCCTCTGGCTGGGGCACCCGTCTTTATCTGGCCCGTTCCCATCGCCACGGCAAAATCTGCAATCGTAGCGTCGTCTGTTTCTCCTGAGCGATGGGAGGTAATTGCGGTCCAGCCGTTTGCCTGAGCTAACTTTATTGCTTCGATGCTTTCGGTGACTGTTCCGATCTGGTTGAGCTTGATTAAGACCGAGTTGGCTGAGCGTTTCGTTATGCCTTGTTCTATTCGGTTGATGTTGGTGACGAAGAGGTCGTCGCCTACGATTTGTATGTGGCTGCCGATCTTACGGGTTAACTCCGCAAAGCTTTCAAAGTCCTCTTCATAAAAGGGGTCCTCAATCGAGACTATGGGGTATTTGTCGGCGATTTCTACCCAGTAATCAATCAATTCTGGTGCAGTCAAGTTTTTGCCGTCGATTTGGTACTGCTTGGTTTGGGGGTTGAAAAATGAGGAAGCCGCAGGATCCATGGCGAGATAGATGTTGTCTTGGTAACCGGCGGTTTTGATGGCGCTCATGAGGCAATCGAGTGCTTCTTGGGTTTTGGCCATGTTTGGCGCATAACCGCCTTCGTCGCCCACGTTTTTGGCGCTGGCTCCATAGCGCTCCTGAACAATCTTTCCCAGCGCGTGGTAGGTTTCAGCTGCCATCCGTAGCGCATCATGAAAATTAGGTGCGCCCAAGGGCATTATCATGAACTCCTGAGGCGCCAGTCTGGTTCCCGCGTGTTTCCCGCCGTTTAAGACGTTAAGCATAGGAACGGGCAGGATGGAGCTTTGTGGGTTGAGACTTAGGTAGAGTGGCTTGTTTTGGCATGCGGCGGCGCATTTTGCTGCGGCCATGGAGGTGGCAACGGTTGCGTTGGCGCCTAGGTTGGCTTTGTTGCTTGTGCCGTCTAATTCGATGAGGGTTTGGTCGATTTCTTCTTGGTTTGTGCAGTCAAGCCCCTTTATTGCCTGGGCGATTTGGTTGTTTACGTTTGCGACTGCTTTCTGTACGCCTTTTCCGCCGAATCGTTTTTTGTCGCCGTCACGGAGCTCGATTGCTTCATGCGTTCCTGTGCTTGCACCCGAAGGCGCAATGGCGCGGCCAACTGCTCGGTCGGAGTGTACTTCGACTTCTACTGTGGGGTTTCCGCGGGAATCTAAAACTTCTCTGGCTTTTACTTTTGTAATAGAATAAACCATGGCTAGACCTCTACACGAACCTAAAAGTTACCGCAACTGCTCGTGTGTATGTATGATATTGGTGTGCTAGAATTTTAGATTAACTCTTAGCTTGCAATGAGCGCTTGTTAGAATGAGGAGCTTTCACTGGCGCTTGTCCACGCCACCCGCTTAATATCTAAGTTGGGCCTCCCGGGCAATAATTGCGCTTACGGACAGGATACATGTAAGGGGTTTTACGCGTGCATAGCAAGCGGCACTGAGTGAAAGCTATCTATGCCTATAACAATAATCGTTTATGAGGTTTGTGCACTATAAAAACTGATTCAGAGTTCAGAAAACCAATCCGTAAACCTAAAAGTTATAGATTCTAAAAAATGTCGGCAAATTATTTTTGCACTCAAATACTGTCTGCCAACCAGAAATCCTGTCTGTAGAGGTTCGTTTTTTGGGTTGGTTATTATTTTTTTGCTTTCATACGTCCATCCGTTGATAAAGCAACTAGACTGGGTGCTACTTGGCGGCTCTTCTCCATATTTTGGGGGTGGTCTTTGTATGTGCTGGGTTGTTGTTTGCTCGGTGTAACCTGGCGATATGATTAAATAGTAATGTCGCTTCCTCTTAACTCCGAGGAAACCCCATGGCATCACCCCAGGAGAGAAAAACAAACTCCAAAGCACTAGCCGCAATAATAATCGCCATAGTAATAGTCTCACTAACGGTTGTAGCAGCCCAATATTCATTAACAACCTCCCAAACACAAAACAACCTCCCCGACACCGCGCTCAAAATAGTGGGCAGTAACGGCTCCATAAAAGCCCTTACTGAGGCTGACATCCAAGCACTTCAACCTTATACCGCCCAAGGTGCCCCCCGCTCTGACGGCGTTGTGGGGTCAATAGCCACCTATACGGGGGTGCCAGTGACGGATCTCGTTGCTTTGGTAGGTGAAATGCAGGTGGGTGAAACCCTCACTGTCACCAGCAAAGATGGCTACTCAAACGTTTACAGCTATAACCAAGTTGTAAATGGGCAGGACTTCAAAACATACTCTGCAGACGGAAACACGGCAACCGCAACTCAGCCCCTAAAACTGGTATTAATCTATAACTTGGATGGAGCTGCTCTTGGAATTGGTGAAGGCCCCCTTATGATTGGTGTCCTAAACCCCGAAGGGTTAGCAACCGATGGCAACCAGTGGGCAAAGATGGTTGTCAAGCTCACCGTAAACCCGATACCTTCAGCTAGTTCTCAGCCAACAGCAAAACCCGCTGCTACAGCTACAACAGAACCTACCACAGGTCCAAGCGCCTCACCCGCTCCCTCAGTCACTTTAGCCGATTGCCAAGTCACCATAATAGGCGCAGACAACACCAGCATAACCCTAAACAAAGAAGACCTATTGGCATACACAGCAACTTCGGGTCAGGCGGGAAAATATCGAAGCGACAAGGGAATCTTTGACTACGGAACCTACCAAGGAGTACCAATCACTACCTTACTCGACAAGGTTGGCGGGTTCCAAAGTTCCCAAGTTCTAAGCGTCAAAGCAGCAGATGGCTATGTCAAAAATTACACTTACGGCCAGGTAATTGGCACTGAATTAACAATGTATGACCCCGCCACTTTATCCGTTGTAAATCCCGAGCATCCGGTGACTACGATCCTTGCTTATGCATTCAATGGTACAAGCGCAAACCTTGAGACGTTTAGTGGCGACGGGAAAACTTTTCTGATGATTTCGTTTGTTGGTGAAGATGGGTATGCAACTATCGCTAATCAGTTTGCAAGATTTGTGACTGAAATCCGTATCTATGACGCTTGATTGGCTTGAGCTAACGCTCAGCCTTCTTTTTTAGCGTGATAATTCCAAAGGCGAGGCAAGGCGGGGGGCACTGTTATGGTACCCTCAACAAAATCCCTTATATATCAGGGACAACAGCTATTCAAGAAGCAAACAATATACTGTTTTCAGTGAAGTAAAATGAGTCAAAACCAGATGTTCTGTTACCAATGTGAACAAACCGCCCGAGGACAAGGTTGCACCGTAATGGGTGTATGCGGCAAAAACCCTGAAGTAGCAAACTTGCAGGATCTACTTGTCTACAAGCTGCGAGAACTCAGCCAACTCGCCATCCTGGCTAACAATGCGGGGATGCGTGACGAGCAAGTCGATGTGTTTACCGCTGAGGCCCTTTTTGCGACTTTAACTAACGTTAATTTTGATCCACAGGCAATTGCTGCTTACCTCAGAAAAGCCGAACAGTTCCAGCTTCAAATCCAGGCGAAATTATTCAACAAAAATCCCTACTTGAAACTTGAACCCACAATCGAGGGTATGGTTGCACAGGGCAGAGCCCACGGCATAGACTCAGAGCCAAACATGGACCCCGACCTCCACTCACTGCAATGGCTCCTTACTTACGGCTTAAAAGGCGTCGCCGCATACACCTATCACGCTTACTTGCTGGGCAAAAAAGACCCCAAAGTCTTCGACTTCCTCTACGAAGGCTTAGCAGCCCCACTTAACAAAGCACTAGACATAAACGCATACATCGGTCTGGTCTTCAAATGCGGCGAAATCAACATCCGCGCCATGGAACTGCTCGACGCAGGCAACACCGAACGCTACGGTCACCCAACCCCAACCAAGGTTCCACTAGGCCACAAGAAAGGCAAAGCAATCCTCGTTTCAGGCCACGACCTAATAGACCTTGAGGAGATTCTCAAGCAGACCCAGGGCAAAGACATCACCGTCTACACCCACGGCGAAATGCTACCCACCCATGGCTACCCCGGACTAAAGAAGTATCCAAACTTCTATGGCCACTACGGAACCGCATGGCAAAACCAACAAAGAGAATTCGCCCAATTCCCTGGCGCCATCCTCATGACCACCAACTGCATCCAGCGCCCAATGGACTCCTACAGCAAAAACATATTCACCTCAGGCCCAGTCGGCTACCCAGGCGTACCACACATCGAGGGCAAAGACTTTAGCGCAGTCATAAACAAGGCACTCGAGCTACCTGGATTCCAAGAAGACACCGAAGGTAAATCTGTCCTTGTGGGCTTTGGACGCAACGCCGTACTAAGTGTCGCAGGCAAAGTCATCGAGTCAGTTAAGGCAGGTCACATTAAACGGTTCATACTGGTCGGCGGATGTGACGGCGCAAAACCCGGACGTAGCTACTACACCGAACTCGTCGAGAAAGCACCCAGCAACACCATCATATTGACCTTGGCATGCGGCAAATTCCGCTTCTTTGACAAAGAACTAGGAACCATCGACGACATTCCAAGACTACTCGACATCGGCCAATGCAACGACGCCTACTCCGCAGTCAAAATCGCGCTGGCACTGGCAGACGCTTTCAAGGTCAGCGTAAACGAACTGCCACTCTCGATGGTGCTATCATGGTATGAACAGAAAGCATGCGCCATACTGCTGTCTCTGCTATACTTGGGCATAAAAGACATCCGCATCGGACCCAGCCTACCAGCCTTCATCACGCCAGGCATCCTCAAGGTCCTAGTCGAGAAATTCAACATCATGCCCATCAAAACAGCAGACGAAGACCTCCAAGCCATCATGAAATAAACAGAAAAAGCCCCCTTTGAGGGGTCAACCATTTTTTCTTTTAACCATTTATGCCTGACTAAAAAACGACGGGTGACTCGATGCAGGCTCTTGTGGTTTTAGCTGTTTTAGTAGCCACGCCATGTTTTTGCCCAGTGTCGCCATGGTGTCGAGCCCTTCCTCGTCGTTGTTTACGTCGCCTTGCGCTCTTCCGACGCCGATGTTCCAGTAGGATGAGCCGGGGACAATCATTTCGTTGATTAGGAAGAAGTGGTTTATGGCATCAAAGGTCGGCATTGCACCTGCGCGGCGGACGGCGACCACTGCGGCGCCGACTTTGCGTTTAAACATGTGGTCGTTACTCATGGCGACGTATCCTGCGCGGTCGATGAGTGCTTTGAGTTCGGGAGTCAACATGGAGAAGTATGTGGGTGATCCAAAGATTACTCCATCGGCTTCAATCATTTTCTGTATGTAGCTGTTGATGTTGTCGTTGACGATTTTGCATTGTTTGTTTTTTAGTTTTCGGCAGGTTCCGCAGGCTATGCAGCCGTGGACTAACTGGCCGCCTAGCTGGATAAATTCGGTTTCTATGCCTTCGGCTTCTAATTCTTTTAGTACTTGTTTGATTAGAATGGCAGTGTTTCCCTCTGCTCGGGGGCTTCCATTAAACGCGACAACCTTCATGTAACATACCTTGCCTTGTCTAGGGTCAATTTGGGATAAAAGATTAACGTAACTGCTTTGACTTTTGGGCGCTTTCTAGGCGAGCTTTTCTAAACGCCCAAAGCATAAAGACCGACGTTAGACACAGGATAGCCAATGCAAACGCAAGTATTACGGGGTCAAAGATTGGCGTAAATATCTCTGTTAGCCGTTGCCTTGGGCTCTGCATCAGAGGGTAATGGTCGATGTTTAGGGCGTCGATTATGTAGGGTGTGTCGCCTATGCCGTCGCCGTTGGTGTCGGTGCCGTTGTAGTCGCTCCAGTAGTTGCCCTCTTTGCCGTCGTCCCATGCATGCGGTTCTTCGTCTTCGGGGTACTCTTCACAGAAGCAACCATTGATTTGCACCAAGTTATCCTCAAAGGAATTATGGTTAACTATTATGTCGGCGGGTATAGTTTCGTTTACGCCGTTGAAGCCAAAGAATAGTCCTTGCTGGTTTTCTTTAAGGGTATTGTAGGTTATGGTGGTGTTTGAGCCGGAGAGCATTATGCCTAAGATGCTTTCAGAGACGACGCAGTTGGTTATGGTGTTGTTTTTTGTCCAGAGATAGGTGCCTATGCTAAAGTTTTTGATGTTGAGGTTTTGGATTGTTATGCCCTCAACGTTTTTATCGCCTAAGTCTACGCCGATTATGTACTGCGCGGTTAACTCAGGCGACTGATTGGGGCCGGCGCCGACTACCCAAACATTTGTTTGCGACCCATCGTAGGGGCCGCTCAGGGTATAGCCGCCGCCATTAAGAACAATGTTGCTTTTTAGAATCTTTATCGTGCCATAGACGTCGCCTGTGAGCTTGTAGATGTTATCGTACCTGGTAAGTGGTGCCTCTGGGGGTGTTATGGTTCCATCGGCTTTTATGATGATATTTTGCAGAGCGGTATCTGTCTGTTTGCTTGGTTCATTGGGGACAGCGAAAAGTAGCCCCGTCAAGACTGAAATAATCAAGACTGCGCCAATCCAGACAGCAACCGTTCTCTTCTGCACACCCATTTTTCTCCTGTTACTCAAGTTTTACTGTGTCGGATTTATTTAACCAGTTCCTAGATTTCACCACTTTCTTGCCCGCCACCTTGAACTGTAAGCAGTCCTCTTGTGGACACATCTCAACGCAACGCAGACAGTAGATGCACTGCGAGTTTGCCACGTCGCCGCCCTTCTTTTCATAGACATCCACGACTTGTGTTGGGCAGACGCGTTTGCAGATGCCGCATTTAGTGCATTTCTCCTCTACCTTATCTAGACGTACCCCTGAGATCCACTTGAAGGGCGGGAACCGATTGAACAATGCGATCAAGCCGCCAAGCGGGCAGATCTGGCACCATGAGCGCCTAAAGAAAAAGGCTGCTATTGAAACTATTGCGAGTATGATGAGGTTTGTTGCGGTTAGGTAGAAGCCTACTTCGAGGAATTGGCCGGTTGTGTTTTGCCAGAGCCATTCCATCCGCATTAAACCAACACTGCTCTCTGCTAATAGGCAGAGGGGTTTCATGGGGCATACTTGGCAGAAGGGGGCTGCGAAGTAGGTGTTGATGTAGCCACCTTTTTCTGTGCCTGGGACAAGCTGGGTTCCAAGCAGCGTCTGAGAAGCAAAGGCTATGCTAAGGACAAGTATCAGCGCTAGTATAACGTAGCTTAATTGGTGGAGGTGCTGGCTAAATTTGTCAGAGACTTTTTTGCGTTTAATTCTTAGTGCCTTTCTTAGTCGTGTAAGGAGGTCTACGTATAATCCGAAGGGGCAGACCCAGCCGCAGAAGAATCTTCCCAGCACCACCGCGGCAAGGATTATGATCCCAAACACCACTGCCAATCGGGCTATGCCGTCGGAGAGGTAATGGACTCCCCAGCCGCCGCCCACGTCAAAGAAGGGGTAAATGTAGGTTTGGATCTGCCACAGTGCGCAAGTTACTGCTCTGCCACAGGGGTAGTAACATGCCAAGAAAGGTGCAGGTAACCCGTCTGGCATGTCCACGCCTAAGACGTTGGTTGCTATGTCTAGTTCGTGGGTTGCAAGCTGCGTGGCGGGTATGGGGTAATTGTAGTGATCGATAAATATGCCAAAGAAAAGGATGAAAACTAAACCTACCTGCACAAATGTTCTGATCGCCGTTATTTTTCGGGTTTTATTTCGGGTCCCGAAATAGAAAATAACCGAAGCCAAAGACAACAAAACGGCCGTTACAGCAAAAACCGACCAGTTTACTTTGTAATTTAATTCGACGCTTGGCGTTGGAGAGGGCGCAGTGGGGTTAGTGGGATCGGTGACTTCAGCAAAGAGGCGATCGCAAATGTGACCATCAATGGCAAAAATGTTCCAGTAACCTGCCATGTCAAGTTGCTGAGTTGAGGTAAAGTTACCCGATATGGGGTCGGTTGGCACGTACTGCTCGATGTAGGTGTAGTCGGGTCGCGTGTAGGCTACTCGGACGGTTTTGTTTTCTGCTGCGGGGCAGACTTCACCGGTTATGGTAACTGTTTCGTTTAGATATACTTGGGTGCGGTCAATGTCGGCGGTTATGTGCGGTCCATAGCAGGCCTCTGCAGCCCCAAGGAAAACTGTGCCTAGACAGACGGCGGCTAACACCAAAATGGCTACGCCTACGTGTATCTGCCGTCTAATTGCCAACACACTCTCGCCTCTGCATACCGCACGATGGTTCATATATTTTTGCAAATAACCTCCTTGATTGCTGTCGGCTGCTGTTCTAGGCGTGGTTTGGGGTGATAAAGCGGTTTTGGTTAAGGTTTCTTGACTAACCAAATTCTAGCATGCCTCAAGGGTTGTTTGTGGGCGAAATCGTTGGTGTAGGGTTTAGCGAAGGTTAAAAGGTAATTGCGCCATAAGCCAAAGGTGTGGTTGAATTGGTTAAAACGCTAAATCTGCCCCTGCGCGTCTATGAAGACTTAACCCGTGTCTCCGAGGAACTTTCCCTTATGGCTAAAAAGCCCATTTCGCAGTCCATGGCAATAGATTTGCTAATGGAAATATACCGTGCTCACTTAAGCAACCCCTGTGCGTTAGACACGTTTAGTCAGCAGATGCGCTCGCTGGATTTGATGTCGCCAGAAGAGTTTGACAAGTACTGGGATGACTCTCTTGAGACAAAAACCGATAAAATGCAGAAACCTGGGGCGTGATCTAGAAAACGTTAATTCAATAAATCAAGGGAGTTTACCTTGCCCGCTTTTCTGTAAATCTATGTGGCGGATTGCAAAGAACCCCAAAACACCCAATAAACCTTAGGTATCAAAAACAGTTACAGGTTCCCTAAGACTTGTCAATAAAAACCTCAATAGTAGAAAAGGTTTATTTCACCCTGTGCTGTTCTGATGAGAAATTGCAGACGGACAATCCTGTCCGATGGGATGTGGCCGAAAGGCTGAACCGCAAACATATAACACAACAAGTGAAAAACCATGGCATACAAATACATAGCCGAAGAATGGGCTCAACCGGAGCAAAGCTTCGTTGAAGACCTAATGCGCCAACGCCTAGTCCTATGGCGAAAACAACCCTCAACTGTGCGCATTGAAAACCCAACCAGACTCGACAGAGCAAGAAAACTTGGCTACAAAGCAAAACAGGGCTTTGTGGTTGCAAGAACCAAAGTCCGCAGAGGAGGACTTAGAAAACTCCGACCGAGGTCAGGCAGACGCCCAAAACGCATGGGTGTTAACAAATTTAAACCCGCAAAAAGCCTCCGCTTAATCGCTGAGGAAAGAACCGCAAAACACTTCCCGAACCTAGAAGTCCTCAACAGCTACTGGGTAGGCGAAGACGGTCGACACAAGTGGTTTGAAGTCATCTTGGTAGATAAACATGCACCAACCATCGTGACGGACAAAGACATAAACTGGATTGCGCAGCCACAACATACCAGTCGTGTGTTCCGCAGCTTGACCAGTGCAGGTAAAAGTGTTAGAGGTCTACGTCACCGCGGTGCAGGCGCAGAAAAAGTACGCCCAAGCCACCGAAAAGGTGCCAAGAAACACCACGGCAAGAAACGCCAGCGTAAGGGAGACGGGCCATACTAGATGCATCACATAAAACCCACCATAACCTCCCAAAAAGGGAAACAGAAAACAGGCAAGGGCTTTAGCTTAAACGAGCTCAAAGCTGCCGGCGTCACCAAGCATCAAGCAAGGCTAGCTAGTTTACCTGTTGATGTACGCCGCAAAAGCACAAACGAAGCAAACGTTGATGCTATTAAGGCGCACATAAAGAAAGCATAGACCCTAAACTTCCCAAGGCACTTTAGTGCCAACCTTTATTTTATTTGATTAAGTTGTAAGCTTGTTAGGGTTTCCTTGCTGAAGAAAACAAAACTTCTAAATGGCTCCACATAGAAATAAACCGTAACGGGACGAGCATGCCAAAACCAGCCGAGACAAAACCAGTGGGATACATTGACATACGGGTCTTTGCGCACGCAACAGAGAACCAAACCAAAGTTGAGACTGCAACAAAAAACCTGTTTCCTCCAGAACTAACCCAAGACCTTGTTTTCCAAAAAACCGCACTAACGGGTCACCACTCCAACCCCATAGTGATGTTAACCGCAAGACTCACAGACCGAAAACTACTCCCAGCCGCCTTAGAGAAATTAGGTGAACGATTAAGCTCACTAGACAAGGAGCAACTACAAAATGACATCAAACTACACCTCGAGAAGGGCAACTTGTTCTTGCGGTTTGACAAACAAGCGGCATACTTAGGTCAACCCAAATTCACACAAAGCGATCCAATCCACGTCAAAGTTCATTTTAGGGATAAAACCAACGATCAAGTTGTAGAGTTGGCTAAGCAATTTGGGTTGCTACTATGAAAAGATGTTTCTGCGATTTACATTTGAGAGTAGACCCTAAAGAAACACAGGCAACTCAGCAAATCATAGAAAAAGCCGCAAAATTCGGCTATTCAAATATCAGCATTGCCTTCAGCCGCCAAATCGATGAATCCCAAATCAGTAACCTTAAAGCAACCTGCAAACAAACTGGCCTAGACTTCGTTGTCCGCGCCGACTTTAAGCCCCGAAATCAAGAAGACCTCATGCGTTTCTTACGAAAGTTTCGCCGCAAACTCGAAGTAATCTGCATAATCTGTGAGGATAAAGAAATCGCGCGCAGCGCCGCCAAAGACAACCGTGTGGATCTTATAAATTTCCCAAACCTGGATTATCATAGACGCTTTTTTGATCGCGCAGAAGCCGAACTTGCTAGCTGTAGCCAAACTGCGCTTGAGATTGATGTGAAGTCGCTGCTTGTGTTGGAAGGGCCTCCGAGAGTTAGGCTTTTGTCGAGTTTACGGCGGGAGGTGGCTTTGGCAAAAGAGTTCAAGGTGCCTGTTGTTTTATCAAGTGGAGTAGGTGAGGCGCGGTTTCTGCGTATGCCTCGTGACTTGGCAAGTTTAGCTTACTTGTTTGGTTTAAATGAGGTTGAAGCGCTTGATGCTGTTTCGGTTAATCCCCTGCGTATTGTTAGGGCTAATCGTGAGAAGCTTGGTTTATCGTTTGTTGCGCCTGGGATTCGTGTTGTCAAGGAGGGCAAGTCTGATTGAAGCGTGTTAAACGGCGTTATTTGGCGTTGCAGTTTGAGTCTGAACGGGTGCTTAGTGAACGTGAGTTTATGGATGTCCTTTGGGCTTCTGTTACAAAGCTATATGGTGAGGTGGGGGCAAGTCTGACTGGTTTGTCGTTTATTAGCTGTGATGCTGAGCGGCGGATTTATGTTGTTAAGTGTTTGCTTGCTTGGTTGCCTCAGGTTCGGGCTTCTGTGGCTTGTGTGGTGTCGGTTGGTGGTGTGGCTGCTTCGGTTCATGTTTTGGGTGTTTCGGGTACGTTGAAGGCTTTGTTCTCAAAACTCCCGTAGCTATGTAAAGTTTTTACTCAATTTATGTAAAGTTCATTTGAAATTAAGTCGCTTATTATATTGGACAAACTTACAAAATGTGCATGGAAACCTTTATCAATTCCAGAGAAGCGTTAGTTAGCGTCACAAAAAAGCGAAAGTGCAAACAAAAACTGTACCGAGAAGAAACAAAAATGGACATAAAAGACTTCTTCTTCAAAACAAAACCCCTAAAAACCAACATAATAGTTGACGATACTACCCTAAGAGACGGCATCCAAATGCCCGGCTTAGCCGCAGGACCAAGCGACGCCGCCAAAATCGCTAAGCTACTTTGCGACATAGGCGTCGAACGCATCGAGGTATTCCACTATCAAGAACCCGACAAACACGCCGCAAAACTCATCCTAGACCAAAACCTGCCCCTAAGAGTCGCCGGCTGGTGCAGAGCCGTCAAAGAAGACATCGACAGCGCCGTAAAATGCGGTTTCAAAGAAGTCGGTATCTCTCATCCGGTATCCTACATTCACTTCGATGCCAAATGGCCCGAAAAAACATACGACCAAATCCTGGCTAACGTAGTTGAAGTCACCGAATATGCGGCTAAAACCCATGGCTTACGCACATTTGTCCATGGCGAAGACAGCACACGCGCGGATTGGGCGTTTGAGAAAAAATTCATCAACGCAGTCGCCGAGGCGGGCGCGGAATGTTACCGTATCTGTGACACTGTCGGCATCGGTTTACCCGACATAGATGCGCCCATGCCAAACGGTATACCTGCAAAAGTCAGAGCCATAAAAGAAGAAACCAAGATCCCTGCTATTGAAATTCATGCTCATGACGACTTTGGCAACGCTATCGGAAACACGATTGCTGCAATCCAAGCTGCAGACGGCTTATACGACAAAGTCTATGTCAGCACAACTTTTCTGGGCATAGGTGAACGCGCGGGCAATGCAGAAACAGAAAAAGTTATCCTAAATCTCTATCTTCAGCGTGGCGTAACCAAGTTCGAGGGCAAAACCAGCAAGCTAAAAGCCGTCGCAAACTATATCGGTCAAGCAACCGGGTTTGTGGTGCCGCCAAACAAAGCCATCGTCGGCGATTACGGCTTTGCTCACGAGTCGGGTATACACACTCATGGTGTACTCAATAATCCATGGACTTATGAGCCCTACCCGCCTGAACTGGTGGGTAACACACGCAGACTGACCATCGGTAAGCAATCAGGTAAAGGCATTATAAAGCACAAAATTATGGAACTTACAGGCATGGAACCTGACGACGAGAAAGTGGCTGCCGCGGTTGAAATGATTAAGGGTATCTATGCAAGTGGACGGCGGGCTTCGCTAAAAGAGGATGAATTTAAAAAGTTGCTGCGTAGCCTAAAAGTTCTGCCTGAACCTAATGGTTGCCATTAAGGCATCCTTTGTTTTTTCATTTTTTGTGTTTGTTTACTGCTATTGGTTAGACTTTTTTGTGTTTTTTGGGGTGCTGGGTGGGGGTTGATGTTTGGCTATTTTTGGGGGGTTGTTTTGGGCAGGTGTGGGTTTGTTGTGGTTTTGTTTGTTAGGTTTTTGGACAAGCGCTAACTTTTTTCTGCGTGTGGTGTACATATATGCATGAAAGTGATTCATATATTTTCAAGTGGATACTCTTATATACGTCAACACGATATTTGTGCAGCTATTAATAAAATAACTAAACAGTTGAGCAAAGAGGAAAATGAAATGGCATCAGGAGATATTGCTTGGATAATAACCGCAACCGCATTAGTCATGTTAATGACACCCGCCCTAGGGTTCTTCTATGGGGGCCTAGTACGTAAAAAGAACCTAGTATCCACAATCGTACAATGCTTTGCAATATTTGCAGTCATAAGCATAGTGTGGGTACTATGGGGATACAGCGTAGTCTTTGGCGAATCCTTCGGTGGATTCATCGGATTTAGCCCCTCCCTAGCCGGATTAAGCGGCCTAGATATACACACCATAAACCCAGCACTCACATCAGACATCCCCGAACTGCTATTCTTCGCATTCCAACTAAAATTCGCCGCCATCACCCCCGCCCTCATCATCGGTGCCTGCGCCGAACGCATACGATTCAAATCCCTAATGATCTTCATGGTACTCTGGAGCACCCTGATCTACCTGCCAATCGCGCACTGGGTCTGGAACCCAAGCGGATGGCTACGTGGCTTAGGCGCAATCGACTTTGCAGGTGGCATAGTTGTCCACATTGCAGCCGGTGTCTCAGCGCTCGCAGCCGCCTTGGTGGTTGGGCAACGCCGATGTGGTGTAGTGCCCTGGAAGGATCACATGCAGGCGCTAGATCAGAAGAAAACTCCGCCGATGTTCAAGCCAACAAACGTACCCTATGTGTTGCTGGGTGCAGCTTTGCTGTGGTTTGGCTGGTTTGGCTTCAACGGAGGCAGTGCACTTGCAGCTAACGATTTAGCTGTCTCAGCCTTAGTCACCACAAACATTGCCGCGGCGGGTGCAGCAGTAAGCTGGATGCTCGCTGACTGGATACTCAAAGGTAAGCCAACCGCAACTGGCATAGCAATCGGCGCCGTCGTAGGCTTGGTTGCAATCACGCCGGCAGCAGGCTTTGTCACTGTTCCATCCGCGCTAATCATCGGGTTGGCCGCAGGTGTGATATCCAACTTGGTGGCGAGCTGGCGTGCAGGACGCTCCCGAATCGATGACAGCTTAGACGTATTTGCATGTCACGGTGTCGGTGGTCTTTGGGGTTCCATTGCCACTGGTATCTTTGCGTCTGCAGCAGTCGGTGGCGTCGACGGTTTGATCTATGGAAACGTGGATCAATTCCTTGCCCAGTTAGCCGCAATAGCGGTTGTTGTGCCGTTCGCGTTCGTGGGCTCGTATGTGCTGCTTAAAGTCATAAACAAGGTTTCGCCGATACGTGTCGATCCAGCCGCTGAAGATGCCGGCTTGGACTTAAGCGAACACGGCGAAGAAGCCTACCAACTCGACTAACAATGCAGCCATAAGCTGTCCCCTTTTCTATTTTTTTAAGCATCCGTCTTGTGTCTAGTTGTCTTTGTGTGTTGTGGTTGCTTTCGGTAATCACGTATGGATAATAACCGAACCATTGATGGTACTTTTGTAAAATAAGACTGCTTTAGAAGGAGGAAAATCAATGGCAAAACAGTTAACAAAGTGCCCTGGTTGTGGTGCTCAATTTGAAAGCTACGATCAATTGATAGATCACGTAGTAAAAGTCCATGACATCACTTGTCAGGTTTGCGGTGCCAAGCTGGGCTCAAAAGAGGAACTCTTAGCGCATAACAGAGAAAAGCACGGGATCTAAGTCTCAGTTGCTTTGTCGAGAGATCCCCTCTCTTATATATAGACTCAGCCCCCGCACGCCATAGCAAGCAAACGGATCATTCATAAGAAGGGCTGCTAAGGGGTGGCTGATGGTTTTTTCTGGGCGTCCTTTACTTCATAGACGATGTTACTGCCAGATTTCATGTTGATGTCGTCGATTTCTTCTATCATTCGGTTAACCATTCTTCCCACGACGAGCACAAATACGTTGAGTCCTCTTGAGGCGGCGATTGCAGCGGAATGGCTTATGCCGAATTCTATGTCGGGGCTGTAGTTGAGTTTGTTGAGTACGGCTCTGCCTACTGCGCCCATTACGCCGATCCTGTCAGGTTTGAATTTTTCAATGTAGCTTTTTATTTTTGTTAGGTCTGTGGCTCGGGAGCCGCCCTTTCGGATGCTAGGCACCTTAACGATGAGAATCCTACCATGTTTAACGTTCACCCTTCCCTGTATGTTCTTTAATCCCAGGTCTTCTCCTGCTTTGGCATCGGTCAGCGCAGTGCCTTTTGCTTCTGCCTCCGGGCTGTCTATGGGTACAGTGTACATGATACCTTCTTTCATTATCAATCCGACTTCTTCGCCGGCTTTGACTGGTGCTGTGGCTATGGCGGGCCAGGCGTGTTCGATTTTTAGGTCTTTTTTGATTTCGTTAAGGTAGCTTTCGAGGCCTCGTATGTCTTCTTGGAGCTTCATTAGGCCTTTGGGGGTGACGCGGTAGTCGGCTCGTTCGCTGCCTGCTTCGATGTAGCCTTCGCGGGCGAGTTTTTTGAAGTACTTTGAGATGGCTTGGATGGTTATGCCTAGTTTGTCGCTGATGTCTTTTTGTTTTATGTGCGGTTGGTTGCGCATGATTTCGAATAGAATTTGGAATCTGGTGAATTCGCCCTTGTTTGATAGGAGTTTTTGTTGTTGCTTCGACAGTTTTTGCAACCCCAGTTTATTTAAGTTAAACTTGCGTTTATTAACTATTTCTCAGGCTAAAAAGCGCCTTAGACATCATAGCCCCTAGCTGTAACCATCCTTCCATTAATCACACGGGTCATTGAGTTACCTACAACAATTGTGGTTACCATGTCGATTTCCTCATTAAGCATGTCCTTCAACGTAGTTATGGTGTAGGTTTGTCCCTCACGGCCAGCTTGACGTACGATTCCCACTGGCGTGTCTGGCTTGATGTTTTTCATCATGATCTGGTATGCGTTGACGAGGGGTTCTGTGCGGCCTTGACTCTGCGGATTATAGAGAACGATTGAGACGTCAGCTTGAGCGGCCAATTCTATTCGGCTCCGAATTTTTTCCCAAGGCGTCAAGAGATCGCTTAAACTAATCACTGCGAAGTCACTGATGAGGGGTGCGCCAAGAATCGCTGACGCGGCGGTGGCTGCCGTTACGCCCGGCACGACTTCGACCTCGACTGGTTCTTTGTCTTTTGCTGCAACCTCTAGGACTACGCCTGCCATTCCGTAGACGCCGGGGTCACCGCTTGACACCATAACTACCGCTTTGCCCTCCTTGGCTTTATCTACTGCGGTTTGGGCGCGTTCCACTTCTTTGCCCATAGTTCCTGAAATTACTTCAGCGCCTTTTTTGATTAAGCACTCAATGAGTTTTATGTATGTGCCGTAACCTACGACGACGTCGGCGCACTCGATTTCAGTGCGGGCTTTGGGAGTCAAGTGTTCGCAGCTGCCGGGTCCGATACCGACGACGGCTACTCGCCCATGGCTACTGCTACTGTTACCCCGTTTAGCTTGGTCTTTTTTAGAATCAACTTTGCATTTGGTCCTGCTACTAGTAAGGCTGCTCGTTCGCATACTCCTCCAATTCCAATTTTTGATTGTACCATCGCCGAATCAGGCGAAAGGTCACTATATGTGACTGTGCGCAGTGCCTCCACACTTAGAAACTCTAGTGGGGCACCCAACTTGGAAACTGCATCTAGCATCGGTTGAGAATCCCGCTTAATGTCCACGGTTGCAAAGGCGTTGACGCGCGAGAGGGGCACATGAATTTTCTCTAGCGCGGTGTCGACGGCTTGTATGATGCTTTCTGCGCTGGATTCTTTGCGCGCCCCAAGCCCCACCACTAACTTGCGTGATTTCAGGATAGTGAAGGGTTTAGTAAATTTGGTGATAGTAAGCGGCTGGTCGGTGATAATGATACCCGCGTCAAAGCTGCCAAGAATGCTAAATGCCTCAGCGCCGTTTTGAGCGGTTCTTGTTTCGTATGCGGCAAGGGCGTCTGGAGGGACTTTTGCGTCGCCGACTAACACGACTACGATACGGTCGCCATTAACTATCGCCGAATTTAACGCCACAAGGCTGTCAGGGTTCTCGATTCTAAGATGTAGCCGTTTAGCTATCTCTTCTATGCTTTGTTTGCCCATAACGTCTGAGGCGGTGGTTATGACGGGTATAGCGTTGATGCCAGCGGCGATGATGTGAGTCAGGTCGTTTGCGCCTCCCAGATGACCTGAGAGTAGACTGATGACGAATTTGCCTTGGGCGTCCACGCCGACTATTGCCGGGTCAGTAAGTTTGCTCTCAAGCAGTGGCGCCACCGTCCGTATAGCAATACCCGTAGCCATAACCGCCACTATCCCATCCACTTGACTGTAAATGTTTCCAAAAACTTCTGGAAGCTTCTTCTCTAAAGGTACCATGCCAGTTTGGCTATACTTCGGGGGCACATAGACGGTTGCCTTAATCTGGGCTGACTCGAGGGCACGCCTAATTCTTTGGGCGGTCTCGACGCCTCGGCGAGTTAAGGCTACAACTGCTATGCCCCTTTCGTACATGGTTATTCTTCGCCTTTACGGAAGCCCGTTGTGAATTTTGGGTCATAGAGTTTGGAGTAGTCGTAGGCTTGGGGGTCAAGAACGCGACCGACAAATATCAAGGCGGTTTCGGTTATGCCTGCAGCTTTGACTTTTCCTACAATGTCGCCTAGAGTGCCTTTGACTATTTTCTGTTCGGGCCAGGTGGCTTTGTAGACTACTTGGCAAGGTGTATCTTTGGGGTAGCCGCCGGCTTGGAGCTCCTCAACGACTTTCTTAATGTGCGGCGTTCCAAGAAATATGACCATGGTGGCTTGGTGTACGGCGAGTTTGCGAAGGCTTTCGGCTTCGGGGACGGGGGTTCGGCCCTCAGGTCGTGTGATGATTACTGTCTGGGATATGTTGGGTAGGGTTAATTCGCGGTTTAGTGCCGCGGCGCCTCCAAGGAGACAGCTGATACCTGGGATGCGGAAGTACTCAATTCCCTCTTTGTCTAGAGCCGTCATGACCTCTTGAATGGCACCATAAAAGCTCGGGTCGCCATCATGCAGCCGCACCACACGTTTGCCCGCTTTGACACCTTCGACCATGACCTTTAGCATTTCGGGCAAACCCATCTTTGCGCTGTCGTAGAGTTCGGCGTCTGGTTTGCAGTACTTGAGGTATTCGGGGTTGAGTAGGCTGCCTGTGTAGACGACTACGTCGGCTTGCTCAAGCCATTTTTTGCCTTTCAAGGTGATGAGTTCAGGGTCGCCTGAGCCTGCACCGATAAAAACAACTTTATTCAATCTTTGACACACTTCCGTTCTGTTTCCAGTGAATAGGAACCTGACTTTTCTTAACAATAGCCACCGAGAAGTAATCCTCCTTAACATCCCAGCCCTCGACATCGCCAAGTTTACCGACCATAACCTTCTCCTCCGCCAGAGTACAGCGTTTAACCAACGCTACAGTTGAATCTTTGGTGAAGCCTGCTCTGAGTAGGATGGGGATGTATTCTTTTATGCGGTAGGCGCATTTCATAAAGACAAGGTTCTCGGCGTGTTTGGCGACTTCTGCTAAGCGGTCTGCTTTGAGGTCGGCGGGTATGATGGTGACGACTTCGTCTTGCTCTGCGAGCGGCAGTTTGGATCTTGCGGCGACTGCGGTGAGGGAGGTTACGCCAGGGATGATTTCTAGCTCGATTTGGGGGTAGCTTTCTTTTAGGTATTCATAGAGGTAGAGGAATGTGCTGTACAGCATGGGGTCGCCAAGCGTGATGAAGGCGACGTCGCCTTGCTTGACTTTGGCGGTGACTATCACAGCGTTTTCTGCCCAGAGCTTTCGGTTGTTTAGGTCATCTCGGCTCATGGGAAAAACGAGCTCTAGGATTTCGGCGGGGTTTGTCCGTTCACCAAGTATGGGTTTAATCATGCCTAGTGCCATACTGGGTCTGTTTGGGTGGGACTTGGGTACGCAGATAGTGTCCACTGATTTGAGGGTTTTTGCTGCTTTGAGGGTGAGTAATTCGGGGTCGCCTGGACCTACACCGATTCCGATAAAAACGCCGACCAAACATTTCTTCTCCTATAGTTTTGTTGCTGAAATCACCGTTATGGGGTTGCGGGCGGTCATCATGGTTCCGCTGGGGGTCTGTTTGCCTTTGGCGACTTGAATGCTTGCTATGTCGATGTCTTGGTAGCCTAAGGCTTTGAGCTCCGAGATTGCGGTTGCCGCCGTTTCGAGTTGGATTGCGTTTATGACGATTCTGCCGGTGGGTTTGAGTTTGTAGTGAGCTGTTTGGATGATGGTTCGGAGGTTTGCGCCTCCTCCGCCGATGAATATGGCGTCTGCGTTGGGCATGCTTATAAGCGCTTCAGGTGCACGCGCCTTTGAAACCGCCACCGTGTTTTCGACGCCGAATTTCTGCACATTACTCTTGGTTAGGGTGACTGCTGCTTCGTTTTCGTCTATGGCGTAGACTCTGCCTTTGCCTCCCACTTGTAGTGCCGCTTCAACGGTTAATCCTCCTGTGCCGCAGCCTACGTCAATGACTGTGTTCCCGTCGTTGAGTCGGGCTTTGGCTATGGTGACGACTCGGACTTCCTCTTTAGTGGGTCCCGGCACAGCCTCACCCTGATTGAAGCACTCGTCAGGTATTCCCGGTGTTTTGTATGCCCAGTTTCTAGCCATATACTTCATGTCCCGTTGGTTGTTTGATTACCATAACTGAGAGGGCGCCGAAGGTTTGCCCCTGCAACCTCTCAAGAGACATCATGGTTACTCTTTCATTCTCCAAAGTCAGGTTCTCACAGACCACGACTTGGGTTTCTTTGTCTGCGTCGCGTTGAAGCAGAAACGCCGCAATATCCTTAGGCGCAAAGCCTCTCGCGTCAGGCAACAGCAGGATCGTGTTTCCGCGCTGGTATGCCTGGAGCAGTTTCTCTTTCTGGTCTTCTGTTACTTGCCCTTCATGGAATGTAAAGAGCCTAGCGCTTTCCCAGTTAAGGCGTAATCGGGCTGCGCATACCTGAATGGAACTGACACCAGGAACCACATTGATCTGTTCTGGGCTAAATAAGCCGCTTTCTTGCACAGTGTGCAGTAGCCCTGAGAATCCGGGGTCGCCTGTTGACAGCAATGCGACGGTTTTGCCAGCCTTTACGGCTTCTGATGTCGCTTTGAGGGTTTCGGCGAGGTTTTTAGCGGTTAAAACCATCTTTTCGCCTTTTATGTCGCCCTCAAAGAGGCTAAGACTTCTCTGTGCACCGATAACCAGCTGTGCCTGCAGAACGCAATTTCTTGCAGCGGGGGTAATGTAGTCCGCCGAACCCGGGCCAACGCCGACTATGTCAAGTTTTCCCAAGGCCTATCCCTCTTTGCGTTTTGATCCATACCCAACACGGTGCCATCCATGGCAACGATAACAACACTAAACTTCACTTTATGATCCACCCGATCGCTGACCTGCTTATGGACACGCTCGGCAATCAGGTCGTAGGTGGCTTCCACAAGATTTGCGTGGCGCAGGATTTCGGTTGCTTCATCAGTGGTGTTTGCCTCAAGGAGTTCTTTGACGATGGTTTGTGTTGCTCCTGCTGCAGCCGCGTAGGCTGCTATGACCTCATTTCGAGCGTCACCCATTTTGTGGTGGGTGTTGAAGAGCCTCGCGGCGAGCTTGACAAGTTTCCCCGAGTGACCGATGAAGATAATTTCTTTGACTCCTTTTTCGGCGGCTTTGTCAAGCATGTAGCCGACGAAGTCGCAGGTCTGCACTATCGCATCCTCTGGAGCGCTGAATTTCTCTTTGGCTATGCGTTCACCGATGCTGCCTGGCACAAAAATCAGCCGCTTGTACCCTCTTGCGAGGGCGACGTCGATTTGGGGCACCATGGATCTTCGGCATGCCTCCACCGAGAGGGGCTTAACGACGCCTGTGGTGCCTAGGATGGATATGCCGCCTTTGATGCCCAATTTAGCGTTAGTGGTTTTCTTAGCTATATTCGCGCCTTCCGGTGCGCTTATGGTTACTACGGCGCCTTTTCCTTGGGGGAGAACTTCTTTGACGGCTTCTGTTATCATGGCTCGTGGAACTGGGTTGATGGCGCCTTCGCCAATCGGAACCTGCAAACCCGCCTTGGTGACGACGCCTATGCCTTCCCCGTTTCGGATGGTGATTTTGCCGTCGTCGGTTAGTTTAACGGTTGCTACTATGTCCATTTTATCGGTGGCATCGATGTCTTGACCTGCGTCCTTTACGGCGACGGCCAGGGCGGTGTCAGCGGTGATTCTTTTGGTGGTTTTTATGGGTAGCTCGAATCTGATGCCGATGGGGGTTGGGATAACGACGCGGTTAACCTCTCCACTCAATAATACCGTTGCTGCGGCTTTGGCTGCTGCGGCCGCCGTGGCACCCGTTGATAGACCGAACTTCAAAAACCGCGCCAAACCCTTCTTCTCCTTTAACCGTAGAGTTTTCCTTCCGCTTTAGTAAGTAACGCGTTGAAGATCGCGACTGCGATGGTGCTGCCGCCTTTGCGGCCACGCGTAACGATATAGGGCACTGGTAGGTTGGCGATGGTATCTTTGGATTCGGCGGCGCCTACAAACCCCACTGGAACCGCCACAATCAGAGCCGGCTTAACTTTTCCTTCCCTGATTTGGGCTGCAAGTTCAAGGGCTGCTGTTGGAGCGTTACCGATTAGCACGATGCCGCCGTCTAAGCCATCCTCTATGGCTAACCTCATAGCTGCTGCGGACCGGGTAAGGTCCTCTTTTCTGGCGAGCTCCATTACGCGGCAGTCATTCATATAGGTCTGAACTTGAGTGCCGAACTTTTTGAGGCGCGCAGCGTTAATGCCTGCTTTAATCATTTTGACGTCGCTTACAACTTTGGCGCCTGCTTTAATTGCGGCTACACCCGCTTGGACCGCGTTTGGGCTAATAACAATGAGCTTTGCAAACTCGGGGTCAGCTGTTGTGTGGACAACCCGCTCCACAATGGCTATGTCGTCTGGCGGGGATTTTGCTAATTCTTCTCCTATGGCTTCTCGGATAAGCAACATGGACTTATCGACGATTTTTCCCGCTTCAGGAACTGAGTATGCGTCGAGAATTTCGCTGTCTTTTTTTAGTTCGCAGCCTAACGCTTTGAGTGCTTTCTCTTCGAGGATGTCTGCGATGCGTTCATCGCTGCCTAAGGGTTCGCCATAGAGGAGTTCCACGCCTTTGGATTTTAGCTGGGGCTCTTTTTCTTTAACTCCGATGAGTCCAGGGATGTCCTGTGTTGTATGGACTCCTGGCGCTAGGAAGGCTGGAACCAAAACAATCTTTGAAACTCCGCTTGTTGCTATGCTGTCGATGGCTTCCTCGACGGTTGGGGTGTCCCGTATCATAAATGCAATCGAAACCGTTTGGAATTTTTTTCTAAGGCGAATGATTTCTGCTAGTTTTTCAAGGTTCTCACGGTTATGGGGCAGTTTGCTTCCATGCCCAATGAGGATTAATCCAGCAGTTTTTGATGCGGGTTTTAACAAGTTATTTTTTCTCCGGTTTTTCAAGCAGTCTAGCCACAGCATCTATGGCTTGTTTATCCCCGTTTTTTGCGGCTAATCTTAGATTCTCAATTAGGGGGATATATGTCTGTTTAAGTATGATGGTTGTTAAATCGTTTAGGATTCTTTTTTGACGTTCATCTAGCTGGCCCATCATGGCTGTTGCAGTTGCGAGTTCTCTTTTCCTTATTTGTTCAGCTTTAGAGAGGAGTGCGGACGCGATTAGGCGTATGCTTAGGCTTTTGACGTCCTCTTCAAGAAGCACGCGTTCCTTGTCGATAATGGCTTGTGCCTGTTCTATGGCGGCTTTTCGTTGAGCCCTGTTTGTGTCTGCAATCAGCTTTAAGTCATCTATATTGTAGAGCTTAACGCCTTGGACTTCAGTTACGTTTTTCTCGACGTTTCGGGGGTTTGATATGTCGATAATTACCATTGGGCTGGGGTTTTGGCGCTCGTTCATCAATCGTGTGATTATTTCTTTAGTAAGCAAATAGTGGGGCGCCGAAGTAGCACAAATGACTACGTCAGCGTCTGCCATAACCTCATCAAACCTGTCCCAACGAACCGCTTGTCCTGAGAGTTCCTCTGCAAGCTTGACTGCACGATCGTAGGTGCGGTTAGCAATAAAAATGGGGCTCAGGCAGCGTCTTGCCATAGCCTTGGCTACTAGGGTGCCGATTTCTCCAGCGCCCATTATGAGGATTTTTTTGTTTTCCAGGTGGTCAATCAACTTGACCGCTAATTCTACTGCAGCTGAGCCAATAGATACGGCTCCCTTGTTGATTCCGGTTTCGCTGCGAACTTTCCTGCCTACCGAGACTGCTCGAGTAAAGAGGAGTTTGAGGATGGGGCCGATTGTTTTTTCTTTGTCGGCTTCTATGTAGGCGTTCCAGGCTTGGTTTAGGATTTGGTCTTCGCCTATAACCATGGATTCCATGCCTGCGGTAACTCGGAGTAAGTGATTGATTGCCTCGTTATCGATTGAGCTTTCTATTGCTTGGAATGCTTCTTGCGCTTGGTCGCCAGCTCTATTAGCTAAAAAATTTTTGGTTATGTCTATTAGGTTTTCTGTTTCTTCTGCTACGAGGTAAATTTCGATGCGGTTGCAGGTTTGCAGGTAGAGGCATTCTTCTACGCCCTCTATCGTGCGTAGTTCTGTGAGGGCTTGGGTTTTGTCTTGATAGGCGACTGCCTCCATGAGGGGAACACGTGCTGTTTTATGCGTTATTCTTATGTTAAGTACGTGATCGACCTTCCTAGAGGCATTCATGGTTGGATAAACCATCCACCTTAAATATAACGTTTGTGGTAATTACCATCAAGGTGCCACTAGACGACAGCACAAGCAACCCATCGCAAACTAACCACAAATATCTATCCTTTCGGAGCAGGACTCAAAAACCTCATAACCAACCACACCCTTAACGCTCTATAAGAGGGGCCCCAAATTGTTGATTGACCTAAAACTCAACGGCAAAACAGTCATGGTGATAGGAGGCGGCGCAGAAGCCTACCGCAAAACCCAAAGCTTCCTAGACTCAGGCGCCACCATATGGTTAATCAGCAAAGAATTCTCCAAAGAAGTCCTCCAACTGGGAGAAACCAAAAAAGTCGCCCTACTCAAAACCGAAATCAAAGACGCCAAAACATTCATAGAAAACCTAAACCCCAAACCTGACGTGCTCCTAGCAGCCACAGACAACAGCAAACTAAATCTTGAACTCGTCAAAGCAGCAAAAACCTACGGCTCCACAGTCTACGCCGTAGATAACCCTGCAATAAGCGATTTCATTCTACCTGCCGTTGCCCGCGTAGGAGATGTAAAGATAGCTGTTTCCACCGGCGGCAAAAGCCCTGCCATGGCACACCTCCTACGGGAACGCATTGAGAAACTCGTTACGCCCCTTGATTTGCTCGAGATACAACTCCAAGAAAAAATACGCCCCCAGCTAAAAAACCGTATAGCTGACCCGAAGGTGCGAAGCAAAACACTATATGATATCCTCAATAGTGTAGAAGTAAAAGCCGCTTTGATGGAAGGGCAAATTTCTGAAGCCGAAGAATTGGCTTTGCAATTAATCCAAAAGGATGAGGTAAAACAATGACTTTTCCGACTGTAAGGATGAGAAGACTTCGAAGAACCCAAGCATTAAGAGACATGCTAAATCCCCTGAACCTGTCTGCGAGTCATCTGATTTATCCAATTTTTGTCGAAGAAGGCATAGATGCGCCTGTGCCTATCAACTCCATGCCCGGCTACAGTCGCCTACCACTCGCAATGGTAGCGGAGGAGGGCAAATATGCCCTAGCGCAAGGCTGCAAGGGCGTCCTTCTCTTTGGCATACCCGCAGAGAAAGATGAAGTGGGCACTCAGGCCTACGCTAAAGAGGGCATCGTCCAGAGAGCCATTCGGGAACTTAAAAAAGCACACGGCCCCGACCTCGTGATTATCGGTGATGTTTGCCTCTGCGAGTACATGAGCCATGGGCACTGCGGCATAGTCAAAGACGGTGAAATCCAAAATGACGCCACTCTGGAGTTGCTGGGCAAAACTGCGGTTAGCTATGCCGAGGCAGGAGTAGACATTGTTGCGCCCTCTGCCATGATGGATGGCCAAATCGGTGCTATCCGTGAGGCACTTGACCAAGCAGGATACGAGCAGAATCCAATTTTGGCTTATTCTGCGAAGTATGCTTCGGGCTTCTATGGCCCCTTCCGGGAAGCCGCCGAGTCAACCCCCAAGTTCGGTGACCGCCGCAGCTATCAGATGAATCCGGGCAGCCAAGTCGAGGCGCTCCGAGAAATAGAGCTGGACATTGCTGAGGGTGCGGATATGATTATGATTAAGCCTGCCTTGGCGTATCTTGACGTTATCGCTTTGGCTAAGGCTAATTTTAATATGCCCATCGTTGCCTACAACGTGAGCGGCGAGTACAGTATGGTGAAAGCCGCCGCCGAGAAGGGCTGGATAGACGAGAAAACCATAACCCGCGAAATCCTGCTTGGCATCAAACGTGCAGGCGCCGACCTCATCATAACCTATCACGCTAAAGACGCAAAATCATGGTTGAATCAGCCTTGACTCTACCCAAATCTAAATCGCTCTTTGAGCGAGCTAAAAATGTCCTACCTGGCGGAGTAAACAGTCCCGTCCGCGCCTTTGAGCCCTATCCCTTCTTTGTTACCTCAGCCAAAGGCTCCAAGATGGTTGACGCCGACAAAAACACCTACCTGGATTACTGTATGGCTTACGGCGCGCTGCTATTGGGCCACGCTTACCCCGAAATATTGCAAGCCGTTGCGGAGCAGTTGCCAAAGGGTACCCTCTACGGTGTACCAACCGAGCAGGAAGTTGCCTTCGCCGAAGAAATCGGCCAGGCCTCCCCCTGTATGGAGATGCTGCGGCTAGTCAACAGCGGCACCGAAGCCACCATGCATTCAATACGCGCCGCCAGAGGCTATACTAACCGAAAGAAAATCGTAAAGTTTGACGGGTGCTTCCACGGCAGCCACGACAACGTGCTGGTGAAGGCAGGGTCTGGGGCGGCGACGTTTGGTGCCCCCAACTCGCTTGGAGTTCCAGATGACACTACCAAAAACACAATCGTGCTGCCCTACAATGATGTGGCGGCGCTCGAGCAGGTATTCCAAGCAGAGGGGAACGAAATCGCCGCGGTCATCCTCGAACCTGTCCTTGCCAATGTCGGTTTGATTCTGCCCCAACTAGATTATCTCCAAAGCCTAAGAAAACTCACCTCCCAGTATGGGGCTGTGCTGATTTTTGATGAAATCATCACTGGGTTCCGTCTTTCGTTGGGTGGCGCCCAGGAGTATTTCGGCGTAAAACCTGACATGGCGACCTTGGGTAAGGTGTTGGGCGGCGGCTTCCCGTTGGCTGCGTTTGGCGGCAAGAAGGAAATCATGCAAAACATAAGCCCCCTCGGTAAAGTCTATCAGGCGGGTACCTTTAGCGGTAACCCGGTCTCTGTAGCGGCGGGCATGGCAATCGTCGGGTACTTAGTTAAGAACAAGCAGACGCTCTATCCTAACCTCGAAAAGAACGCTGTCCAACTCAAAAAGGCCTTAGTTGACCTATCTGCTGATTACAAGCTTCCAGCACAGGTCCACAGCATAGCTTCGCTCTTCCAGATATTCTTCACCAACGAATCCGTCACTGACTACTCATCTGCCAAACAAAGCGACCCCGCCATGTTTAGCGCGTACTTCCAAAGCCTGCTAAAAGAGGGCGTCTTTATTCCGCCGTCGCAGTATGAGACCTGCTTCCTATCAAACGCTCACAGCCCCGAGGACTTTGAATTCACCATTGTCGCGTTCGATAAGGCACTGGCGTCAGCGGCAAAAACGAGGAAACCCCCATGAAGCTAACTGTAGGTACACGCGGCAGCAAACTCGCATTAGCCCAAACCAACCGTACCCTCAACCAAATAAAAGCCAAAAACCCAGACATCGAATTCGAGCTAAAAATCATCCATACTGCTGGCGACAAGGATCACAGTAAACCGCTCTTTAGCATCGACTGTAAAGGCATCTTTGAGAAGGAAATCGATCAGCAAGTCGTCGCTGGAGAGGTAGATTTTGCGGTGCACAGCCTAAAAGATGTTCCCATTGTGGAGCAGCAGTCCGGCACAGTGTTGGCGGCGATTCCAAAAAGGGATTCCCGCTGCGACGTATTTATCTCGAAAGACAGAACCCCCTTACTGCAACTGCCTCTGGGCGCAGTGGTTGGCACAGGTAGCCTTCGCCGTTTAGCCCAAATCAAACATTTACGCCCCGACCTCGAAGTAACACCGATCAGGGGTAACATCGACACCCGCATAGGTAAAGTAACAAAAGGCGAACTTGCAGGCATAGTTCTTGCCGAAGCAGGCCTTGAACGCATGCACATAACTGAGGAAATGACCGAGCGCTTACCGCTGGATCAATTTCCCTCCGCAGCCGGCCAAGGCGCGATCGCTGTTGTCGCCAAAGAAGACAACGACCAAGTAATCAGCATCCTCCAATCAGTTGAGGACAAAGCAAGCCGAGCAGAAATAACTGCTGAACGCAGCCTCGTCTTGAAGCTGGAAGGCGGCTGCAGAGTCCCCATCGGCGCCGTCGCAGTGGCCAGCGGAGACAAACTTACCCTCTCAGGCAGCGTCTACTCTCTGGAAGGACAAAAAAAGATAACTGCCCACGCAAGCGGCACCCTATCCCAAGCCGCCGAGCTGGGTGCAAAAGTCGGCGCCGACCTCATCTTACTTGGCGCGGAAGACTTTGAGAAGCAATGGAGAGAAAAATATGGCGCATGGTAAAGTCTACCTCGTCGGCGCAGGACCCGGCGACCCCAAACTCCTCACCCTAAAAGCAGCTGAACTTATCAAACAAGCTGACGTCTTAATCTATGATCGGCTAGGCGTAAGCGACGAGGTTCTAGGCATGGCTACTGCTGGGGCAGAAAAGATTTTTGTTGGCAAACGAACTGGCCTGCATGAGGTACCCCAAGATAAAATCACTGAACTTATAATCCAGAAAGCCAAAGAGGGCGGCAATGTGGTTCGGCTAAAAGGCGGTGACCCCTTCATTTTTGGCCGTGGCGGCGAAGAAGCTGAGGCGCTGGTGGCAGAGGGAATTGAGTTTGAGATTGTGCCCGGTATTAGTTCTTCGGTGTCGGCGCCTATGTATGCGGGCATCCCCCTCACGCACCGCGACTACGCCGCTTCAGTTGCAATAATTACCGGTCATAGGGCTGGAGATGCAGAGAAACCTATAGATTGGGTGAAAATTGCCAACTCAGTCGATACCATGGTTATCCTTATGGGTGTGGAATCGCTTGAGGATATAGTAGGCAAGTTGCTTGTGGGCGGCATCAGCCCCGATAGGCCCATTGCGATGGTTGAGTCAGGCACTCTTCCCCAGCAGCGGACTCTAATTGCCACCTTAGGCACGGTCGTTAAAGAGGCCGCGGCTAAGCAAATCAAGCCTCCCTCTGTGATAGTTATCGGTGAAGTAGCCACCTTAGGAAGGAAACTGGCATGGTTCAAACCACCCCTCTAAAAGGCCGAGTAGTCGCCATCACCCGCCCCTCAGGCCAAGCTGCGGAAGCAGGCGAACTTATCCGCGCCAAAGGCGGCGTACCCTACTACATCCCCGCCATCGAAATCAAGGGTCTAAGTAACCCTGAACCCATGAAGAAGTTCATTGCGGAACTCTCAGGCAGCAGCGTTGACTATGTTGTTTTGATGAGTACAAACGGTGTAAGGTATCTCTTTTTAGCTGCTGATGAGGTCAAGCAAACTCAGCTGTTAAGGGAAGGTTTAGAAAAAACCTGTGTTATAGCTGTGGGGCCTAAAACCGCTGAAGCCCTAAAGGACTGCAACGTCAGGGTGGATATGATTCCTCAAAAGTACAGCGGTGACGGTCTCCTTGAAGCCCTCAAAGAAGCTGACCTTGGGGGCAAGAAGATTCGGATTCCACGCACAAGTAACGCGGCTCCAACATTAACCAATCAGCTTAGAGCCTGCGGTGCCGATGTCGAAGAAATCTACGTCTACGAATCAGGGTTACCTGTGGATGAAGCGCTTAAAACCAAGTTTTATCAAGACCTCGCCGAGGGCCGTATTGATGCGCTTCTTTTCGGTAGCGGGTTGAGCGCTAAAAATATTTTCAAGATGCTCACCGAAAAGGCTCCAATGGAACAGCTACGCCAAATCCTTAAAGAGAAGAAGGTTACTGTGGTGGCGATTGGCCCAACAACCGCCCAGGCGCTTCAAGAGCTGGATGTAGCGGTGGATGTTGTTCCTGAGGATTATCTTTTTGATAAGGCGCTTGATGCTCTTGCCGCATACTGGTCAAGACTCGCCAGTCCGTAGGGTTTCTGCCTCCTCTCCTCTTTTTAGGCTGCCCTAATCAGCAAATATGTAAGGGCCGTTGGTTGAGACCCTGTATTATTGACATTTTGGCCACCGTTTTTCTCGCAGACTATCCTGAGCTTAAATAGTGAAAGACAGTGCTAACTCCATGCTTTATACATAAAAAAATGCAAAAACTTTGCCAAAATTGCGTCTTTCTTTAACTATTGATATAAAAACCCCCCTGCCGCTGGGTGGCTCTTTTAACTAATAAATGCGAACACTCTTTTATTATCCAAATGGAAGTTGAGGGTGGGGAATGCTAATTGGTTAAAGGTTTCACTAGTCGATGGAAGGAAAAAGAGCCAAAAGACCAGTCTCTTGTTTCCAAAATAAAAAATGTAGGTCAACCAACCGTTGGTTTAAAAGAGCAAATCGCAACGGTTACTCAACGGTTAGATGCTCAAACACGCAATTTAGACGCCGCAGTTGTGCGTTTTCAAAACCGCGATAAGGAAATCTTTGGCCGAATCATGAAAGCGATGGCACAAAGAGACCAAGCTAGAGCAAATATTCTTGCAACCGAACTTGCAGAAATCCGAAAAGTCACAAAAATGCTCTCCCAATCATCCCTCGCATTGCAAAGTGTCTCAATGCGACTAAGCACCGTATCCGAATTAGGGGATGTTGTTACCGTTCTTGCGCCCGCCAGAGGCTTACTAAACAACGTACGAAATGAAATGTGCAGTATCTTCCCCGAGGCAAGCCAAGAATTAGGCAACATAGGAAACTTGCTTACCGAAATATGCACAACAACAACCCAAAGCAACGATATGCCTACAAATAGTGTGATAGCTAATGCTGATGCTTTGGCTATTCTTGAAGAGGCAGAAATTGCAGCTGGAAACCGCCTTAAGGACCAGTTGCCCGAAATCAGTTTCGAGCAACCCGCACCTCCTCAGAGGCGCACCAGCATAGGCATATAATGTGGCTTTCGCCACCCTTCCATTTTTTAGGGTAAAAAATAGTTCGAATTTGAGGGTATGGTTCCGTTTGTTTTTTCAATTATTTGAAGAATAAAATCGTCTGTGCAGTCATCCATACATTCACATTCCCCACAGGATTTAGGTATCGTGAGAATAACAGCAGCGTCACTGATGATGTACTCAATCAGTAAACTCCTAATGCGGCACTTCTTGAAGGTGCGGTTAGGCTTTACCGTAGTTATACCATATCTTGAGTCATCAAAACTTCGCCCTAAAGCTTCAACCATCATTCTTTCACTCTTTTTTGCCTACTTCCTTCATGACATGCGCAGGAGAAATGTACTCTTTTTCAGGGATTAACTCTAAAATCGACATCACATCACCAGGCGCCTGGTTCTTTTTTGCTAAATTTACTAGTTCCTGCTTGCTGGATGGGTAATGTGCCCCTTTTAGGCAATGTTGAATTTTTGCTGGGCTCGCAAAGCCCTGGGCAGTTGTGCCTTCACCTCTAACCAAACCTTTCACCCCCGTTATTTCTCCATTCTAACTTTGATGGACCATGAAAGTTTTCTGGCTAATTCCGCTGGGTTAGCGTTGATGTTTTGTTTGGTTAGAAAGACGTTTATGGCGGCTTCGACTTTGTTGTCGATGTCTTGGGCTTCAAGCGTGTTTAGAAGCATCGAGGCGATTTCGTCGCATAATTCTTGGCCTTGCTGCTGACTTAAACTCGTTGTCTGCATACAAAATCACTCTATCAGTCTAGCCTGAATGAGCGTATTTAAGCATCTGTTGTTGCAGGCACGAATAACAGAAGACGCCAAGGGAACAGCTGCATCTTGACTGAATTGTACCCTGTACTGAAAGCTAAGTGCTCGCTTTACAGGCGGGTTCGTTTTCGGCCTGAAACAGTTGTGCAGTCAGCAATTAACCCCCTCTGCAATCGCATAGTCGCAGCCGTTAAGAACCAGCAACCACCAAGACATACACCAACGGCCCCTTGCGGTTGTTGAGTCTATATGTAAGGGAGGGGGTAGGTCGTGAGAGCAACAGAGAAAAGACAAACTAGAACCATCCGTCAACAAATCTACCAACCCGAAGAAACCCACAAGAAAAATTCTACAGGGTCTACTGTTATATCGCGGGCTGCTGATGTTGTCTTGATCTCTAATGGCTGCTTTAAGTTTTAAAGCGTATGTGGTTTACTTGATCCTTAACGGGAAAACCGAAGAAGCACTAGAATTACTCGCCAAAGAATACTGCGTTGCGGTGCCTACATTGCGGGTGGGGCTGCCAAAAGGCCACAAAACCACCGCTTATGGCTGCTATACAGCAAAAACCCAAACCATTACTGTGCTAAACAGCGACATACTCGCTAACCCATTTGTTATTCTTCACGAATTCTATCATCATCTGCGCTGCCGCGGCATTGATCGAGTGCATCGCGGAACGGAGGGCAACGCAGACAAATTTGCCCAAACCTTTCTTGCCGAATTTCAAACCGAAGCCGCACGGCATCGAGCAGGCGGTCAATAGAAATCCTCGTCTTTGCACTCGATTGGCGCAGTAATCTCTATTGGCAACTCATCGCCGTTTGAGTCATAGGCGGCGATGCAGTTTTTGCCTTCAAAAGGCGGTCCAACAATCATCAGTACCCTGCCAAAAAAGTAGTTCAAGTCTACATGGCTCGGTGTGATGTTGCCTGAGGGATGCGAGTGGACAGTTCCCACCAAGGAATAGTCGCCTGCAAACATGTAGGGGTTGAAGTGCACTTCGCCATGTCCGTGGGCAGCAAAGGGTGCGAGCACCAAATCAGTTATGCTTATGGTGCCTTTGCGTTTTTTACCTCGAAGTAGCAGGAAGCTTTCGCGGGGGTAGAGTTCTTTGGCGCCTGCGTAGATTGCGTCAAGGATGTTGCTTGGGATGTGGATGATTGTCTGGGGCGTCATATAGGCTACGATTGGTTTGGTACGTTAAAATACTTTATCTATCGTTTGTATACTGAGTTACTGTGTGATTAGGTAGACATTTAAGATAGCGTGAATAAGAAGTTGTGAAATATGAGTGCCGGGATGGCAGAGTGGTTAACGCGCGGGCCTTGAGAGCCCGTGGACCTCCCGGTCCGCATGGGTTCGAATCCCATTCCCGGCGCTCTTTTCGGTTTTATGCAGGTATCTGTTCCTGTTTGTGCGGTTTTTTTTGCTGTTGTAATTGTTACTGATCTCTTTTTTACTTATATGTAATTTACTCGAAAATGGCGGTAATAATTGAAAAAAGTACTCTTTTGTCAACCTCGGATGAAAATTGTTCATATGTATTAAATCTAATAATTAAGTAACAATCTCAGCTAGAATTAAAAGATAAAATTATCTCCAAATTCGTTGAATCATCGGTTTTTGCCCCATCCAAATATTCTCACCAAACTTGATTCATACCATAAAAACCGCAAATCTGTTTTCAATTTCACAACATTTCATTAAAAAAACTTATATGTGCATAGAGTTTCACCGTATGTATCCATATAGGATGAGACCTGAAATGTCTGAAGCAAGTCTACCCTTCAATGAGAAATATTCTCCCAGCATAGCCCCAATTTCTTCTGGTGAAATCCGAAAAGCTGAATGGGAGAAATCCATTAAGAACCCCCGCGAATTTTGGGCTGAAAAAGCCAAAGCAATAGACTGGTTCAAAGCACCGACCCAGATATTAGATGACTCGAACCCGCCGTTTTTCAAATGGTTTGCCGATGGTGAACTAAATATCTCCTACAACGCCCTAGACAGGCACGTAAAAAGCAACCGTAAAAACAAAGTCGCCTACATATGGGAAGGCGAAATGGGTGAAGTTAAAACTTTCACTTACTACCAGCTATATCGAGAAGTTAACAAACTAGCAAAAGCTCTAAAAGACTACGGTATCAAAAAAGGAGACCGTGTCGCAGTATTTTTGCCTGTTATTCCGGAATTACCAATTTCACTACTTGCAATAACCCGAATCGGCGCAGTCCACACCGTAGTGTTCTCTGGATTTAGCTTTGAAGCCTTAGCAGACAGAGTTAACGATTGTGGCGCAAAAGTCCTAATAACCGCAGACGGCAGCTTCCGACGCGGAAAACCAGTTGGAATAAAAGACAATGCCGACCGTGCTGCACCCCTTATGCCAAACATCGAAAAAGTCATCGTTGTAAAACGGACAGGCCAAGACATCCAAATGAAAGAAGGCCGAGACGTGTGGTACCAGGACGCACTAAAAGCAGCAGGCGCAAACGCATACGTCGAGCCAGAAAGCATGAAATCAACCGACCCACTGTTCATTCTCTACACGTCAGGAACCACCGGTAAACCCAAAGGTATCCAACACGGCACAGGCGGCTACCTGGTTTGGGCTTACTGGACGCTTAAATGGGCATTTAACCCCAATGATCAAGACGTCTACTGGTGTGTTGCAGATATTGGCTGGATTACAGGCCATACCTACAATGTCTATGCACCTTTAAGTCACGGCGTCACAGCGTTCCTCTTTGAAGGTACACCTGACTACCCCGCACAAGACCGATGGTGGGACATGATAGAACGTCATGGCATAACCATCCTCTATGGCACACCCACAGCGGTTCGAATGTTCATGAAATTCGGCGAAGAATGGGTCAACAAGCACGATATCAGCACACTACGCCTCTTAGGCTCAGTCGGTGAAGCTATCAACCCCGAAGCATGGAAATGGTACTACCGCGTCATCGGCAAAGAAAAACTGCCCATCATCGACACCTGGTGGCAAACTGAAACAGGCGGCTTCATGATTTCGCCAGCCTCAGGCATAGAGCTAACCCCACTAAAACCGGGCTCAGCAACCCTACCCTTACCTGCAGTCAACGCTGACATCTTCGACGACAAAGGACAATCTGTTCCTAAAGGAACCAAAGGGTATCTGGTCATCAAATCCCCCTGGCCAGGAATGCTGCAAACCGTCTGGAAAGACCCCGAGCGCTTTAAGCAAACATACTTCAACAAATGGCCAGGCATCTACTACGTCGGCGACTACGCACTCCAAGACCCAGACGGATACTTCTGGCTCTTAGGTAGAGCAGACGAAGTCCTAAAAGTAGCAGGCCACCGAATCGGCACAGTCGAACTCGAAAGCGCCCTGATCTCTCACCCAGCAGTCAGCGAAGCAGCAGTCATGGGCAAAGAAGACCCCGTCAAAGGCGAAGTCCCAGTGGCATTTGTAGTGCTCCGCAGTGGATTCTCACCCTCAGATGAGCTTCGAGCGGAACTCACAAAACACGTACGAACAACTATCGGCCCAATCGCAACTCCTGAAGCCGTCATAATCGTTGCCAAGCTACCCAAGACTCGCAGTGGAAAAATTATGCGCAGATTACTAAAGGCGGTACTGACTGGTGCTCCACTCGGTGACACCTCGACAATCGAAGACGAAGCCTCCATCGAGGACATTAAAGCCACATACGATGAGCTTCGTAAGCAAGTAGGGCCAAAATAGCCCTGCCCCTTTTTTATTTTAATCTCAAATTAGATTTTTTCGTGTTCCCTATTTGGGGATTATTTCAATCTCGTACAGGTTTGGCCAGTTTTTTCCTGTAACAAACAATTTGCCTGTTTGGGTATCGTAGGCAATGCCGTTTAGGACTGATTCGGGGTCGCTTGATTGATAGATGCCTGTGAGGTCGATCCAGCCTTTGACTTGTCCGGTTTGTGAGTTGATGATGGCTATTTTGTATGAATGCCAAATGTTTGCGTAGACGTCTCCGTTGATGTATTCGAGTTCGTTTATGTTAAGGACCGGTTCGTCTCCTTCTTGTACGCTAACTTGATTAGTTATTGAGTATGTTTGGGGGTCAAGAAAAACCAGGTTAGAGGAGCCATTGCTCATGATTAGGTTTGTGCCGTCATAAGTTAAGCCCCAGCCTTGACCTGAAATACTAAAGTTATGTTGCACATTAAAGGTCTCTTTATCGTAAACAAAGCCGATGTTGTTTAGCCAGGTTAGTTGTATAAGCTGGTCGTTTACGATGGCTAAGCCTTCTGCAAAGTATTCGCTGGGCAGGTTGTACTGCTTTAAGGTGTTGCCTGTTATTAATTCAACTTGGCGTAGGTTTGAACTTCCATATCCGCCTGCACTTTCAAAAAGCGTGCCCTCACTGAAGACGAGGCCTTGAGTGAAGGCGGATGTATCATGTGGATAAGTGTTTAGTATACGGTACGTATAGTCGACAGTGGCGCCTTGCAGATTGCTTGTCAATTCATTATTCAGCGCCAATGCCAAGGTGCAGGCTAAAACTATCCCAATTGTAAGAACTAATCCGATAGTTAACCATCTTTTTTCCATACAAATTCATACTGTTCTTAGATGTTTATATGCTCAACCCTGCTGCGCGGAAACCTATTAAAGCGAAAGGCTTAAGTGTACAGAGAATCTAACATCTTCTTCAGACTACAAAATAGGTGTTGAAAATCAATTGGCTGTAGAAGGTTTTTTCGAAAACAAAAAGCAACCCGTAGAAGCCAAAGTCGGCGACTTAACCCCACAATCTAAAGCAGTTAATGTCACGGCCAAGGTAGTATCCAAAACTGAAATACGCGAAATCCCAATGGGCAGAGACGGCTCACCGCACAAAGTCAGCGATGCACTCATCGGCGACGAAACAGGTGTAGTCTACTTAACGCTGTGGGATGACAACATCGAGAAAGTAAACGACGGAGACACCGTACGTATCGAAAATGGCTATGTTACGTTATTCAAAGGAAACATACGCCTAAACATCGGTAAATATGGTAAACTTGAACCCGCACAAACGCCGCTCGCAGAAGAAGTAAACACAGAAAACAACGTATCAAGCAAAACCTATGAGCAGGAGCGCAGACCCTTCAGAGGACGCGGTCGCGGATTCGGCGGCGGTGGTAGAGACCGTCGTGGTGGCGGCGGCTTCGGTGGAGGCCGCGATAGAGGCGATCGTCGCGGTGGCGGCGGTTACAGGCCAAGATACTAAATGCCCAAGCACTTGAAAAGAGTTTTATCTCTTTTTTAATTTTTATTTAACCTACTTATAGACTGTTTGTCGGCTACGTTACCTTTAAATCGTCATAGGCTTTGAGAACCCATAAAACACCTCTGTTATTGTGGTGAATAGGAGACTCTGCCTTGACATCGAACGAAAAAATTAAACCAACCGTTGAGGAGTTGCTTGCTAAAGCTAAAAAACCCGCTCAGCTCTCGCCAGCTATGCATAGGTATTATGAGGGTAAAATGCAGGTTATTCCTAAATGTGCCATCCGAAGCGTAGATGACTTTGCCTTATGGTACACTCCAGGCGTCGCAGCGCCGTGCAAAGAGATACAAGCCGACCCCGAGAAATCTTTCGAGTTAACTAACCGATGGAATAGCGTTGCAGTCGTTAGTGACGGAACCCGTGTACTTGGGTTAGGCGATATCGGTCCAGAGGCAGCCATGCCCGTTATGGAAGGCAAATCTCTCCTATTCAAGTATCTAGGCGGTGTAGACGCAACAGCCATATGCCTAAACACCAAAGACCCCGACGAGTTGATTAGGGCCTGTGAGTTGATTGAGCCTACGTTTGGCGGCATAAACTTGGAGGATATTGCTTCGCCTAAGTGTTTCTATGTGCTTGAGAAAGCCGCCGAGAAGCTAGAGATTCCGGTTTGGCATGATGATCAGCAGGGAACTGCGGCAGTGATCTTGGCGGGTCTAATTAATGCTTTCAAGATAGTGGGCAAGAAGCCTCAAGATAGCCAAATAGCGCTTGTCGGAGCAGGCGCCGCAAATACCCGAACAGCCTATGTTCTTATGCGTTGGGGCGTTAAACCTGGCAACATAATTATGGCTGACATTAACGGCATCGTTTACCCCGGCCGGCCTGATATCACTGAGGAGAATCGTTGGCTCTATGAATTATCTAAAGTGACAAACAATGAGGGTCGGAGAGGTGGTGTGGCTGAAGCATTGAAGGGTATGGATGCGGTGGTTGCTGCGTCTAAGCCGGGTCCCGATACGATAAAGAAGGATTGGATACGGAACATGGCTGATGACTCTATCGTGTTTGCCTGTGCGAATCCGATTCCTGAGATTTGGCCTTGGGATGCTGAAGAAGCTGGCGCATGCATAGTCGCAACGGGCAGAAGCGACTTCCCCAACCAGGTTAACAACAGCTTAGGCTTCCCGGCGATCTTCCGTGGCGTATTAGACGTGAAAGCCAAAACCATCACAGACGACATGTGCATAGCAGCTGCAACTGAACTCGCAAAGTATGCTGAAGAGCGAGGCATGAATGAAAAGGACATTCTGCCGCGGATGGACGAGTGGGAAGTCTTCCCTCGAGAAGCTGTTGCTTGCGCCCTAAAATCTATCGAGCAAGGCGTCGCACGCATAAAGCCCAGCCGACAGGAACTATATGACCGCGCGTCCGCAATAATACGCAATGCTCGCCAATCAACAGAGTTGCTAATGAAGCACGGGCAGATTAAGCAACCGCCAAGCGAAGAGGACTTACTGAAATAATTTCCTTTTCTTTGGGCTAGTGCTGCTGCTTTGCTGACCTACCCCTCCCTTATATATAGACTCAACAACCACCGACAATAGCCATATACATCTGGTCGTTTGCAGGTTTCTGGCGCTGACAGCCATATGACTGCAGCGAATAGTTGATTTTTAGCTGCTGTTTTTGCTAAAAAATAAGCCTATTTATCGGTGGGTTTCTTGTTCTGTTATGATCGTCTCAGCTTATATATGGCAGATTCACTGTGAAAGATGGAGCAACTGCCCCACTTATTCGGTCTTTTGCGGAGGTAATGCGAAGCGCATTTGTGAGTTAGGGTTGATAGCCTCCGTCTGGCAATGACGAGGTTTGGTTTGTAGGAAGTGCAAGGGAGGTGGTTTGTTGGTAACTGATGTTGTTTGCGGAATGGAGATCGATGAAAACACAGCTAAGTACCAGTCAGTCTATAAGGGTAAAACCTATTACTTCTGCGGGCAACCATGCAAGCTAGAGTTTGATTCAAGACCCCAAAAATACGCCTCAGCCTAAATGGTGCTGCTGTAGCTGTTTTAGTGCGCCAACAAATAGATAAGTGAACTGTTCTTCACAGTTTTTTTCATGTCAGCAAGTACATCATTAAAACTCGCTATGCGAAGGCTATGGTCCGATCACGTCGTATACACCCGGTGTTACATTATATCGGCGGTTGCTGCGCTTCAAGACGCCCAAGCGACTGCGGTGCGACTGCTTAAAAATCAAGAGGACATCGGAAATGCAATAGTGCCCTTCTACGGTCAAGAAGCCGGAAGCAAACTCGCCGATTTACTAAAAGAACATATCAAAATTGCCGTTGAACTCGTCGATGCAGCAAAGACGGGTGACCAGAAAAAATTTGAGGAAGCCGATAAGCGCTGGACAAACAACGCTAACCAGATAGCCACCTTCTTATCAGAAGCAAATCCGTATTGGCCCAAAAAAGACGTCACCGATCTACTCAGTCTGCATCTTAAGATTACAAAAGAGGAAGCCATCGCCAGATTAAACGGTAAATGGGAAGAAGACATTCAGAAATTTGATGAAATCTACACCGAAATAATGGTTTTAGCCGATGCCCTTTCCGATGGTATTGTAAAGCAGTTCCCCGAGAAATTTAAGGAGTAATCTTGGTGCCTTGTGTGCGGCTGTTGAAGTAACATACCCTTTTCCTATTGGTGCTCCAGCGCCCAACTTCGAAAACCTGCCAAACGTTGACGGTAAACGATATTCTCTTTCATCCTTTAATGATAAATCGATGGTTGTCTTAGTTTTTATGGCCAACCGCTGCCCAACTGCACGCGTATATACCGACCGGCTAAAGGCGATTCAGGTGGATTATGGGAGCCGCGGCGTGCAGCTTGTTGGGATAAACTCTGATAACCAATACTTTTTCCCTCTGGAGTCTTTAGGTATAATGGCTGAGGTTTTTGATGAACGACAACTTAATTTTCTGTATCTAAAAGATGAAGACCAAAATGTAGCTAGGGCCTATGGTGCTCTGGTTACTCTGCATGCGTTTGTTTTGGATAAGGATCGCCACCTGAGGTATCGTGGAAGAATTGATGATTCCCGTGATCCCCAAAAAGTGGAAACAACCGACCTAAGAAACGCCCTAGAGGATTTGCTAAATAACCGTCCGGTTCGTGTACCTGAGACAAGACCCTTTGCCTGTAGTATAGAATACTTTTAGGATCTTTGGTAAGCAGATACCTTTTCGGTTGTTGGGTGAGTTTTCAAGTTAAGCATTCTTTAGCTGTAATATGATTTTCCGAAAAATAGCTTGATTGTAATCAGATGCTGTCTAGTTCAATAACGTCTGGGTCACTGGGGTGTTGCCGTCTTTTCGTTATAACCGCGGCTGCAACCACGATAGCCATTACTACCAAAGCTAACGTGCTGGTCTGGTAGAGGTCACTTTGGCTAATGATGTTTGGGTTTACGGTGGTGGTTCGGTTGGGGATTTTTATGGCTGATTGGTTCTCGGGTGTAGGTGACGGTTTAGGTTTTGGAGTGGGGGTTGGCGTGGGAGTTTTTGTGGGTTGGGGTGTTGATTCGCTTGTGGAGGAACTCGACGTGCTATAGGAGTTTGATGAGCTGGATTGGGTTTGGGTTGGTTGGGGTGTTGGTTCTGGTGTAGGGGTTTCTGTGGGGGTTATGGTTGTATTGGGGTTGGTGGTGGGTGTTGGAGTGGGGGTGGTCAGGTTGGTAGTGGGGGTCGGTGTGGGCGGTATCGGCGTGGGGGTTGGGTTTGGGGTAG